>JAGOMJ010000008.1:10454-62842 GCA_017993615.1 Smithella sp. | reverse complement strand
AAAATCATCGGCGGCGGATTGCCCGTCGGAGCGATCGGAGGACGTAAAAAAATCATGGAGCGGCTGGCGCCGACCGGAGATGTCTATCAGGCGGGAACGCTTTCCGGCAACCCTGTGGCGATGATCGCCGGTTTAACAACGCTTCAGCTTTTGAAGGCAAAAAAGAAATCCTTCGCCTCTCTGGATAAAAAGACAGATCAGCTTTGCCGGGCCATGCATGAAATGTTTTTCAAAAAAGGAATTCCTGTCTGCATCAACCGTGTTTTTTCGATGTTCACCGTTTTTTTTCAGGAAGGCCCTGTCGTTGATCTTCAAACGGCATTGAAATCCGACACAAACATGTTTGCCCGGTTTTTTCGCGGCATGTTGAAAAACGGCATCTGGCTCGCGCCTTCTCAATACGAGGCGGGCTTTCTGTCTTTTGCCCACACCGAAAAAGATCTTCAGAAAACCCTTCAGGCCTGCGCAAAAACATTGAGAAATCTTTAATCGTTTCATTGACAAGCATTCCTCAATCCGGTATGAAGCGACATAAAATAATTTCAAAGATTCAGGAGTCCAGATGAAAAAAGCTTTCCTGACCGGCATTACCGGACAAGACGGTTCTTATTTAGCGGAATTTTTACTGCACAAGGGATACGAAGTGCACGGATTGATCCGACGGTCGAGCACATTCAATACCGAACGCATCGATCACCTCTACCATGATTTTCACGATCCCGAGGCCCGATTGTTTCTTCACTACGGGGATTTGAGCGTCTCCGCGCAATTGATGGATTTGCTCCATTCCGTCAAACCCGATGAAATTTACAATCTGGGCGCACAGAGTCATGTGCGCGTGAGCTTCGACATGCCCGAGTACACCGGCGACGTCACCGCGCTGGGAACTCTGAGAATTCTTGAAGCAATCCGCAAAACGGGCATTACGACAAAATTCTACCAGGCGTCATCAAGCGAAATGTTCGGGGCCGCACCGCCGCCGCAGCATGAAAAAACCGTTTTCCAGCCCCGCAGTCCGTATGCGGCCGCCAAGGTTTATTCCTATTACATCACGCAGAATTATCGGGATGCCTACGGCATTTTTGCGGCCAACGGAATTCTTTTCAATCATGAATCTCCCCGGCGCGGCGAAACATTCGTGACCAGAAAAATCACCCGTGCGGCAACCCAGATCAAACTCGGTCTCAAGGACAAGTTGTATCTGGGAAATCTCGAAGCCAAACGGGACTGGGGATTTGCCGGGGATTATGTGGAAGCAATGTGGCTGATGCTGCAGCAGAACACGCCGGACGACTTTGTCATTGCCACCGGAGAGACCCATTCCGTCCGGGAATTCGCAGAAATGGTTTTTCAAAAACTTGATCTGGATTACAAACGTTATGTGGAAATCGATAAACGGTACTTCCGTCCTACAGAGGTCGACGCTCTGCTGGGCGATTCGACAAAAGCAAAAAAAATATTGAACTGGCAACCCCGGGTGTCCTTCGAGAACCTTGTCGATATGATGATCGCATCAGACATGGAGCTTGCCCAAAAAGAAAAAACGCTCCTGGATGCGGGTTTCGTTTCCAATAATCAAAATTTCAACCATTAAGGCTTTGCCAATGCTACCTCAAAAACGGATTACCATCACCGGCGCCAGGGGATTTCTGGGAACGCATCTGCTGAAAAAATTCAAAAGCAAAGGCTGCCGGAATATCGAAATAGCCGACCTTCCGGAATATAACCTGACGGACATTAACGCGATCCGGAGAATGTATGAGGAAACGAAGCCGGATGTCGTCATTCATCTTGCTGCCAAAGTGGGAGGCATCGGGTTCAATCAGGAAAAACCGGCGGAACTTTTTTATGATAATTTAATCATGGGAGCGCAGTTGCTCCACGAAGCACACATTAGAAAAATTGAAAAATTTGTCGCCCTGGGAACCGTTTGCGCCTACCCCAAGTTTACCCCGACGCCTTTCCGCGAGGAAGACATCTGGAACGGCTATCCGGAAGAAACCAACGCCCCCTATGGACTTGCCAAAAAAATGATGCTGGTGCAATCGCAGGCTTACCGGCAACAATACGGGTTTAACTCGGTATTTTTGCTTCCGGTCAATCTGTATGGGCCGGGAGATAATTTTGATTCCCGTTCGTCGCATGTCATTCCCTCATTAATCAAAAAATGCTTTGAAGCCATCGATCGTCAATCCGATCAGCTGGAGGTGTGGGGCACAGGCTCGGCCACCCGGGAATTCTTCTATGTGGAGGATGCCGCAGAAGCCATTTATCTGGCGACGTTACTGTACGACAAAAGCGACCCTGTCAATCTCGGATCGGGGTTTGAAATTTCCATAAAAGATCTGACAACTCTGATTGCCGAATTGACCGGATTTTCCGGCCGGATTGTGTGGGATTCCTCCAAGCCCGATGGACAGCCTAAGCGTATGCTGGACACATCCAAAGCATTGAAAGAATTCGGATTTATTGCCAAAACAGATATTCGGACGGGACTCACCAAGACGATTGATTGGTATAAGAAAAATCGTCATCTGTTAAAAAAATGAACGCCGGTCATTTTTTTATTGACTTTAATGGCCGCAGGTGCTAAGGAGCCAATCAGCGAATGGATAAAGAAACGCGAAAGTATGCGATGCAAATGGCTTTTGCCAGCAGCATCGGCATTGCCATGATTCTGGCAGTTTTCGGTTGTCTTCTGCTGGGGTCGTATTTGGACAAAAAATTCGATTCCGGTCATGTTTTTACGGTTGTTTTTTTATTCATAGGGTTAGCGGCCGGATTTCGTAATTTATATGTTTTAGTTCAAAAGAATTTTACGGATGAAGAAACCATTATAAAGAGTTTAAAAAGTGAACCTCATCGTCAAAGACCCGCTCCAAAAAAGGATTGAAATCACCAACTGGATCATTCTGGCCGTTATTTTCATCCCATCCCTGTTTTTAGCTCCGTTAAAATTTTCTCTCGGCATATTGCTCGGCGGTTTTGTCAGTATTGTCAATTTTCATTGGATGGCCCGGGGGTTACGCGGTATTTTTCAAAACCTGCAAGGGAATCCCAAAGGCACTGTGATGGTAAAATATTACATCCGCCTGGCCATCATGGCCGTTGTGCTGTATCTTTTAATCGCCAATAATGTCGTTGACATCATTGGACTGCTTATCGGACTTTCCGTTGTGATAATCAATATTCTGGCAACGATGATTATCGCCCTGGCAAAAAAAAACTTTATTGAGGAGGTTGTATAAAAATAGATGGAACCCTTAATATTTTTTCACACGCAATGGCTGAAAGATGTGGGTATTGACATGACGATTGTCTTTAACACATTGTTTGTAATGGCTCTTTTAGCTTTTTTTTCCTTTTTGGCCACCAGACGTACAGAAGTTTATCCCGGAAAAACTCAAAACGTCATGGAAGTCATTATCGGCGGATTCGATGGTCTGCTGAATGAAATCATGGGACACAATGGAAGAAAGTTTTTTGCTTTGATCTCCACTCTGGGGCTCTTTATTCTTGTGTCGAACCTCATCGGAATCGTTCCCGGATTTGAATCTCCGACATCCAATATCAACACCAATGCGGCGATGGCTTTGATTGTCTTTCTTTCCACCCATGTTGTGGGCATCAAGGAACACGGCTTAAAATATTTCAAACAATTCATGGGGCCGGTATGGTGGCTGACCCCCTTAATGCTGCCGATCGAAATCATCAGCCACATTTCGCGACCGCTTTCCCTTACTTTCCGTCTTTTCGGAAATATCAAGGGTGAAGACATTGTCCTTCTGGTCGTTCTCTTTCTGGTTCCCTGGTTCGTTCCTCTTCCCGTGTTTGTGTTAATGGTTTTTACATCCGTTGTACAGACGCTCGTTTTCATGCTTCTGGCCATGATGTATATTGCCGGGGCTATGGAAGAAGGCCATTAAAAAAATTAGAAATCATTGCTCACCGGTGGCGGGAAATCATTTTAAATAATGATTTCCCGCCGTCTTTTTCTACACGCTTTCACGTCCGGGATCGGAAAATCCCATATTGTTGATATTAAAAAAGATTGTTTTTTTTAGACTCTTTTTTTCATCTAAAACTTGACGATTTGATTGTGGCGTAATATTTAAAAGAAATAAACTAAACACACCTGAAAAATGATTGATGAGAGCTCATGCAGACTTTGGGAATTAACATAGGATCGTCCAGTATCAAGCTCATCTTGCTTGAGGATGATCGGATTGTCTGGCAAAAAGTCGAACCCCATGAAGGAAACTTTGTTCACGCTCTGGAAAAAACGTTGTCCGAGCGAAGCTTCCCGCCCGGCGTATTAACCCTGGCCACGGGCACGGAAGGGAGAAATCTTTTAAATGTCAACAGCGTCATCGAGCCGCTTTGCATTGAAGAAGCGCTCCGGCATTTAAACGGCAACGTTAACGCGCTGGTTTCTCTGGGCGGCGAAGATCTTGTCGTTTACAGCATTGATGAAAATCAGCAAATCATCACAAGCTTTTCCGGAAACAAATGCGCTTCGGGCACGGGCGAGTTTTTCAAACAGCAGCTCGGCCGGATGAACATGCATCTCAACGATATTCATTCCATTCCTGAAGAAAGCCGGATTCTGAAACTGTCCTCCCGCTGTTCTGTCTTCATGAAAAGCGACTGTACCCACCGTCTGAACAAGGGGGAGGCCAGCACGGGCGACATCGTGCTTTCGTTGAGCGATGTCATGGCAACCAAGGTCATCGATTTCATTAAAAAAGCAAAAATAGCCGGCAAAAAAGTTCTGTTGGTCGGGGGCGTCACCAGGAACCCGCATCTGATCCGCTTCATCCGCCAACGCATGCCGGAAAATGATTTTATCGTCCCCGATCAGGCTGTTTACTTTGAAGCCTACGGCGCCGCCCTGCTGGCCGGCTCGATGGGCACTCCCCTGCCCGCCTTGAACGATCTTTTCAAAACCCATATGGTCCAGTTCAAGAGATTCAAAAGCTTGAAAACGGCCGAGGGGAAAGTTCATTATCTTCCATCCAAAAAATCAAAAGTCATTGCGGGAAGGGAATATATTCTCGGGGTCGACGGAGGGTCAACCACCACCAAAGCCTGTCTTATTGATATGGAAACCTCCGAGATTACGGCCTCCTTTTACGGACGCACGCATGGAGATCCGGTCAAAGCCCTGAAAAATTGCTTCTTGGAGATGCAAAAGCAGATCCGGGAGGATATCGGCGACCGAGCAATTAAAATAACCCTGGCCGCCACCACCGGATCCTCCAGAGAACTGCTGGGCGTTTTTCTGGAAACGCCCGGCGTGTATAATGAAATCATTGCTCATGCGGTGGGAACGACGTTTTATCAGGAAGACATCGACACCATCTTTGAAATCGGCGGACAGGATGCCAAGTACGTTTATCTGAAAAACAAGGTGCCGATTGACTATGCAATGAATGAAGCCTGTTCCGCCGGAACCGGTTCCTTTCTTGAAGAATCCGCGCAGGGCGATCTGAACATTCATCATGCCTGGGAAATCGGCGATATCGCGCTTGGCGCGTCGGAACCCCTGAAGTTCGGGGAGCACTGTTCCGCTTTCATCAATTCGGATGTCCGGAAAGCCATTCAGCAGGGCGCGTCGCGTGAAGACATTACGGCGGGTATCGTTACCTCCATCGTATCCAATTATCTCAACCGCGTTGTGGGCAACAGAACCGTCGGCCAAAACATCGTCCTGCAGGGAGGCGTCGCCAAGAACAAGGCGGTTCCTCTGGCTTTCGCCATGCTTCTGGACAAGAATATTCTGGTGCCTCCCGATCCGGAACTGATGGGTTGCTTCGGCGTCGGCATTCTTGCCCGACAGAAACTGCATGAGGGATTTCTCAGCAGAAGAGATTACGATATTGAAAAGATTCTGTCGACCGAGATTCTCCATGAAAAGGAATTTCAGTGCAGCGCCTGCGATAACTTCTGCCCGATACGCGTACTGAATGTCAACGGCCGCAAATATATGTTCGGCGGCCGTTGTAACAAATACGCCAACATCAGGAAGAAAAAAAGTTTCGATGAAAGCGATGTTGTCGATTATATCGAACAGCGCAACGACCTACTCTTTAATCAATGCGCTCCCCGACCGGCCGACCTGATCAGAAAAAAGGATTTCGTCGTCGGCATTCCGAAATGCTTTTCCGTCTATTCGCACTGGCCGCTTTACGCTTGGTTTTTCCATACGCTCGGTGTGGAAACCGTCCTGTCCAGCGACATCACACACGAGGGCGTTGCCCGGGTGGAAAGCACGTACTGTTTTCCGGCGGAAATTGCCCACGGTGCCGTTCAGGATATTTTCAACCGCAACGTGGATTATATTTTTCTGCCGCATTTCCGCGATATGGAAAGCTATGAAAGCAATACACCGGCCTGTTTCTGTCCGATCACGCAGAGTTTGCCTTACTATATTAAAAAAGCCTTTCCAGAAATTCCGGAGGGGAAATACCTCGCTCCCGTTGTCAGTTTTATGTACGGGACACAGAAAGCCTCCGAATCGTTTATCGCCATGGCTGTCCGGCTCGGTTTTGATCAGGAGGACGCCCGCCTGGCTTTTTCCGTTGCCCTGGAAAAGCAAATGGAATGCTTTAGGAAATTCGCCGAACTGGGTAAAATAGCAATTGAAAATTCCCGCAAATCCCAAAGACCCGTTATTGCCGTTCTGGGGCGGCCCTACAACGCGTTTACACCCGATGCGAACATGGGTATTCCGCGAAAATACACCTCCCGCGGCTTCACCGTCGTTCCTTTTGACATCCTGCCATTTGAGGATCAGGGGATTTATCCCAATATGTACTGGTACTACGGTCAGCAGGACATGAAAGCTGCCGCGCTTTTGAAAAACGAAGACAATATCTTTGTAACATACATCTCCAATTTTTCCTGCGCTCCCGATTCCTTCATGCTTCACTATCTGAAGTGGATAATGGGGATGAAACCCTTTCTGGTTCTGGAGCTGGATTCCCACACGGCCGATGCCGGCGTGGATACGCGTATCGAGGCCTTTCTGGACATCATCGAAGGTTACCGTTCCAAAATCAGCGACATCAGAGAAAGCCGGTATGATAACGGTCTAAGGTTTATCAACACTTCCGGCGAAGACATTCATATCCGAAACACCCTCACCGGCGAAAAGATTCCCATCAAAAACAATCCCCGCGTCAAGCTGCTTTTATCCAACATGGGAAGACTGTCGGTGGAAGTGCTGGCCGCCACGATCCGCGGGCTGGGTATTCATGCGGAAACCATGCCCGTGCCGGATATCTATACGCTGCAAATGGCACGCAATCACGCCTCCGGCAAGGAATGCCTGCCCTCTCATCTCGTTCTGGGCAGTACGTTGAAATATCTATCGTCGGAAAAATACCGCAAAGACGAAATTTACATTCTGTTCGTGCCAACCACAACCGGTCCCTGCCGAACCGGCCAGTATTTTGTTTTCTATGAAAATCTTTTCAAAGATCTGCGTCTGGAAAATGTCGTGGTTTTCACGCTGGACGCCGACAATTCTTATAACGAGCTGGGAACGGAATTTTCCAAATATGCCTGGTGGGCCGTACTCATCGGCGATTATATGAAGGATATTGAAACTTCGTTGCGCACCTGTGCGGCGGATCCGGTCAAGGCCGTTTCCGATTACAATATCATCTGGCAAAAACTGATCGACGTTGCGGAAAAAGATGTCACGCAATCGCTTCCCGTTCTGAAGGAGATATCCTCTTCGATCGCCAAAATCCCCTTAAAGAAAAAAATCGATGACTGCCCGAAAGTATTGATTGTCGGAGAGATTTACGTCAGGCGCGATGATTTTGCAGTAGATGAACTGATCAGGCATTTCAGCCGGCGCGGTATTATCGGCAAGGTCTCCAATGTTGCCGAGTGGGTTTACTATTGTGATTTCGTCCGCCGTCACGAACTGCAAAAACGTCTCAAACTCGTTCCCTGGTACAAAAAGTTTCTGGCTGCGGAATTTTCCGATATCGTCAAATGGAAAATCGAGCACGTCTATAAAAAGAAAGTGGAGAAAAACATCCGCGACATTCTTTCGACAACCGGCCTGGTTCCGCACGCTCCGCACAACATGGATGAAATTATGGAAAACACTGAAAAGCATTTCGTCAACAACGAACTGTATTCCGAAATCAGCATCTCCAGCGGTGTCGCAGCCACCGCCATGATGGACGGTTATGCCGGCATCGTCAACATCTCCCCGTTTGCCTGCCTGATCGGCCGGGTGATCGAGGGCGTCCTGACCCCCTGGGCCAGGGAAAGAAAATATCCGGCCATCTCCATTGAAATCGACGGGAATCTTTTTCCGCCCAATGTGATCAGCAAACTGGAGATATTCATGCTGAACGTGATGCGATTCCGGAATCAGGACGAGACGGACCATCGGACAACCCTTTAGGAATTGATCATATGCAGGAAAACGTCACAGGACTTATTTTGGCCGGCGGGAAAAATTCACGCATGGGCGTCAACAAGGCGTTTCTGGAAATAGACGGGAAGCGCCTGATGGACAGGACCCTGTCCGTTTATCGCAGAATTTTCCCAAAGATCATTATCGTAACCAATGATCCGCTGGCGTACGTGGAATTTTCCGAGGCGATGATTGTCACGGACATCTACAAAGGCAAGGGATCCCTCGGCGGAATTTATACGGGATTATTTTACGCCGCAAGCGATGACTGTTTTGTTGCCGCCTGCGACATGCCCTGCCTGAATGAAGATTTCATCCGTTACATGATCGGACGCCGGCGATCATACGACATCATCGTCCCCGAGTTATCCGAAGGATTCCAGGCCCTGCATGCCATCTATTCGCGCCGCTGTCTGGCCGTTATGAAAAAGATGATCCTTGCCGACCGATTGAAAATCGCCGGATTATTCAAAGACATGCATACGCTCAGACTCACCGAAGAAGACATCCGACCCTTTGCCGGAAATACACCCCTCTTCACGAACATCAACACCCCTCAAGATTTGCAGTCTTTTCGGAAATAATCCGGCCGGATCAGTCGGATAGCGGCGTCGGCTGAACCCATTTTTGGGTTTCTGCGCTGTAAAACCATTTATCGGGAAACCCCCGCCGATGGACAAAGACAGGATGATCCGCCCACGCCAGCAACTCTTTGTAGGCGCTGTGAATCTTCCTGAAATCTGCCGCTTTGCCGCCCAGATCGGGATGATGGATTTTCACCTGACGGCGATAGGCGCTTTTGATGACCCTGTCGAGGTCACAGGATGCGAGATCGATTTTTTTTATGTCCAGACAATTCAGCGCTGACACCTTCACCGCCGGTATTTTAACTATTTTCGGCCGCTGCGATTTGTCCGTAATCGTATAACGCTTCGCCATTTTTAACACATGCTGCGACGCAAGATAATTTCTGTGCGTTGTGTCCGACACAGCCCACCAGGCCTTTCCCAGATTGTTGGTCATAAAACTGAAATCGATGGCAGGCGTGTTTCCCGCTCTGCGCCTGATGGCATACCGGAATATCTCCCTGGACCCGTAGGGCACGACATCCAGAATGATCATGGTCTTCGAAAAATAGAAGGTTGCGTATTTCGTATTCAAGGCCTGCAGCAATCCGTTCTTCAGGTTGAGTTTCTGCCGCAGATTTTGTCGGCATTTCACCGAACAATACCGTCGTTTGCTGACCGGGTCTGTTTTTCCGCAGGACAAACAAGTATGATGATGGTTAATTTCCGAAGCGTGTGTCAACATTTCATTTCTGCAAGGCATCCGGCCGTTGAAAATACCGGATGCCTTTTACGACGTTATTTTTTAGCCGCTGCCAGATACCCCTTGGCCAGAGCCTTGTTCACATGCAAAACACCTTTATTCATTTCTTTCATCGGATAATCCGGCGTAATGACCGGCAGGACATCCGCGTCGGCCTGCGTTTTGACCACAGATCCCGCCGGCACATAACGGCCGTCGTCCACCGTGACGCCCATTAACGTCACACCCGGTTCAATAACGCAATGCTTCCCCACAAAAGATTTAAAAATCAGCGTTTTCATACCGACAAAGGTATCGTCCATGACAACCGCCGGCCCGTGAATCTGCACTTGATGCGCCAGGGAAACACGCTTCCCCACATAAACGGCATATTTTTTGCCGTCAACGTCCCTCTGGTTTTTTTCAACCGGTTTGCCGTCCAGTTCTGTTTCCAGAGCATGAATGATCACGCCGTCCTGCACATTGGAATCATCGCCGACATGCAGCGGCTGTCCTTCGTCGCCGCGTATGCAGGCTGTCGGGGCAACCATGATATTTTCACCCAGAATGACATTGCCGATAACCGCGGCCAGCGGATGGACATAGGTACCCGCACCGATGACCGGTTCGGATATTTTTGAACTGAAATCTGTTTTTACGTTTTTTTCGATCATTGTTTCCTCCCTGATTTGTTCTCGAATAATGACGGCCTGTGTCTATCAGGCCGATTTGGTTTTTTCCAGTCGGACAAGCTTTCTCCAGACCCGATCCACTGTTTTTTTTGTGCGCGCAATGCTGTCCCTGTTGTCGATCACAATATCCGCCAACGCCGTTTTTTTGCCGATCGGCATCTGACTTTTTAATCGTGCCCGGGCGTCTTCTCCGGATATGCGATTACGGGAAATCAAACGGCAGATCTGATCCTCCGGATCGGACAAAACCAGGATAGTGAGATCGAAAAGATGAGTTTTTTTCCCCTCGAATAATAGCGGCACATCCGACAAAACAATGGCATGTTTTTCTTTCCTGCCGATTTTTTCCAGGCGCAACTGCCATTCCCTGTAAACCGGTGGATGAACGAGCTTGTTTAAAACCCGGAGTTTTTTTTTGTCGGCAAAGACAATGCGGCCCAGTTTGACGCGGTCTATTTTTTGATCCGGACGGAGAATTTGCCTGCCGAAATAATCAACGACTTTCTGCCACGCGGGCTGTCCCGGTTCCTGCAGCCGATGGGCCAGCTTGTCGAAGTCTATGAGATGCGCTCCCTTTTCAACAAACATTTTCGCGACGGTTGATTTTCCGCAGGCGATACCACCTGTCAGTCCGACATTGAGCATAATTATTTTTTATTCAGTTCGTAGATAAAACGCAAACCGTCGAGGGTGAGCATCTCTTCTATTTTTTCAATGGTTTTAGTCTCGGGTGCGATAATATTGGCCAGGCCTCCCGTGGCGATGACCAGCGGTTTTGTCTCGACTTCCGTCCTGATCCTGTTGACGATTCCGTCGACAAGTCCGGCGTAACCGAACATAATTCCCGCCTGAATAGCGCTGACCGTATCTTTGGTAATCGCGGATTTGGGCCGGCTGAATTCCACACGCGGCAGTTTTGACGCTTTTTCAAAAAGCGCTTCGCTGGAAATGACAATCCCCGGAGCAATGCACCCCCCCATATATTCCCCCTTAGGGGAAACATAATCAAACGTTGTGGCCGTGCCGAAATCGACGATAATGGCTTCCTTCCGGTATTTATTGTACGCGGCCACGGCATTGACGATTCTGTCGGCGCCGACTTCTTTGGGATTATCGTAGAAGATCGGCATCCCGGTTTTAATGCCTGGTCCGACGATCAACGGCTTGACATTGAAATACTTGATACAGAGCGGTTCCAGAATATTGAGCATGGGAGGAACCACGCATGAGATAATAATGGCGGAAACCGTTTTGAAGGCTTTTTCTTTTTTCCGGCTGGACTGATACAGGTTATAAATCAGCACACCATATTCATCAATGGTATGGTCGATTTCCGTCCGTATGCGCCAGTCATGGATCAGATTTTTTCCGTCAAAAAGCCCCAGTACGGTGTTGGTATTTCCGACATCAATCACCAAAAGCATTTTCTTTCCACCTCATAATCGTTGCGTCTCCCGCAGAGACTTTAATTTCTTCATTGCCCTCAACGACAAGAATCAGGCAACCGTCATCACCCAGCCCTTTGGCTATGCCTTCTGTGCTTTCACCCTTAAACGCGATCCGGATGGGCCGTCCCATCATCGCCGCCGATTCGAGCCACTTTTTTCGGACGGGCTCAAATCCTTTTTGCAGTAGCTGTTTATACCATTTTTCAAGATTTTCATAGAGGCTAATTAACAAATCGTGACGGGAAATTTCTCCGCCCGACTCGATCAACAGAGACGTTGCCGACTCCCGAATGGTCTTTGGAAAATGGTGCACACCCGCGTTGACATTAATGCCGATACCGACAACGGCAAAATCAATTTTTTTTGATGTTATTTTTGCCTGGGACAGGATGCCGCAGACTTTTTTGGGGCCGATTATGACATCATTGGGCCACTTGAGCTTTACTCGGCCGGGACAAACGCCGTCCAGAACTTCTGCTGCGGCTACGCCTGCCATGATAGGAATCTGAGACGCCCCGGAAGATTCGCATTCCGGCCTTAAAACGATGGTTGTATAAATATTCACCCCGGGCGGTGAAATCCAGGAGCGCCGCCAGCGCCCCCTTCCGGCAGTCTGCGCATCCGCCAGAACGGCAGTGCCTTCCGGCGCACCCGCCATCGCCAGCGCGATGGCTTCGTCGTTTGTCGATACGATTTCAGGATAAAAATGAAGATGGCCGCCGAATAGTCCTGTGCCGAGGGTTTCCTGCAATCGGGCAATGTTCCAATCCATACATCAAGAGCATTCCATCAGGATGAAGACCTGATTTTGAGTGAAATGTCGGCCGCCTGCACGGAATGGGTAAGTTCCCCAACCGAGATGAAATCTACGCCGGTGGCTGCAATATCCATCACATTCTTCAGGCCGACATTGCCGGATGCTTCCAGAAGCGCGCGCCCGGCTACAAACGATACGGCTCTTTTCATGGCCGAAACGCTCATATTATCCAGCATAATGATATCGGCGCCGCACTCAAGGGCCTCCCGGACTTCATCCAGATTCCGGGTTTCTACTTCGATTTTCATGAAACGTGAAAGTTTTTTTCTTTGCGCGTTTACCGCCGCTGTGATTCCGCCTGCAGCCTCGATGTGATTATCTTTGATGAGCACACCGTCGTAAAGACCGAACCGGTGATTTTGTCCTCCGCCGGTTTTGACCGCCATTTTATCCAAAACGCGCAATCCGGGAACGGTTTTGCGTGTGTCGAGAATTCCGGCTTTCGTTTTACGAACCGCCCTGACATACCGGTGGGTCAGCGTGGCAATGCCGCACATCCGCTGAAACAGATTCAGAGCAACGCGTTCCGCCATTAGAATATGGTCCAAACGGCCGGATACTTCGGCGATGATGTCGCCTTTCTTTACCGGATATCCTTCCGGAATCCTTTTTTGGACCTTGATGTTTTTATCCAGCGTCCTGAATGTCCCGGCAAATACGTCCGTTCCGGCAACAATAAAATTCCCCTTGGCAATGGCCACCGCCCTGCCCTTTTTTCGGGCATTGACCGTCGCGCCTGTCGTAATATCGCCGGATCCGATATCCTCGGCCAATGCATTTTGAATGATTCTCACAATCCTCTGTTCCATCAGGCGGACATGCCTTTCAATTTCTTAAGAGCGTTTTCCAGAGTGGTGTGTTTTTTCTGGAAATCCTTCACCTTGTCTTCCTCTTTCTGAATGATGTCCGGCGCGGCTTTTGACATAAAATCGCGATTGGCCAGCTTTTTCGAACTCTGCTGCAGATCTTTTGATATCTTGGCCAGTTCCTTTTCCAGACGGGCTATTTCGCCGGAAAGATCAACGATGCCGACAATCGGAACGAATAGTTTTGTCGAGCCGACAACCGCCGTGGCCACACCTTTTGGTTCCACCGCATTGATTTCAACGGTTAAGGATTCCAGATTGGCCAGATTTAAAATATAGTCTTTATGTTTCTCCACCATTTTTTGGGTTTTTTCATCGACGGTGGACATCAAAACATCGAGCTTTTGCGACGGCGCAATGCGCATTTCACCCCGGATATTCCGGACGGCGGTGATCATATCCATGATCGTTTCCATTTCTTTTTCCGCCGCGTCGTTTTTCCATTCCGAACAAACCGCCGGAAACCGGCTGATCATGATTGAATTTTTATCGTCCCCGTGAAAGACCTGCCAGAGCTCTTCCGTCAAAAACGGCATGAAGGGATGCAACAATTTCAGCATAGTCGGAAAAACAACACCGAGCGTTTTCTGGGCGGCCTGTTTTTGTTCTGCGCTTCCCTTGCCGTAGAAAACCGGTTTGCTCAGTTCCAGATACCAGTCGCACAGTTCATGCCAGATAAAACGGTAAACCGCGGCGGCGGCGTCGTTAAAGCGGTATTCATCCAGGGCGGTCGTCACGTCCTCCACCGCTTTATTCAGACGGGCCTTGATCCACAAATCCGCCAGCGAATCGGCAACCTCCGCAGTTGCGGTTTCGTCAAAATCGTCCAGATTGGCAAATGTCAATTTGGAGGCGTTCCAGATTTTATTAACAAAGAATTTATAGCCCTCGATGCGTTCGGGGGAAAGGCGCACATCGCGTCCCTGAGCGGTATAGGCGGCCAGGGTGAAACGAAACGCGTCCGTTCCGTATTGATCAATCATTAAGAGCGGATCAATGATGTTGCCTTTGGATTTGCTCATCTTCTCGCCTTTTTCATCCCTGACCAGCGCATGCAGGTACACATGCTTGAAGGGAACGTCCTTCATCACGTAAAGGCCCATCATCATCATGCGTGCAACCCAGAAGAAGAGAATGTCGAATCCGGTGATTAACAACGAGGTCGGGTAAAACGTTTTCAGAGGAGCCGTTTTTTCCGGCCAGCCCAGCGTGGAAAAAGGCCAGAGCGCGGAACTGAACCAGGTATCCAGGACATCTTCGTCCTGCTTCAGAGAGGCGCCGCCGCAATCGGGACAGGTGTCGGGATCCACCGTGGACACAATCACTTTTTTACAGTTGTCGCAATACCAGACCGGAATGCGGTGCCCCCACCAGAGCTGGCGGGAAATGCACCAGTCGCGGATGTTGTTCATCCAGTCAAAATACGTTGCTTCCCATGTTTTGGGAACGATTTTCGTTTTCCCCTTGATCACCGCGGCGGTGGCCTGTTTGGCCAGAGGCTTGATTTTTACAAACCACTGCTTGGAGACCATCGGTTCGATGTCGGTTTTACAGCGGTAGCATTGTCCGACATTATGAGCGTACGGCTCGGTACCGACCAGATATCCGCCCTTTTGAAGATCGTTGACAATGTTTTTGCGGGCTTCATAACGATCCTGACCTTTATAGGCTCCGCCGTTTTCATTGATGATCCCCTTGCCGTCAATGACGGAAATGATCTCCAGATGATGTCGCTGAGCCATGGCAAAATCATTGGGATCCGATGCCGGCGTGATTTTTACGGCCCCCGATCCGAAATCCATCGTCACATAATCGTCGGCGATAACCGGTATTTTCTTATTCATCAAGGGCAGTATGACGTATTTGCCAATTAGGTTTTTGTATCGTTTGTCGTCCGGGTGAACAGCCACCGCGGTATCGCCGAGCATGGTTTCCGGCCGGGTCGTTGCCACCACAATTTCGCCTTGCCCCTCGGCGAAGGGATAACGGATGTTCCACAGGAAGCTTGCATCAGATTTGAATTCCACTTCCAGATCGGAAATGGCGGTGTGGCAGCGCGGACACCAGTTCACGATATAATCGCCCTGATAAATCATGCCTTCATTGAAGAGACGAACGAATACCTCGCGAACGGCATGGGACAATCCTTCATCCATCGTAAAGCGCTCCCGTTCCCAGTCGCAGGAACATCCCAGACGTTTCAACTGATTGATAATTACCCCGCCGTATTTCCGGCGCCATTCCCATACCCGCTCGATAAATTTCTCACGTCCCAGGTCGTGACGCGATGTTCCTTCCTTGAGCAACTGCTGTTCCACCACATTCTGGGTGGCAATGCCTGCGTGATCCGTACCGGGCATCCACAGCGTGTTGAACCCCTGCATTCTCTTGAAACGGATAATGATGTCCTGCAAGGTATTATTCAACGCATGCCCCATGTGCAGCATACCCGTCACGTTCGGCGGCGGAATGACGATGGAAAACGCCTCGGCCTCGCTTTTATCCTGAGCGTGAAAATATTTATTTTTCAACCAGTATTCATATAATCTTTTTTCGGCTGCGGCCGGTTCAAAAGCCTTGCCCAATTCTCTTTTTGCCATGCGATCATTACTCCTCATTCGGGTCTACAAACGAAAAGGGCTTCTCGCCCCTTTATTATTTATATTTTATATTTTAATAACTTATTAATCGATCTTTAAATTCTCCTTAAGCTTTTTAACCGCCAGAAGCGCTTCAACACCGGACATGGGTTTTAAGGGGGAAAACTCGCCCGTCTTTGTATTTTTTGCCTCCATGATTCCCCGTGATGTCACTGAAATAATCGGCGTAAAATAAGGCATGTCTGCGGGAACATCCGGAAATAACGAATTGGAGCTGACGTATCTGGCGGCGATATCTCTCTCTCCCGATACTTTTATCAGAATATCTTCGAGAATAATTGCGAATTCGCCGCGGGAGAGAATTTCATCCGGTTTAAAATTGCCTTTGGGATCATTTTCGAGACCGTGAACTTTTGCTTCGAGGACGGCTTCAATGCAATTTTTCAAAGGATGAAGGGCAATGTCATTGGCCAGCAGTTTCACCGGTTCTTTCTCCTGCAAAACCATGTAGGAATGAAACTGATCCATTTTTTCCATTTCTTTTGCAACGTGTTCAGCCTGGCTCATCGACGCGGCAACTTTTTCCTCTTCGGTTTGCGCCTCCTGTGCCGTTTTCGGCAAATATTTTTGATAGAGCTCTTTTATTTTTAGCTCCTCGGCCAGCATCATGGCGATATCTGCCCGGCTCACCGTTTCCTTGAGCGCGATTTGCTTCCCGGCTTGCGTGGCGGGGTGGGCTTTGTGCACCAGCTCCAGGAACTCCAACCGGTTATTGGCATCCTCGATATGACCGGCTTTCAGCTGAATGACTTTGTTGAACATTTTTGCCGCCTGGTCGAATTCCAACGCTTCCTGATAGGCAATGCCCATGAAATAGTAAACAGGCGCGTATTGAGAATCGATCATCACGGTCTCGACAAAATAATACTTTGCCTTCTCCAGCCATTTTTCATCGGATTTTTTTGCCGTGTGATAACGAATAGCCGCCGTGTTGACAAAAAGTTCTTCATCGGATGTTTTGGCGTTCAGAATTCCTTTTTCAAGATCATCCGCCGCCGCCGAGAGTTTGCCTGTGGCTATGCCGACGAGCGCCATCCCCGTATAAGCCTTGGAATAGTTGCTGTCCAGCTGGGTCGCCATTTTAAAGGCTCTAATCGCATCGGAATACTTCTCGAGTTCCAGAAGCTTCAGGCCGGCGTAGGTATGGTGCCCCGGCGTATCCAGTTGACTTACCGCAACCCGTACTTTCGGTTCGCAGCCGGCCAACGTCAGCAGGGACGCAAAAATCAACAGGGTGAAAAATATTATTCTGTCTCTTTTTCGGTTCATCATCGCCACATAGTCCAAACAGTTTGATATTATTATCTTTAGAACCAATTTAAGTCAAGCAATATTGCATTGTCCGTTATTGTCCCTCCGGCATGAATGACGAGACGGAGACTGTGAGCGAATCATCGTTCCCCGGATAAAACGGTGAAAGATTGCACAATAGACACATTATTATAAAAACTCATTCCCAGATAATGATCTGATTCCTGAAATCGATTTTATACCGCATGGTGCTTAAGACATCCATGCCGAGCAGACCGTCGTATGACGTATCACCGTCCTTATTTTCCACAACAAAAATATTCCAGTCGCGAAAGGTATTGGGGCCGATCCTGAGATAACTGAACGTCACACGATTGGCATCAATGGTTCCACCGCCGACAACCCGCCCCTGCGCCTTTGGCGCATTATTTAAATTTACCAGCAATCGGCCGGCTACATTGTCGTAGATGGTCGTGGCGGAAGCACCGGTATCCAGAACCAAACGGATGTCTGCCTCCCGGCCGTCATACCCGAGCGTTACAGGAACCAAAATACCGTTTTCTTTGACGGCGATTCTGGTTGTTTTTTTCTCGGGCGATTCCGCATTGGGCGCAATGGGTCTATCCGTCTTTGGAATCTCCGTCTCCTCCTGCGATACCATTTCGGTGCAAACCTGATCCTCCAGAGGGTAATCGGAAAACGTCTGAAGGCCGCTTCGGTCCGCACAGTGGTAATGAGTTGCCGCGCCAATATTCAACGGCAGGGCAATCAGGACGACGACAAAAAGCCTCTGAAGCCGGCACAAATACTCAACGGACGTATGGTGATCTCTTCGGGTCATTCAGTCTCCTGATTTTCATTTTGAAATATTTTAACATGTCTTCTCAGAATGTCCAGTGCATCGGGCGCAAACCAGTTGATTTCCTTATCGGCGGAAAACCAGGTCATCTGACGCCGGGCGTATTGCCACGTGTCGCGTTTAATGAAATTCACACAGTGGCGCCAGTCATATTGCCAGTTGAGGAATCCGATGATCTGTTTATAGCCCAGCGATTGCAGCGATTTCAGATTTTCTCTGTATCCTCTTGCCAGAACGCCTTTGACCTCATCCAGCAGGCCGGCCCGGATCATTGCATCTGTCCGCTTTTCAATCCTTTCCTTCAATTCGCCGCGTTCCACCCTGAGTCCAATCTTGCAGGTTGTGTAACGGTCTTCGCTGAAAGAATGTTTTTTTTGTTTCACTGTAATCGATTCGCCGGTCTGTTCCAGCACCTCCAGGGCCCGGATCACGCGGACCGAATCGTTCGGATTGATTTGCGCGGCAGCCGTGGAATCTTTTTGCCGGAGCAAATCATAAAGATAGATTTTGCCGTGCGTTTCCCGGAGGCTCCGATAATGATTTCTGATGGATGCATCGACATCCGGGGTGTCGATAATTCCCTTCAGCAATGCCCGGATATAAAGCCCCGTTCCTCCGACAACGAAGACCGGCTTCCCCTGATGAACCAGTTCCTCAATGACCGCCCGGGCGCGTGCGGCAAATAAAGCGGCGTTGAATTCCCCGTCGGGATTCACGACATCAATCAGATGATGCCTGATCCCACGGCGCTGTTCCATCGTCGGCTTGGCCGTACCGATATCGAGATAACGGTAGACCTGCATGGAATCCGCGCTGATAATCTCACCGCCGCATTCCAAAGCCAGATACACGGCCAGATCCGTTTTCCCCGTGGCGGTCGGTGAGTTGATGATAACCAGCGGCAGTTTCTTCATCTTCGGTTTTTTTACTTCCTTTTGAACAGTCTTTCGATTTCGCTTAAGGAGAACTGAATGGTGATCGGACGTCCGTGCGGACAGGTTGCATGAAACGGCGTTTCCGCAAGTTCGCGGCACAGCGCGTCCACTTCGTCCCGGGAAAGCAATCGGTTGGCTTTGATCGCCGCTTTACAGGCCAGGGAGGCCAGAAGGTTGTCGCTGCGTTCCTGCAGAGAAGGCGTTCTGTTCTGGTCGGCAAGCTGATCAACGATATCGTATATCATTTCGCTGATCTTCACTTTGGATAACATTGTCGGCACCGTCTTTACGGCAACCGCGTCCCGGCCGAAGCATTCGATTTCCAGACCGATCGTTTCGAGAAAATCAAGAGCATCGTTGAGCAAGGCCATTTGTCCCGGTGTCAGGTTGACAATTTCCGGCAGCAGCAGCGACTGACCGGCCGCCTTTTTACCGGAGTCTTTCTTTAGTTTCTCCAGAATAATGCGTTCATGCGCTGCATGCTGATCAAGCAGAATGAGGCTATCCGGTCCCTCAAAAAGAAGATAGGTGCCGTCGTACTGACCCACATATCTCATGTCGCCAAATAAAATTGTTTTATCAGGGACACCCGCATCCCCTTCTGAAGCAGCCAGCGGTTGCGACACCTGTGAGCGGTGCAATAAAATGTTTTGAATTCCCTGTTGTGCATGCGACCGGTCAGCGGGTCTGGAAGGCATGGACGGAGACGGCTCATTCACAAAAGGCTGCCGATGGAAATAATCTTTTTTTTCCGCAGGCGCCAGACGATACAGGTAATGTCCTCTGGATGTTTCGGCACGGGACAAATGATGAGCAATGGTTTTCGAGACCAGTTCATAAACGCCATGCGCATTTTTAAAGCGCACCTCCATCTTCGCAGGATGGACGTTGACATCCACGTCTTCGGGCGGCACCTCCAGAAACAGCGCCGCGGCGGGATAACGTCTGGACTCAATAATCTGCCGGTATGCCGACAATACGGCATGCGTCAGGCTGGTATCCCGTATGAATCTTTTATTCACAAACAGATAAATGCTTTTGGAATTCGATTTGGAGTATTCCGGACGCGAAATAAATCCCTTCAGGGTCATGGCGTCCTGCTGTGCATCAACTGCCATGCAATGCGCCGAAAACTCGCCGCCCATGACCATGGCAATGCGCTTGGCCGTGTCATGGACTTCCGGAGCCGCGAATATTTCCTTCCCGTTTGCCTCGACTTTGAAACGGATTTCCGGATGGGCCAGGGCCAGACGGGTAATCACATCCAGACAGGCCCCCTGTTCCGTCGCTTCCGTTTTTAAAAATTTACGGCGGGCGGGAACATGGGCAAAGATGCCGCTGACCGATATCTGCGTGCCTTCGGGCGTTCCGGCCGGATCCATGGCCCGGATCACACCGCCGTCCAGAATCGCCCGGGTGCCGGACACATCATTTTTCCGTCTGGTTAACATTTCTACTCTCGCGACGGAGGCAATGCTCGGCATCGCTTCGCCGCGAAAACCGAACGACACAACATTGAATATGTCTTCAAATTGATGAATCTTGCTGGTGGCATGTCTTTCAAAAACCAGCGGGACATCGTCGTGATCGATGCCGGAGCCGTTGTCGGTGACCCTGATGGACTGCGTACCGCCCTTTTCCAATACAACCCGGATATCGGTCGCCCCGGCGTCAATGGCGTTTTCCAGCAATTCCTTGACGATGGAAGCCGGCCGCTCTACGACTTCTCCGGCGGCAATCTTATTGGCGATGTCTTCGGACAGAACAATGATGCGCTTGGACAATATTTATTTCTCCTGATAAACTCGGTTATACTAATATTACATAAAAACAAAATCCGCAACCATGATTACCGGACAGTCATCGGCGGTTTGAACATTTTTCTTTCTTGACAAAGCGTGATGGATTTGAATAGAAAAAAAAGCTTAATCTTGCTGCAGGTGAATTGCATATGGAAAAATTTTTCGATCCCCATTCTGTTGTTGTTGTCGGCGCCTCCAATACCCCTTTTAACCTTGGAGCTACAATTTGTAACATGCTGAAGGATTATCTTCAATATCCCGGTGCAGTTTACGCGGTCAATTCGAAAGGCGAAAAGGTGAACGGCTATCCGGGTTATTCATCGATACTCGATCTTCCCGAAAGTCCGGATCTGGCCGTCATTATCGTGGCGGCCAAAAACGTCCCCAGGATCATCGGCGATTGCGCCCGTAAAGGAATCAAGCGGGTCATCATCGAAAGCGCCGGATTTTCCGAAGGCGGCAGTGACGGCAAGGCCATGCAGCGCAAAATCGACGAAATCGCCAAAGCCCACGGCATTCGGATCATGGGGCCCAACTGTCTGGGAACACTGGATACCCGCAAGAAATTCTGCTGTTTCTATGGCGTCAATCCCAGCCTGGTCGAAATGGGCCGGATATTCGAAGCACCGGGTAACATTTCCTTTATCATCCAGAGCGGCGGCGTTGTCGTGCTGGTGATTGAGTCCTTTTTTTACGATCTCGTCGGCGTGAACAAGGTTGTCAGTATCGGCAACAAATGCGATGTGGATGAAGCGGATCTGATCGATTATTTTCAGACGGATGAAACGCAGGTGATCGGGCTGTATCTGGAAAGCGTCACAAATGGTCGCAAGCTGATGGAGGCTGCCAGAAAATCGCGTAAACCGATCCTGATTTACAAAGTAGGACGCACACAGGAAGGCGCCCTGGCGGCCATGTCTCACACGGCCGGCATGGCCAACAACGACAGCATTTTCAACAGCGCCTGCAAACAGTCGGGAATGATCCGTCTGCAATCCATCGACGAACTGCATTCCATGCCTAAAATGCTGACGGAGATGCCCCTACTGAAAGGCAAAAATATTGCCATGTTCACAAATTCCGGAGCGTTTGGCAGCATCGGAGCGGATCTGCTGGTGGATGCGCATCTTCAGGTCGTGCGCCTGAAACCGGAAACGCAGGAAAAATTAAAAAAGGCGGGGCAGGTTTTCAATATCAAGAATCCGGTCGATATCGGTCCTGCCTTGCCGCAGACCTATCTCGATATTTATGAAATCCTTCTTTCCGCCGATGAAGTGGACGGCCTCCTGCCGCTGTTGAGCGTCTGGCAGACGTTTGTAATCGATACCCTTCTGGAGCTCATGAAGATGTGCAGGCATTATCAGAAACCCGCCGCCATCTATACGCCCAACGCCATAGCCAAGTCCATCGGCATCCGCGCCAAGCACCGCATCCCGATCTTTGAAACCGCCGAGCAGGCGGTGCGGGCCTTGGCAGTTTCCGGCTACCATTATGACTCCCTGCAGAAAAGATTTCCCGCCCGGGCAAAGTGATGAATTCCTGGGGCACCGGGGATGAATTTTTAAAAGAATTTACCCAGGACGTTCATCATGGCATTAGCGATAACCTGATGGCCTTGTTCATTCGGATAGCGCGAATCCTCCTGCGTAAGGTCCTGGCTGCAAAGATTGTGTTCCTCAAGGTAAGCGTTCCAGCTTCTGTGTACGGGGATGAATTCACACTTCAGATCTGAAGCAACAATCCGCAGCGACCGGTAAAAGATGTGAACGGCATCCATGTCATTGGGATTATCAAACGTATGCGATGTCGCCAGAAAAATAACCGGCTGCAATCGTTTGCGGCTCAGACGAATCATCTGCACAATATTTTCCTGAAATTCTGAACGATAAACGCACTGAAAGGCATCATCCACGCCGAAGTGAATCAGAAGAAAATCCGGCTCGTACCGGTCAATATCCTGCGGATAGGTCTCGATGCCGTCAAAAGAGGTTTCCCGGTATCGGGCGCGGTTGATCACACACACCCCTTCCGGAAGCAGCGCTTGGGTTAAAATATCAACATAGCTTTTCGTCACGCCGTAGCCGGCGGCGATGCTTCCGCCGCGAATGACCAGTTTCACGATCTTCCCCCTTTATTCTTTGTAACGTTTCTCACCGGCGAAAACGACCGGATGCGGCCCTTCAGTAATTTCGGGCCAGGTTCTTGAACTGGTTCAAACCGTCCAGATATTTCACATCCCTTTCGTAAAGTTCCTTCCATGATTTTTGCGCCTGTTGCCGACCGACCGTGCTCCTGAGGAAAGGACGCAACAGGTGTGTCCAAAACGTTACCCAGAGCCCCCCTTTGATTCTCATGAGACGGGATGGTTCCCACCAGCCGAACATCTTCTGCCGATGCAGCCAGACCAGATACTGCAGTTGTTGAGTATCAAGATGCCGCGTTTTAATATTGGCTCTGAGGCCGTTGTACAGTTTGTAATCATGCAGGTTCGTCACCATGCCTCTTTCCAGCAACTGCTGGCGCACCGGTGTTTTCGGATAGGGCGTGAGAATCTGGCAATAGGGAATATCCGCGTCAAGCGATTTCAGAAAGCGATAATTATCAACGATATCGTTTTCATCATCATCGGGAAAACCGAAAATCAGTCCGGCGATCACCATGATGCCGAACTGATGGCATATCCGAACGGCTTTTCTGGAAAGATCCACGATATCGCCCTTACCGGACGCCATCAGATTTTTTTTCACGACATTTTCAATCCCCAGAAAAACGGTTTTTACGCCCGCAAGAGACATTTTCCTGACCATGGTTTCGTTCCCCGCAATGGAAATGCAATCGGCCTGAACGTGCAGGCTCAAGCCCTTGTAATTTTTTGCAATGATCGCATCGCAAAGATCGATCACCCGTTCGGGATCCAAAACCAGGTTGTCATCCACAATAAAGATGGCGCGGGTGTTATGCTTGTAATAAATATCATCGATATCCGCCGTAACCCTTTCGATGGGAAACGTCCGAAACGTCTGTCCGTACATCTCCCGCATGCTGCAAAAGGAACAGGTCCTGGTGCACCCTCGCGAGGTCTCGATAACCTCGATTTTGGAAAAAACGGCGTGATAGCCGGATGTCAAACGGCGTTTATCGCGTATGGGAATCTTCAACCTGGAAAGATCCAGCAGGGCTCCTCTTGGATTATGGCAAAACGTTCCCCGACGTTTAAAAGACAGGGAGGGAATATCCTGCAACTGATCGCTGCCTTCCAGCGCATTGACCAGACGCCGGAATGCCTCTTCCCCTTCCCCGCGGATCATGAAATCGATCAGACCGGACTCCGGCGATGCCGCAATTTCTTCATACATCAGCGTGGCGTGATAGCCGCCGATGGCGATTTTTACCTCCGGAAGCAGAAGCCGGATAAAGCGGATGATTTCAATACAGGTCTCATACTGCCAGGCCATGGCCGACAAACCAACCAGTTTCGGATGGATCTTAAGAAGCAATCGTTTCAGATACCCCGCAAGATGCCTGCGTTTCCGGATCAGATCAACCACGTAAACGTCATGGCCCTCGTCAAGGTTGGCGCCGATGCTGGCAATTCCGCAATTGGGCAGGTGAAATGCACTCTCATGCATAATCATCGGAATCGAGTCTGGCATGGACAATAATACAATCTTCATGTTTTCTCGAATCTTGTTGCAAATGCGTATTGCTGTTATTTAACACTGCTGATGCTTTTGGAAGAAGCTGTCCAACCTGGAATCGTGCTTAGCGATAGAATCGTTTTTGCCGGGGCCGCTATACCTGCCATTCTTTTTCCCATTGCAGCTTGTCTTTTTCATTGATCAGTCTTTTTCCCGTAAGAAAATAATCGGAGATTTCCGAATGTTTCTGAAGGTATTCCCGATCTATCTGTTCCAGGAGATCTTTGAGGGTATAGAAGCACTCAATATAACAATTGATCTGCGCATTGGAAAGAGTTGCCCCCCACGACTGCTCAATGATTTCTTTGGTGACATAGGCAAATTTGACAATTTCCTGTTCAGTGAGATTGACTTGCATGCGTTATCCCCCGGGCAATGAGTAAAAATCTTTCCGTTTTGGATACCATAGAAACAACGGACTCATTTTTCAAGTATTATTTTGTAATAGCCATGCGCGTTGTTGTGAAGGGTAAACGGCATCAGAAGAACGGCGATGCAGTTCCTCATGGTATATACATTCAAAAGACGCAGCAGCAGTTTCGTCAGCATCGGGTATTCAAAATATCGCCGCGCCAGATATTGAAGTCGGGCAAGATTGGGCATGATGGACGCGGACAAATCTTTTTTCTCATGGATGCGGAATCCTTCCGCAACCGCCATGGCCAGCCAGCCGTCAATATCTTCGAAGTGATCGACGGCCAGTGCCTTTTCAGTCATCCGGGCCGCCTCGATTAAACGATCCGGCAAACGGTGGAAACCGCTTTGCCGGAATCCATCGTAAACAATAAATCGCCCTCCTTTTTTCAGCACCCGGAAAACTTCGGATAATACCTGCCGCACTTTTCGGGCATGACAGATGGATTCCAGTTCAAAGACCGTATCAAAAGCACCGTCCGGAAACATGATATCTTGAAAGTCTCCGTACAGAATGGAGAGGTTGTGTATGCGGGATGCTTTTTTTCGAGCAATCGCCAGATGCTCCCCGCTGACATCGATTCCGGTAAAATGAGCGTGTGGTATTTTTTTTGCCAGATAAGCCGAATTGAATCCCTTGCCGCATCCCAGTTCCAGAACGGCGCCGGCCGGCAACGGACTGATGATCTCGACAATTTCGTTGAGGGACGTGTAAAAACCCTTTGCATTGAAGACACCGTCGGAATTGACGGCCATATGCATCGCGCCGCTGTAGGAATGCACGTACTTGTAAACGATCCGGCTTTGCCGGTAATAATCGACGACCTTTTCACAATCTATCGCCTCTCCGGTGAGGCAACGAACAGGCCAAACGGCATCGATTTTCTTTAAATAAAAATCCAGTTCGTTTAAATGAACAAGCATCGCCTTTTTCATAAAGGGCACCCGTCTGTCGTCAAGCCTGTTTTTGATCTAAACAATAAATTTTCTAAACGATCACCGGCCCAGACCTTTTTGATGATTTTCGTTCGATGTCTTTTGTGTAACCGGATATGGTTCAATGGCCTTTCCGGCAAATCTTCGAACAGCCTCGCCTGCAACGATGCCAACCGCCTTCCCGGTCATTTTTACACAGACCTGCCGGGTTTCGGTCAACTCATCAAAACGATCTTACTTTTTTGTTCCGACCTATGAACAAAAGGAGAGAAAACACGTCGGAGCGTGATTTCACGAATGACTTTTTTTCAATTTAAAATTGTTCAGGTAATCCTCTAAAGCGAGTTGCCACGGCTGCATGGCCTTGCCCGTAATTTCAATAAACGTCTTGTTGCTTAAAATACTGTACGCCGGGCGCATGGCCGGTCTTTGCAGTTCGGAAGACTTTATCGGTTCCACAACGATATGACCATATCCCGCGCTTTTTAAAATCCTGACGGCAAACTGATGCCAGCTGCAGCTTCCTCTGTTGGTCACATGGACGATACCGGTTGCGTTTTTCCGGATGAGGAAAGCAACGGCCAGTGCCAGATCTTTTGTATAGGTGGGTGAACCGACCTGATCATCGACCACAGAGAGCGTTGAGGGAGCTTCGGCAACGGCTTTGGCCCTGTTCATGGTATCGCGGATGAATTCTTTTGCCTTGGCCTTATCCAGAATGGCTTGAACAAAATTTTTCCCGTTGATTCCGTATAACCACGAGGAGCGGATCAAAAGGTAATTGTCCGACAACGTCCGCAGATAATTCTCACCGGCCAGTTTCGATGCTCCGTAGAGATTGACGGGATTGCACAAAGCATCTTCCCTGTACGGTTTTCGGGCGGTTCCGTCAAAAACATAATCCGTGCTAAAATGCAGCACGCGGATTTTTTTTTGACGGCAGGCCCCGGCAATATTTTTGACCGCTTCGGCGTTGACGGCAAAACATGTTTCCCTGTCCGTTTCGCACCCGTCAACATTGGTGTAGGCAGCGGCGTTGATCACCATATCCGGCGATACATCTTTGATGGCCTGACAACAGTCATTGTCAGAAACAATATCAATATCTTCCTGATCCATCCCGATGAGTTCATGCTCGGCGGAAAGCCTCAGGAACAGATCGTTTCCCAGCATGCCCTTATGTCCCAGCAGCAATATCCTCATGTTCAGTATTTAACCTCTTTCAGGAACAAGCCGCAGGCCGGCGCTGTCGCACCCGCAATATTTCTGTTTTTGGATTCAATAATTAGCTTCATTTCCTCAGGTTGTCGTTTACCGCGTCCGACCTCTATCAGCGTGCCGATAATGTTTCGCACCATGTACTTCAGAAATCCGTGAGACTCCACTTGAATTTCAATCAGCCCTTCTTCTCCGGTCATAATTTCAATATCGACAATTGTCCGCACACGATCTTTGACATCGGTCCCTGCTGCGCAAAAACAGGAAAAATCATGCGTTCCGATGATGAGCCGGACAGCCTTCCGCATGCTCGCAATATCGAGAGGGTAACGCACATGCCAGAAATAATTACGACCGAGGACGGGTCTCAAACGCTGATTGCAAATTCGATATACGTATACCTTACTTTTGACGTCCCGCAAAGCATGAAAATCGTCAGACCGTTCTTCCAGATTTTTGACCACAATATCCGGAGGCAGCACACTGTTGACGCCCATAAAAATCTTCTGAACGGGCAATGTCGTATCACATTTGAAACTTCCGACCTGGTTCATGGCATGCACACCGGCGTCCGTGCGCCCGGAACCAATGACCGACACGTTTTGACCGGTGATTTTTTTAATCGCCTCTTCGAGCAGTTGCTGGATGGCAATCCCGTTATGCTGCCTTTGCCAGCCGCAGTAGGCAGCTCCGTCGTATTCCACCGTTATTTTAAAATTGCGCATAGCGATTCCGAGTGATGATTGTTTTCAGGCAACTGACATCATGTGTCGATTCTGACTCTCGCGTCGAGCGCCAAAACGCCGGATCCGTCGGCTAAAACACGCACCGGATTGATATCCAGTTCACGAATCTGCGGGAACTGATGCAGCAGATGGCTGACCCGCTCAATCATCGCGACATATCCCGCAATATCCCCCGCTCCCTTTCCTCTCATCCCCTGTAAAATCTTATAGGATTTTAATCGTTTGACTCCGGCTTCGATTTCATGACAATCCGCCGGACACAGCAGGTTGGCGGTATCCTGGAAAACCTCGATATAGATGCCGCCGTAACCGAAAAAGACAACCGGCCCGAAAGATTCATCGAATTTTCCGCCGATAAACATATCGTAGCCGTCACTTGCCTGCTTCATGACCCGCACGCCCTGAAAATCGGCATGAGCGTTGTAGCGGAAAAGGTTGCTTCTGATTTGATCGAATGCTTTGACGGCTTCTTCCGCATTTTGAACATCCGTGATAACGCCGCCCGCTTCCGATTTATGAACGGCATCCGGTGACACAACTTTCAACACCACCGGATAACCGATCGTATCCGCCAGAGCGAGGACCTCTTTCCCATTTTTCGCCACATCCGATGGAGCGACGTGAATGCCGAAACGGCTGAGCAGTTCCAGGGACTCTTCCCCCCGAACCCCGGCATGTCCTTTAATCCATTTCTGCGCCGCCTCGATGTCCACACCGTCAGGCAACGGGTACCCGGTCTCGCCACGCGCTTTTTTCGCGTAATAGTCGTATTGTTTTTTAAACGCGTGAACCATTTCGCTGGCGTTGTTGAAAATCGGAAAATCCAGATTTTGTTTGATCCGCGAAATGGTCGCCGAGAGACCGAAGAGACAAACCCCCAACGGCTTGCCTGACGACAGAATCGTTCCGGCCACTTCCTTGGATAAATCCGTATGGAACATTTTATAAAATACATCCTCGCCGCGCGGCATTTCCGGCCACTGCGTGACGAACACGGCGCCGTCCACATTTTCATTATGCATGACGGAGAAAAAGATTTGGGGATAAGCGTTCATGTCGTAGATATCCCCCATATCGAGGGGATTGGAAAAATTGATGACGCCGGCATTGGATGAATTTTTGAGCTTATCATAAAAATCGGCGCCCGGATCGGCAAATTCGAAACCGGAGGCCTCGCACAAATCGGCCATCATGACCGTGAAGCCGCCCGCGGGAGACATGACCATCATGCGCTTGCCGCGCATCGGCGGCAGCTCGAAAACCTTAGCCATCGAAATAAAATCGTTGAACTGATGGATCCGGATGATACCGGAACGTTCAAACGCTGCATCAATAATGTCCTCATTATTGGCCAGTGCGGCGGTATGGCTCATGGCGGCTTTCCTTCCGGCAGCCGTCGTGTTCGACTTGAGAACAATCACCGGTTTGTCAATTTTCGATGCGGCGGCGATCAGACGATCGCCGCGCGGCACGCTTTCCAGATACATGCCGATGACTTTGGTTTCCGGATCCCGTCCGAAATATTCCAGAAAATCCACTTCATCCAGATCCAGTTTGTTGCCGATGCTGGCAAATTTCGCCATGCCGACATTTTCGTCCGTCATCAGATTCCAAAGCATCAGCCCCACGCCGCCGCTTTGCGAAATGATCGAGAGTCCTCCCTTGGGCGGGCTGTACGAGGGAACAAAAGGCAGGCACAACCCGTTGGCGGTATTGGCCACCGTCACACCGTTGGGACCGACGAACCGGATCCCGTATTCTCTGGCCTTCTGCAAAACCAGTTCGGACAACTTTCTGCCCTCTTCGCCCAGTTCGTTGAAACCGCCGGTGGGAATCGCCAGCCGCTTCACGCCGGCCCGGCCGCAGGAATCCATCACATCCGGAATCATCCGCGCGGGAATGAGGACGTACACCAGATCCGGAACCACGGGCAATTCCTGGACGGATTTGTACATTTTAATGCCGTCCACATGGGAATCCGCGGCACGCGGATTGATCCCGAAGATTCGCCCCTTGTAACCCCATCGAATCAGGTTTTCCAGAACGAGGCGGGGAATATTTTGCGGCTTCGATGACAAGCCGATGATGGCAATGGATTCAGGATAAAATAATTTTTCCATGACAACCTCCAGACTAAAAACGGATCACAAAATCACCTGCAGGCCTGACATCACAGCGCCTCGGCCAAAACCATGGCGCAGCACCCTGCCTTGAATCCCGGTATGCGTTTTGCAAAACGGTTCAACCTGCTAACGGCAACGTTGCGAGTATAGGAAAAGCCTGTTTTTCTGTCAATCAAATCTTGGGCAGAATATCCTTTCCGGCGGTGCTCTGTCGGACAAATTCCGTCAACGCTTCCGGGTGTTGCTCCGACAAAAAAATGAGACGTCGCCGGATAGAATCATGCATGGGGCTGTCCTAAAATTTTTTGTAGGATAGATAGAATATGCTGATGAGTTTTAAAAAACCATATCCCGCGCAATACGAAAAGCTTCTGGCGCTGAAAAACGGCAAAAACGTCTTCGTCCGTCCGATCCGGGACACCGACGGAAAACTGCTTCTGGAACTGTTCGACAAACTGTATCCCGATTCCATCTACCGGCGCTTTCTGACGCCGCTCAGAATGATCCCGGAGAACCTGCTTTTCAAGCTGACCCATGTCAACTATGACAGTGATTTCGCCCTCGTTGCGGTCATTCCGGAAAACGGCAAGGATGCCATCATTGCCGTTGCGCGTTACGGTTACGATGTCAGGGAACAGGTTACCGACTTTGCCATTCTGGTTCGCGACGACTGGCAGGGACTGGGGCTGGGGAAGCGTCTGCTCAAGGATATCTTTGCCATCGGCAGGGACCACGGCGTCTCCTGTTTTGTATCCCTCATTGATTCCAACAATCATGTCATGAAAGAGCTGATCAAAAGACTGGATTACCCGGTAACGTATTCCTACAGAACGGGAGCCTCCAAAGTGCAGATTTTTGTCTGAGGCAATATATGCTTGCACAAACGCCGCGCCGGATACGCTCATCATTTCTTCTTGCCAGTTTTCATTAAAAAAGCTAGTATTTCCTCCAATCATAAAATATCTTTTCAACATGACTGCTTCATGTTCCATGTGTAGGGATCCCAAAGACTGGAGAATTGTATGAGCGAAGATGTACAGAAGAATTCAACGCAGGAAAAAATCAATCATTTTGAGAAAAAGAATCGGACCCTCAAACAGATGGGCGGCGAGAAACAGATCGCCCGGCAGCATGAACTGAAAAAATTGACGGCCCGGGAAAGGCTGGATTTATTTTTTGATCAGGACACCTTTCAGGAAGTGCAGCTTTTTGTTGAACATCGATCGACGCTGTTCGGCCTGGACAAAAAAGATATTCCCGCCGACGGCGTGGTGACGGGCTTCGGAAAAGTCAACGGCCGCACCGTATTTGTTGCCGCGCAGGATTTTACAGCCTCCGGAGGTTCGCTGGGGGAAATGCATGCGAAAAAAATCTGGAAGGTCATGGAGATGGCCCTTGCCGCGCAGAAACCGTTCGTGTCGCTCAACGATTCCGGCGGCGCGCGCATTCAGGAAGGCGTCCCTTCACTGGAAGGCTACGGCGGAATTTTTTACCGCAACACCCTGGCGTCCGGTTATATTCCCCAGATTACGGCGATTATGGGCCCGACAGCGGGCGGCGCTGTCTATTCGCCCGCTCTGTCGGACTGGGTTTTCATGGTCAAGGGAAGCAGCTTCATGTATATCACCGGCCCCGATGTAGTCAAGGCGGTCATCGGCGAGGAAATTTCCCATGACGAACTGGGCGGCGCTCTGGCCCATGCTGCCAAAAGCGGTGTCTGCCACGTCGTCACCGAAAGCGATACCGACTGCATTGAAAAAATCAAAAAGCTTCTTGCGTATCTGCCCGACAGTTGCCATGCGCCCCTGCCTCTGTCCGATTGCACGGACCCTGCGGACCGAACCTGTCCGGAACTGGATTCGATGATTCCCGACAAAAGCAACCGGGCCTATGACATGAAAAAAATTATAAAGTCCGTCGCCGATAACGGCGAGCTGTTCGAACTGCTGGAACTCTGGGCGCAGAATATCATCACCGCTTTTATCCGGGTAACAGGCAGACCGGTGGGCGTCATCGCCAACAATCCCCGTTTCGCTGCCGGTGTCCTGAATGTGGACGCCTCCGATAAAGCAGCGCGCTTCATACGCTTCTGCGACGCGTTCAACATCCCCTTGCTGACCTTTACCGATGTGCCGGGCTACATGCCGGGAACCCATCAGGAGTGGGCGGGCATTATCCGTCACGGCGCAAAACTGCTTCATGCCTATTCGGAAGCCACCGTGCCGAAGATCACCGTCATCACCCGCAAGGCCTACGGCGGCGCGTACATCGGCATGTGCAGCAAACAGCTCGGCGCCGATTACGTCATGGCCTGGCCCACGGCCGAAATTGCCGTCATGGGCGCCGAAGGAGCCTGCAACATCATTTACCGCAACGACATTGCCGGGGCCGACAATCCGACTGCCCGGCGGGCACAACTTGTTGAGGCCTACGAACAGCAGTTCAACAATCCCTATTTTGCCGCATCCATGGGTATCATAGAAGAAATCATCCCGCCGCGCGATACCCGAAAAAAAATCATTGCTCTGCTGGATGCGCTGGGGAATAAAAAAGTAACGGGGCTTTCCAAAAAACACAACAATATCCCGCTGTAGCCGGTCATTCTTGCCCTGATGTTTTGAATGCTTCAGGAGGACGCCATGAAAAAGATTTTTGCTGCGGTTGCACTCATCGTTTTTCTTTTGACGGCTTATTTAACCCTCTGGCCTGTTCCGGTCGATCCCGTGCAGTGGATTCCTCCCCTGTCCGACGGATATTCAGGCCCCCATGCCGTCAACACCGGACTTGCCGGCCTGCGTATGATTTCACTGGGCCGGGAAGAAGGCCCCGAACACATCGTCATCGGCAAAGACCAAAAGCTGTATACGACCGTGGCCGGCGGAAAAATTCTGCGCATGAATCAGGACGGGACGCAACAGGAGGTCTATGCCGATACCGGCGGACCCGTTCTCGGTTTTGATTTTGACGCCCGCGGCAATATCGTTGCCGCCGACGTTGACAGGGGCCTGGTGCTCATCAGCCCGGATAAAAACATCACCGTATTAACCGATAACGTCAACGGCGACCCCATTCGTTTTGCCGATGCGGTCGCAGTGTCACAATCGGGGAAAATTTATTTCACCGACGCCTCCACGCGTTTTGCGCCCAAAAAATGGGGAGGCATCTTTCCGGCCAGCCTGATCGACATTCTGGAACAGCGCTCGACCGGACGCGTTTTGGAATACGACCCGGCAGCACAGACCACCCGGATTGTGGCCAAAGGATTCAGCTTCGCCAACGGCGTGGTGTTGAGCGAAGATGAAAACTGGCTTTTCGTCAATGAAACAGGAAAATATCGCGTCTGGAAAATTTCCGTAACCGCACAGGATTTGGACATTGCCTCGCCTGGGGAATCTGCCGTCATCCTGTTTGAGAACCTGCCCGGTTATCCCGACAACCTGATGCGCGGTCTTCACGGAAAGATCTGGCTGGGATTTGCCAAGCCCCGCAATCCCGCCATTGATCAACGCGTCATCACCTCCACGCCTTTTATGCGCAAGCTGACCTACCGGCTGCCGAAATTTCTGTGGCCGCTTCCCAAACCCTACGGCCATGTTTTGGCCTTTACAGAAGACGGCCGGATCGTCGCCGACCTGCAGGACCCCGGCGGTCGCTATCCGGAGACAACCGGTGTTACGGAAACAGCCGACAGGCTCTACATCCAGAGCCTGCATGCCAAAGGCATCGGCTGGCTGCCCAAAGATAATGTCTTTTAATCTTTCGAGGAATCCCGTGTATCATATTCTGGCAGATATCCTTGTTGCGGCTCATTTTCTGTTTATTCTTTTTGTTGTATTCGGCGGTCTGCTCGTCATCCGGAAACCGTCCTTCGCATGGGTGCATCTCCCCGCGGCACTCTGGGGGGCTGTCGTGGAAATTTTCGGCTGGATCTGTCCGCTGACGCCGCTGGAAAATCACCTGCGAACGCTTGCCGGCGAATCGGTTTACGGCGGTGATTTTATCGCCCGGTACCTGCTGTCTTTGATCTATCCGGAAAATCTGACACCGTCCATTCAGAAAGGTCTCGGTGCAGTGGTAATTGTCATCAATCTGATTTTTTATTTTATCGCTTTTAAAAAGAACCGCGCTCGCCGCTAGCGCTCGAAATACTTCAGCCGTCTTAAAGCCGCGTTCCGCCCCAGCACATCGAAAATTTTATCCAGCTCCGGCCCGTGAAGCAAACCTGTTAATGCTGCGCGCACCGGCATGAACAACGCCCTGCCCTTTGCCCCGGTTGCCTCCCTGGCAAATCGGACGGCCTCTGCATAAAGATTTTGATTTCCGGCATCCTGTTTTTCAAGATATGAGGCAAATGCCTCGACCACTTTCCGGGCGGGTTCCTGATCCAGCAGGTCTTTGGCCTCTGCGGAAATCCTGTATTGACTGTCAAAAAAAATGCTGATGTGATTTTTCAGGTCTGCAAGGGTTGTCAAATCCGTTTTCACCAGTTCCACAGCCTTTCGGAACCATTCCGGGTTTTGCATTTCGTTTTGATACGCCGGTTCGTCAAGAAACGGTTTCAGCCTCTCCACCAGATCGTCGGTTCTTGTGTTTCGGATGTAAATCGCATTGAGCCAGTGGAGCTTTTCTTCATCGAAAACAGCGCCGCTTCGGGAGGCTCGTTCCAGCGAGAAGTCTTGGATCATATCGTCACGGGATAAGACTTCCCGGGCGCCGGTGAATGAACTTCCCAGAAGCCCCAGATAGTTGATCATCGCCTCCGGCAATATGCCCTGCCTGCGGAATTCTCCGATCGAAACCGAACCGTGCCGTTTGCTCAGCTTGGTCCGATCCCTGCCCAGAATTAAAGAATGGTGAGCAAATACCGGGGAATCAAATCCGAAAGCCCGATAGAGCATGATCTGCAAAGCCGTATTGGAAAGATGATCCTCGCCCCGGATAACATGTGTCATATCCATCAGATGATCATCGATTACGCAGGCGAAATTATAGGCCGGCATCCCGTTGGAACGCACAATAATGAAATCCCCCATATCCTCCGCATTGAATTTAACATTGCCGCGTATTAAGTCTTCAAATTCAATAATTTGTGACTGAACCTTAAAGCGATACGAAGGTTTTCTTCCTTCTTTTTCCTTGCGGTTTCTTTCTTCCGGCGACAAATTGCGGCACTTGCCCATATATCGCGGCATACGTTTGCTTAAAATCAGCGTCTGGCGTTCTTCCTCCAGCTCCTCTTCGGTGCAATAGCAGGGATAAACCGCGCCGGCTTTCATTAATTTCTGCAGGAATTCTCTGTAAACTGCGACGCGTTCGCTCTGCCGGTAAGGCCCGAAATGTCCTCCCTTTTCCGGTCCCTCATCCCAATCGAGACCCAGCCATTTCAAATCATCGTACAGATTGGTTTGATACGAAAGCGCGCTGCGCGATGCATCGGTGTCTTCTATGCGCAGGACGAATGAACCGCCGTGATGCCTGGCAAACATCCAGTTGAATAATGCCGTCCGCGCGTTGCCGACATGAAGCTCTCCCGTCGGAGAAGGCGCAAATCTGACCCTAGGTTTTCGCACTATTTCTCATCCTTTCTGCCAGCGAAGCAACGGCAAACACCGCCACGCCTTCTCTGCGCCCGGTAAAGCCCATGCCTTCGTTCGTTTTCGCTTTGATATTCACGCATTCTTCCGAAATGTTCAGAACACTGGCGATATTGGCGACAATCGCATCCGCATAGGGCGCCAGTCTGGGAACTTCCAGGATAACCGTGGTGTCGATATTCTGAATACGGAAGCCTTTCCCGTCCAAAATTTTTTTGACGTTTTTCAGCAAAATCATGCTGGAGATATCTTTGTACTGCGGATCGGTGTCGGGAAAATGCCTGCCGATGTCTCCTGCGCCTGCGGCGCCCAGCAGGGCATCGCAGATTGCGTGGATCAGGGCATCGGCATCCGAATGGCCTTCGAGTCCTCTGTCGCAGGGAATTTCCACACCGCCCAGAACGAGTTTTCTGCCTTCTGTAAACCGGTGGCTGTCATAACCGAAGCCGCTCCGGATGCCGGCGGTGTTTCGCTTTTTCATGAATGCCTCCGCAACCAGCATATCCTCCCTGGTAGTGATTTTTATATTGTCATAGGAACCTTCGACCATTTTGACCTCTTTGCCGGTCCTCTCCACCAACGCCGCATCATCCGTCCCGTAAAAATTTTCCTCATAGGCTCTCCGGTAAGCGTCTTTCAATATATCGAAGCGAAACGCCTGCGGGGTCTGCGTCAGCCACAGATTTTCCCTTGGCACCGTGGATTGGATCATGTGATCGTCTTTTGTTGCCTTAACGGTGTCCTTGACCTGCACGCCGGTCACCGCCGCTCCGCAGGCCCTGGCGGCAGCCACCACCCTGCCGATCATTTGATCCGTCACAAAGGGACGCACCGCGTCATGGACAATGATCAGCCCGGCATTCCCCTGGATCGCGTCAAGGCCGTTTTTGACGGAATCCTGTCTTTCCCGGCCTCCGGCAACAACGGCAACCACTTTGCTCATGCCGTATTTTTCAATCAGGTCCTGGCGGACATGCACCACATCGTCTTGCGGCAACACCAGGATGATTTCGTCAACAACCGGAGAGTCCTGAAAAACCTTCAGCGTATGAACCAGTACGGGCAGCGCATCCAGCAGCAGATACTGCTTGGCGACGTGGGATTTAAATCGTTGCCCTGCCCCGCCGGCAGGAATGATGAGCACCGTTTTCATGGATTGTTCCCCGTTATTTTTCATGAAGCTGATAGCATTTTTATTATCAAAATGGAATAGCGATAAAAAAACCCGGGAGATTGATCCCGGGTTTTAAAAAAACCGATGACGCATTCGGCTTAAGCCACTTCCTTGAGTTCTGAAAAAATCATTCTTCCCGCAGTGGTCTGCAGAACACTGGTCACAACCACCCGGACATTCATATTAAGCATTTTCTGAGCGTTGTCCACAATAATCATGGTTCCGTCATCCAGATAGGCAACGCCCTGGCCGGCTTCCTTTCCCTCTCGCACGATTTTCACGGTCATCTGTTCGCCGGGGAGCACCACCGGCTTCATCGCGTTGGCCAGTTCATTGATGTTTAACACTCTGATGCCCTGAAGTTCGGCCACCTTATTGAGATTATAATCATTGGTCACAAGCTTGGCGTTGAGCTGTTTGGCCAGAGCGACCAGTTTTCCGTCCACGCCTTTGATCTTGGGAAAATCCTGATCGACAATCTCGATGTTGACGTTGGCACTTTTCTGCAGATGATTGAGGACATCCAGCCCGCGCCTTCCCCGCAGACGTTTCATCGAATCGGACGAATCCGCCACCTGCTGCAGTTCATTCAAAACGAATCGGGGAACGATCAATTCTCCTTCGATGAATCCGCTGTCGCAGATATCGGCAATGCGTCCTTCAATGATGACACTGGTATCCAGAATACGGTGATCGTGGGCGGTTTTGGAATCGATGCCGCCAAAGCTGAATTCTTCGATTTTTTTCGAACCCAGGGTGAGGCCCAGATAACTGAATATTCCTGTAATCAGCAGATAAATCCAGGGAAGGGCCTGCTGATTCTCCCTGATTTTACTTACAAAATTTAATCCGAAACTAAATATTAATGCAATCAGGAGTCCGACAATCATGCCCGCGACGCCGCCGATGATAATTTTGAGAGATAATTGACGAATGTGCTGTTCTATTTTTATGACAGTCAAGGCAATCGTTAATCCGATAATAAAGCCGGCAATGGATTTAAGGATCAGAAAAGAATCGGAAGACGTATAAAAGGCGATGGCATAACCGCTGATGGAACATGCCATTATTAATATAATTCTGATAATCAACCGTTTCACCTCCTTTCTGTGAATCATGAATGTTAAAAAAATTTGTTTATAAAAAATTTATTTAAAAAATAATATAAGGACGGAGGAAAAATGACGGTATCCCTAAAAAAAGAAAGTAACCTGTCTTTTTTCAATTTTCAAAGAGCCTGATTGACTATGAAGATGATTTTCTACTGAACGGTAAAAATCTTCTGCAGATTATGCTCGACTTCAGATTCCTGCGCGTTGGTGGCCACGGATATTTCTTTGACCAGAAGATTTTTGGCTGTATCCATCATCTTTCGTTCGCCGAAGGAAAGATTTTTATCGCTTTTTAAAATAAACAAATCGCGCAGAACCCCCGCAATTTCAAATACCGAACCCGTCTTGATTCGCTCAAGATATTCGCGGTAACGTTTGTTCCAGGTCTGCTTATCGATGGTGACATCTTTGTTGCGAAGAATTTCGTACACCTTGGGTATTTCCTTTTCCATGATGATTTCCCGCAAGCCGACGGCCTTGACGCTCATCGTGGGAATCATGATTTTCATGCCGTTCCCCATGATCTTCATCACGTAAAAAGACTGTTTTTTGCCCATTACTTCTTTATTTTCAATGGCTTCAATGACTCCAACACCATGTGCTGGATATACCGCCAAATCGCCTACTTTAAACATTTTATTTTTTGCCTGCCTTTCCATATCAGAGGGTTATTATACCACTACTTGAACTATTAGTCAATAACCAATCCGTATTTAAGTAATACTTGAATATTTCATGGCTAAAAAACCATAATTTAACCGTTTTTTAAACAGAACATGAATGATTAAATATCGGATATAACTTATAAAAATAAAAAGGAGTCACTTTTTTTAAAAAAAGTAAACTCCTGAATTTTCCTGGAGGCGGCACCCGGACTTGAACCGGGGAATAACGGTTTTGCAGACCGCTGCCTTAGCCACTTGGCTATGCCGCCTTAAAAATAAAATGGAGCGGGCGAACGGATTTGAACCGTCGACGTCTACCTTGGCAAGGTAGCACTCTACCGCTGAGTTACGCCCGCTCACTTAAAACGGCGTTGACTATAACAAATCGCTGCTTCTTGTCAATAAAAATTAATATTTTATTCATAAAAAAATGCACGACGCTTCTTCCGAGGCGATGGTGAAGACGGCGGTTGAAAAATCCGGTGGGCAATCCTTATTGTTCAATGCTTTGAAACAATTTCACGAGATAATCAATCCCGGAATAAATCGTGAAAATAAACGCAACATAAAGGACGACGGTCCCGACAACGTGGGTGTTGAAACCCAAAAAAGGATAATGAATGATCAACGCCGTCACGGCGATGATCTGCGCGACGGTTTTCTGCTTTCCCAGCCGGCTGGCCTGAATATAAATTCCTTCCGAAGACGCAATACTCCTGATCACGTCCACCATCAGATCGCGGATGATCGTGATGGCAACGATCCATGCCGGTATGCGTCCGATGGGAATCAGCAGGATCATCGCCGAATTGACGATGATTTTGTCGGCAATGGGGTCCAGAAATTTTCCCATGGTTGTGATCATCTGGTATTTTCGGGCGATATAACCGTCGAAAAAATCCGTAATGGAGGCCACCACAAACAATCCCGCGATGATCAGACTCCAGGATTTCCCCGGATCCGAAAGCAGAATAAAAAGAAAAGGCACGACGCCGATCCTCAGCAGGGTGATTGTGTTGGGCAGATTGAATGTATCCCGTCTCGATATCATTGGAATGCCTTGTCCATAAATCGCATCAACCGTTTGCTTATTTCTTTGGAACCTTCTTCCAATCGTTTAAAAACGTCTCGATGCCTTTCTCCGTGAGCGGATGCTGAACCAGTTGGGCGATAACCTTAAAGGGAATCGTGGCGATATCCGCGCCCATCAATGCGGCATCCAGAACATGCCGGGGATGGCGGATACTGGCCACAATCACTTCCGTCTCATAGCAATAATTTTCAAAGATGGTGATGATCTGTTCCACCAGTTCCATGCCGTCATGCGCGATATCATCCAGCCTGCCGACAAAGGGACTGACATACCGGGCCCCGGCCTTGGCCGCCATCAGCGCCTGCAGGGGAGAAAAGATCAGCGTCTGATTGACGTCGATACCGGCATCGGCAAACATTTTTGTCGCCTTCAAGCCTTCCGTCGACAGAGGAACCTTGATCACAACGTTGCTGCCGAGGCGCGCCAGTTTTTTTCCTTCGGCAAACATCTCCTTCGCCTCATGACTGACCACTTCCAGGCTGACCGGACCCTGGACATTTTTAAGAATTTCCTTCACAACGACATCAAACCCTTTCTTCTCCTTGGCGATCAGGGACGGATTGGTCGTCACGCCGTCAACCATCCCTAGGGCAATCCCCTGTTTGATTTCATCGATATTGGCGGTGTCGATAAAAAACTTCATAAAAAGCTCCTTGCATTATGTATTTTTTTCCAATGGAAATTTATCGCTGCAATCTTTGCTGCAAAAATAATAGGACTTGCCGTCGATGTCCTTTTTGTAAGCCTGACTCAACGGAACATATGTATGGCACACCGGATCTTCCACCAGATCTTCTCCGGCCGACGACCGGGTCCTGCTCTCGCTTTTTTCCGCTTTCATTTGCCGGAATGTTTTTAAAATTTTATACAGTATGTAAATGACCGCTATGGATATCAGTAATCTGATCAATATAAAACCACCTTCATCGTTATTTTTCCATCAATTTTTCCACTTTTTTATCATCCGTCAGCCGATTTTGCAATCCCCGGATGGACACGCCGAATGACGGGTGAATGAAATACGAGGCGATGTCGCAAAGCGGCTCCAGAACAAACCGTCGTTTGTGGGCTTCGGGATGCGGGACTACCAGCCCCTTCGCGTTGATCACCTGCTGCCCGTAAAAAAGAAGATCGAGATCAATCGTCCGCGGTCCGCCTTTCACCGCCCGGGTTCGGCCCATAGTGTTTTCCACGTCTTGCAGCTTCTGCAACAGATCGACAGCCCCGAGCGTTGTCTTAATTTCAATAACCGCATTGACAAAATCATCCTGGGATTGAATCCCAACCGGTTCCGTCTTATAAAAGGATGACACCCTTTCCAGGCTGATCCCCTCCGTTCGCGAAATCAGCCCGACAGCTTTCCGGCAATTGTCCAAAGCATCGCCGAGATTGGACCCGATCCCGATATAGCAGATGATACCGTCCAATAAAAGCTCGTCCTTATTATTTCCCGGTCCTTAATCCCAGAACATCCTGCATATCATACAGACCGTTTTTCTGGCTGACAATCCACTGCGCCGCCCGGATCGCCCCTTTGGCAAAGTTGTCCCGGCTGTGCGCCCGGTGGACAAATTCCAGCCTTTCCCCGACACCGCCGAAAATCACCGTATGATCTCCCACGATATCGCCGGCGCGAACGGTCTGAATGCCGATTTCCTTTTTCGTCCTCTCGCCGATCAGGCCGTGCCGGGAATAAACAAAACATTCCTCCGGGTCCCGCTGAAGTTTTTCCGCGATCACCCTGGCCATCTGCATGGCCGTCCCGCTGGGGGCGTCCTTTTTCAGGTGATGATGCGCCTCGATAATCTCGACATCGTAATCGTCCTTCAGAATGCCCGCGCAATATTCGAGAACCTTCAGCATTACGTTGACGCCCACACTCATATTCGGCGTCAGCACGCAACGGGTCTTTTTGGTCAGCGTTTTGATCGATTCCATCTCGGCAGGTGTAAAGCCCGTGGAACCGATGACGATAGCCTTGTCGCTTTCATTGGCAATCTTGAGATACTTCATGGACGATTCGTGATCCGTAAAATCAATGACCACATCCGCCTGGCCGATACAGTCCGACAGGGTATCGCAAACCATTATACCGGTTCTCCCCAGTCCCAGCCCCTGGCCGATATCGTGGCCGATAATGGGATGTCTGGACACCTCTACGGCGCCGACCACCCTGATGTTGTCCATGGTCGAAATCAGACTGATGATTTTGCCGCCCATTCTTCCGGCAGCCCCGGTTACCACGGCTTTTACCATAGGTTGATCTCCTTTTCTTTATGACATCACGACGGCGGAATCAATCCGTAGTCCGTCATGACCTTCTTTAACGTTTCAAAATTGCCTTCGGACATTCTACACAGCGGCAATCGGTATTCGCCATTGATTTTACCCATCAGGGCAAGCGCCGCCTTGACCGGAATCGGGTTGACTTCGAGAAACAGGGCTTCGATCAAAGGCGCCATTTTGTAATGCAGCGATTTTGCCCGGGCCATATCTCCCGCATGGAAGGCATCGATCAGGCCGGCCATGTCCGCCGGCGCCACATTCGAAATCACGGAAATCACACCGGCCCCGCCGATGGCCATCAACGGCAGCGTGAATATATCATCCCCGGATAAAACGGCAAAATCTTTTCCGCACAGATTAATCACGTCGCTCATCTGTTTGATGGAGCCCGAGGCCTCCTTGATTCCGACGATATTCTTGATCTGCGCCAGTTTCGCCACCATCCCGGGCAGCATATTTACACCGGTGCGTCCCGGTATGTTGTAGGGAATGATGGGAATGGGCACACTCTCGGCGATGATTTTGAAATGCTGATAAAGCCCCTCCTGCGTCGGACGATTATAATAGGGAGCCACGATCAGCGCGCCGTCGGCTCCCGCCTCCCAGGCATGCTTGGTCAATCGCAGGGCCTCGGCCGTGTTGTTGGAGCCGGTTCCGGCGATGACCGGCACCCGCTTTTTGACGGCGTCGATCGTAATTTCGATGACGCGATCATGCTCTTCATGGGTCAGCGTGGCCGATTCGCCGGTTGTCCCGCAGGGGACGATCGCGTCGGTGCCGCTGGCAATCTGAAATTCGATGAGGTCGCGCAGAGCCTCCTCGTCGATTCGGTCGTTTTTAAATGGGGTGACAATTGCAACCATTGCGCCTCTAAACATAAAAGAAGCCTCCTTCTGTCAATTCATCGCGAAACATATACTTCCGTTACCGCACTGTTAAAACATTCGTCAAATTCGTCACACAGTGACAAACGATAGCCGTAGCGTATGCCTTGCGTGACATTTTTATCAACAAACTCAAAATGCTTTCGGGCCAGTCCGTTCTGTCCGGTTGTTCCGGCCAACAAACGTCCGATGCGTTCAAATTTATCCGCGCAATTTCGGCATTCGGCATCTTCGGCTGCGTATTCGATGCGTTCTATGCCGATGGAACGGATTCGTGAATGCTCGTCCTGCAACGCCCACGTCAGCGCCACATGATCCGCCGAGGAAGTAACGGTTAAATTGCCGACCGCCGGGGAATGCGTCTCGCCCGGGGGCGGACCGACAGGATTTCCTTTGACGCCGCAGGCCGCCAGTATCGCCAGCATCCCTACCGCCAGAAATATTTTAACTCTTCGAGAAACGCTTTTCAAATTCTTTAATCCTCTGTAATACCGTTTGCGGAGCGGTTCCCCCGATATGGCCCCGCATCCGGACCGCGCTTTCCGGTTGAATCCTGTCGAGGATATCCGATTGAATCCCGCGGTAAAAGGCTTGATATTCCTTCAGCGTCAGCGCCTGCAAATCTTTTTTCTGCCTCAGACAGTAGGCCACAATTTTACCGGTGATGTCGTGCGCCCGCCGGAAAGGCACCTTTTTTTCAACCAGGTATTCCGCAATTTCGGTGGCGGTGGAAAATCCCTTGCTCGCCGATGCGGCCATCTTCGCCGAATGAAACCGGGTGTTGTTTATCATCTCGCAAAAAATCGAAAGGCAGCTTTTCACCGTATCCACCGCATCGAAAAGCGGCTCCTTGTCTTCCTGCAAATCCCGGTTGTATGTCATGGGCAGCCCTTTTAAAAGCGTCAGAACCGCGAACAGATCGCCGTATACCCGCCCTGTTTTTCCCCGGATCAGCTCCGCGACATCCGGATTTTTTTTCTGCGGCATGATGCTGCTGCCGGTCGTATAGGCATCCGATATTTCAATAAAACCGAACTCCTCGGACGACCACAGAACCAGATCTTCGCAAAACCGGCTTAAATGCATCATGATCAGGGCGGCATCGAAAATAAACTCCGCGATAAAATCCCGGTCCGCCACCGTATCCATGCTGTTTGTGCTGATCCCGGGAAAGTTCAGCAGCCTGGCGGTTTCCGCGCGGTTAATCGGCAGCCCCGTTCCGGCCAGCGCCGCCGCGCCCAGCGGCAGAACATTCGTCCTTTCGCGGCAATCCTGAAGCCGCCGCACATCGCGTCCGAACATATCCGCAAACGCCAGAAGATAATGCGACAGCAGCACCGGCTGCGCCTTCTGCATATGCGTATAGCCGGGCATGATCGTTTTGATTTCCCGTTTGGCCAGTTGGACCAGGGCGCGCTGTAACGATGTCAGACGTCCTGCGATGGTCTGAATTTCCGCCCGAAGATAAAGCCTTTCATCCAGCAGAATCTGATCGTTGCGGCTTCTGGCCGCATGCAGTTTGCCTCCCGCCTCTCCGATGCGCCGGATCAGTTCCTTTTCGATGGCCATGTGGATGTCTTCATCGGCGGGATCCAGCCGGAGTTTTCCCTGCTCGAAGTCTTTCAGAATCGCCTTCAACGCGGCGATGATTTTCTGCGCATCCTTTTTGGCGATAATCTTCTGTTTCGCCAGCATCGTCGCATGGGCAATCGATCCCTCAATGTCCCAGGGATAGAGCCTATGATCGTAATGAATGGACGCTGTAAATTTTTCGACGCTCCTGGCTGTGGATTTCTGAAACCTTCCGCTCCATGGCTTTTTCCCGGCAGACATTTTTTCTCCCCGATCCATTAAGGTTTATTTTTCAAAATATTTTCGATAATCAGCCGCAATCCGTTGAGCTTGATGAAACCGATGGCATCCTTCTGGTTGTACACCTGATCCTTTTCAAAGGTGGCGAACGATTCGCTGTAAAGGGAATTCGGCGATTTGCGGCCCGCCACGATCGCGTTGCCCTTGTATAATTTCATCCGCACCGTGCCGTTGACGTTTTCCTGCGTGGCATCAATGAAGGTTTGCAGCGCCTTCATTTCCGGAGCATACCAGAACCCGTTGTAGGCCAACTGCGCATATTTCGGCGTCAGGCCGTCGCGCATCAGCATTACTTCACGGTCCATCGTGATGGACTCCAGCGCGCGGTGCGCCGACCAGAGCACGGTTCCGCCGGGGGTCTCGTAAACGCCCCGCGATTTCATGCCGACAAAACGGTTCTCCACCATATCGACACGGCCGATGCCGTTTATCCCGGCAACCGTATTCATATAATCCATCAGTTTTGCCGGCGACATCTTTTTGCCGTTGACGGCCACCGGATTTCCCTTCTTGAAATCGATTTCAACGTACGTCGGTTTGTCCGGCGCATTTTCGGGCGAGCGGGTCAATACAAAAATATCTTCCGGCGGTTCGGCCCACGGATCTTCCAGAATTCCGCCTTCATGCGAAATATGCAAAAGATTTCTGTCCGCACTGTAGGGTTTGGCCTTGCTCAACGGAATGGGAATCTTGTATTTCCCGGCATAATCGATCATCTCTTCCCGGGACCGGAAGGTCCAGTTGTCGTCCTTCCAGACCGCGATGATTTTGATATTCGGATTGAGCGCATAATAGGTCAGTTCGAAGCGGACCTGATCATTGCCCTTCCCGGTTGCGCCGTGGGAAACCGTATCGGCGCCCTCCAGCTTCGCAATTTCGATCTGCCGTTTGGCGATCAGCGGCCGCGCCAGCGATGTGCCCAGAAGATAGGTGCCTTCATAAATCGCGTTGGCCCGAAGCGCGGGGAAAACAAAATCGCGCGCGAACTCCTCCCGCAGATCGTCAATGTAAATTTTGCTCGCTCCGGTTTTGATCGCCTTTTCTTTCAGGCCGGTCAATTCCTCCTTCTGTCCGACGTCTGCGGCAAAGCAGATGACCTCGCATTTATAGGTTTCAATCAACCAGCGGACAATAACCGATGTGTCCAGTCCTCCGGAATACGCCAAAACAACTTTTCTTTTCTTTGCTGCCAATGTGGATGTCCTCCTGACCCCGATTTGCGGGATGAATATGTTGATCAAATCGTTACAGTAACAATTCCAGAACGGCCTTTTGCACATGCAGACGGTTTTCCGCCTGATCGATGACCACCGAATGGGGGCCGTCGATGACATCGGGGGAAATCTCCTCGCCCCGGTGCGCCGGCAGACAATGCATCACGATGGCATCTTTTTTTGCCGCCTTCAAAATGTTGCTGTTGATCTGATAATCTTTAAATATTTTTTTCCTTTTTTTATCCTCCGCTTCCTGCCCCATGCTGACCCAGACATCGGTATAGAGCACATCCGCGTTTTTCGCCGCTTCAAACGGATCGTGGCACAGCACAATGCCTTCCTGCGACTCGCGGCGGCCCTTCGTCATGATCGTTCGGTCCGGCTCATAGCCTTTCGGACAGGCCAGCGACAGACGGATCGGCAGCCGGGCGGCCGCTTCGATCCAGGTATTGGCCACGTTATTCCCGTCGCCGATGTAGGCGATCTTGACGTTACGATAGGACCCCTTCTTCTCGATAATGGTAAACAGATCGCTTAGAATCTGACAGGGATGCAGAAGATCCGTCAGACCGTTGATTACCGGAATCGTCGCCCACTGCGCCAGTTCCTCCACGCTTTCCTGCGAAAATGTCCGGATCATAATGCCGTTGAGATAGCGCGACATCATCCGCGCCGAATCGGCAACGGATTCGCCCCGGCCGATCTGGGTGTCGCGGGACGTCAGAAACAGAGCGATGCCGCCGAGCTGATACATCCCGACCTCGAAAGAAATTCTCGTCCGCGTGGAGGACTTGTCGAAAATCATTCCCAGCGTTTTCCCCTTCAGCGAATCGTGGACTTTGCCGGCTTTCAGATATTTTTTCAGTTTGCCGGCTTTCCTCCAGATGATATCAAAATCTTTCGTGTCGAGATCATAAAGGCTCAATAAATCTTTTTTCATTTCCCCTCCAATACGCTGTCCAGCACCGCCACCGTCTGATCAATATCCTGTTCGGTAATGATCAGGGGCGGAACAAACCGCAGCACCTGACCGCCTGTGGAATTGACGAGCAGGCCCTGTTTCAGACATTCGCCGACAATGCCCGCCGCGTCGATATTCAGTTTTACGGCCAGCATAAGCCCCTTGCCCCGGACTTCGTTGATCACGGCATGCTTCTGCTGCAATTTTTTCAATTGCGATAGAAAATACGCGCCGGTTTTCCGGCAATGTTCCAGCAAATTCTCCTGCAGAATGGTTTTCAATACGGCCGTTCCCGCCGCCATGGCCAGAGGATTGCCGCCGAACGTCGACGCGTGATTGCCGGGTACAAACGCCTTGGCAACCTTGTCCGCGGCCAGCATCGCGCCCACCGGGAAACCGTTTCCCAGCGCTTTGGCCAGCGTCATGATATCCGGTTTAATGGCGGAATATTCGTAGGCAAACAGCTTCCCCGTTCTGCCGATGCCGGTCTGCACTTCATCAAGAATCATCAGAATCCCGTGCCGGTCGCAGATTTCGCGCACCCGCGCCAGATAATCATCATCGGGAATATTGACACCGCCCTCCCCCTGAATCGGTTCCAGCAGGACGCCGCAGGTCCGGCTCGAAACGGCCTTATCCAGCGCCGACAGATCGTTGAAAGGAACATAGGTAAACCCGTCCAGAAGCGGCGTGAAACCGAACTGAAATTTTTCCTGACCGGTGGCCGTAATCGTGGCCATGGTGCGGCCGTGAAACGAATCCTTCATCGTAATCAGTTCGAATTTATCCGGACCCATATTTTCATGGGCGTACTTGCGCGCCAGTTTGATGGCCGCTTCGTTGGCCTCCGCGCCGCTGTTGCAGAAAAAAACCTTGTCGGCAAAAGAATGCCTGATCAGCAGCTCCGCCAGCTCGGTTTGCGGCTGGGTGTAATACAGATTGGAAACATGCGTCAGTTTATCCAGCTGCTCCTTGACGGCAGCAATCACCTGCGGATGCGAATGCCCGAGATTGCAGACGGCAATGCCGGCCACCAGATCGAGATATTCCTTGCCGTTGATATCCCAGACCCGGGCGCCCGACCCTTTCGTCAATACGATCGGAAACCGCCTGTACGTATTCATGATATTTCCTGTAGCCTGCGCTATCACTTCCTGTTCATTCATGGTCCTGTCCTGTTTGTAATATTTTAAAGAACGATTTCTGTTCCGATGCCCTTGTCGGTGAACACCTCCAGAAGTACGGCATGTTTAAGCCGCCCGTCGACGATATGGGCTTTTTGGACGCCGCCGTTGAGCGCCTTGAGACAGCATTTGATCTTGGGAAACATGCCGCCTTCGATCGTTCCGTCCTCGATCAGATTCAACGCCTCGTCATTGGTCATCGTATGGATCAATTCCTTTTTCTTGCTCAAAACACCGGGCACATCGGTCAGCAGCAGGAGCTTTTCGGCTTTCAGCGCTGCCGCGATTTCTCCGGCGACGATATCCGCATTGATGTTGTACGTCTCGCCGTTATCGCCGAGTCCCGTGGGCGCGATAATCGGAATAAAATTGCCGTGCGCCAGGGACGTGATCAACTGGGTATTGATGCTTTTGACCTTGCCCACCAGGCCGATATCGATAATCTCCGGCGGCGTATGTTTTGCCTTTTCTTCATTCAGATAATACTTCTCCGCCGTAATCAGGTTGCCGTCCTTGCCGCTTAATCCCACGGCGTTCCCGCCGTGCCGGTTGATCAGGCCGACAATTTCCTTGTTGACCATGCCGACCAGAACCATTTCCACGATATTCATGGTCTCCTCATCGGTCACCCGCATTCCCTGGATAAATTTCGACTCCTTGCCGACTTTTTTCAGAAGCTCGCCGATCTGCGGGCCGCCGCCGTGCACGACCACCGGATTGATGCCGATATATTTCATCATCACGATATCCTGGGCGAACCGGTCTTTCAAGTCCTTGTCCACCATGGCATGACCGCCGTATTTGATCACAATCGTCTTGTTGTAAAACCGCCTGATATACGGCAGCGTTTCCAGAAGAATATCCGCCCTTTCAATCGAATTAGAAATATTTTCCATTTCCAATCTCCATTTTTATAAAATATACCTGCTCAAATCCTGATCTTCGATAATGTCGTTGAGTTTCTCTTCCACATACTGCGCGTCGATCACAATGTCCTTTTTATCCAGATCCGGGGCATCGAAGGAAATGTCATCCAGCAATTTTTCCATCATGGTGTAGAGCCTTCGCGCACCGATATTTTCCGTATTTTCATTAACCACTGTCGCCATTTCCGCGATTGCGGCAATGGCATCCTCCTTGAAAACCAGCCTCAGCCCTTCCGTCGCCATCATTTCCCTGTACTGTTTCACCAGCGCATTATTCGGTTCCGTCAGGATGCGGATGAAATCCTCCTTATCCAGCGAATCCAGTTCCACGCGAATCGGGAAACGTCCCTGAAGTTCCGGAATCAGGTCCGACGGCTTCGTGCCGGAAAACGCCCCTGCGGCGATGAATAAAATATGATCCGTTTTGACCATGCCGTAACGCGTGTTGACATTGGAGCCTTCCACAATCGGCAGCAGATCGCGCTGCACACCTTCCCGTGATACGTCCGGACCGTGCTGGGAATCCCCGCCGACAATCTTATCGATTTCATCCAGGAAAATAATGCCGGACTGCTCGACGCGTTCCAGCGCCGTCCGGGTGACCTTCTCCATATCGATCAACTTCTGGGTTTCTTCCGAGGCCAGAATTTCCAGCGCCTCCGGAACCTTGACCGTCCTTCGTTTTTTCTTCTGCGGCATCATGTTCCCCAGCATGTCTTTCAGATTCAGTCCCATATCCTCCATGCCGGCGGCGGAAAAGATTTCGATCATCGGTCCGCTTCTCGCTTCGGTCACTTCCAGTTCTACCATACGGTCGTCGAATTTCCCTTCCTTGAGCCAGATGCGCATTTTTTCGCGTGTCGCATCATTTTTCTTTTGTTCCGCCTCCATGGTCAGAACGGTCTGTTCCTGCGGCTGATCGCTGAGGATATCATCAACTTTTTTTTCCGTCAGCCGCGGCGGCAAAAGCAAATCCAGAACCCTTTCCTCGGCGATCTCCGCCGCTTTCGCCTGAACGCTTTCCTGTTCCTCCGCCTTGACCATGTTCACGGACAGTTCCACCAGATCCCGCACCATGGATTCCACATCCCGGCCGACATACCCCACTTCCGTAAATTTGGACGCCTCGATCTTTAAAAACGGGGAATTATCCAGCTTGGCCAGCCGGCGGGCGATTTCCGTTTTTCCCACGCCGGTGGGGCCAATCATGATAATGTTTTTCGGTAAAATTTCCTCCGCCAGTTCCGGCAATACATTCTGCCTGCGCCAGCGGTTGCGCAAAGCGATGGCCACTGCCCTTTTGGCGTCCATCTGACCGATAATATGCTGATTCAACTTCTCCACGATTTCCCGTGGTTTTAATCCTTTATTAGACATGTTTTACTTCTTTCCTTTATCCTTCCCTTTTCTTTCCCTGTCCTCGGAAGGGATATCGATTTCTTCCAGGGTAATGTGCTCATTGGTGTAAATACAGATTTCCGAAGCCAGCTTCATCGCCTCTCGGGCGATTTCCGTCGAATTCAAACTGGAATGGCGCAACAGCGCCCGTGCCGCCGTCAGCGCAAACGGGCCGCCCGAACCGATCGCCATGACATCGTCATCGGCTTCAATGACGTCGCCGTTGCCGGAAATAATCAGAGAATTGTCCCTGTTGACGGCGATCATCAGGGCTTCCAGATGTCTTAAAACCCGGTCGGTGCGCCAGTCCTTGGTCAGCTCCACGGCCGCTCTGAGCAAATTGCCTTTGTACTGCTCCAGTTTTTGATCGAAACGGTCGAACAGCGTAAACGCATCGGCGGTTGCTCCGGCAAAGCCGACGATCACTTCATTATTATACAGGCGGCGGACCTTGCGCGCGCCGTGCTTCAGGATCGTCGTGTCCAGCGTCACCTGTCCGTCTCCGGCAACCGTTATTTTACCGTCCCGTTTCACCGCCAGAATGGTTGTGCCGCGTATATTCATTTCTTCTCCTTAAATAAAAATTATTCCGGAAACAACAACAAAAATCGGACGAAGGCTTTTCTCTGCGGCTTCGCCTTGAAAAAAGCCAAGTGCCCTTGTGTTTTCAGATCCCGATTCCCGCTTCGCGCGAACGGGATAAATTCGACTAAGGCTTTTTCGTCCGGGGATGCGCCTTATCGTAAATCTCCATCAACCGGTTGATATCCACCGCCGTATATTTCTGCGTTGTGGAAAGGCTCTCATGCCCGAGCAATTCCTGAATCGACCGCAAATCGGCGCCGGCATTCAGCAGATGGGTCGCAAAACTGTGCCGCAGCGCATGCGGGCTGATTTTCCGGCCGATCCCGCTTTTCACCGTCGACGCATTGACGATTCTCGCGATACTTCTTGTTGTGATCCTTTCACCTCTTTGATTCAGAAACACGGGCATTTTGAACACACCCGGTTCGCTTTTTGTTCTGATCAGACGTGCCTTCTCCAGATAATCTGTCAGGGCCTTCAGAGCCGGGTCTCCCACCGGAACAATTCTTTCTTTTCTGCCCTTGCCCCTGACCTTGACCAGCTTCTGATTGAAATCGATGTCCGCCACATCGAGCCCGGCCAGTTCACTCAGGCGCAGTCCGCAGGAATAAAAGACCTCCAGCATGGCGCGGTCGCGCAGTCCGCTGAACGAATTATCACGCTGCGCGTTCAAAACCTCCAGCATTTCATCTACGGACAAAAACGTTGGTATATACTTTTCGGTTTTCAGCGACTGCACCATTTCAGCGGGATTCACATCGATCTTTCCCGTGCGCATCAGATATTTGAAGAAAGCCCGCAGCGACGCTATTTTCCGGTTCACCGTGACCTTCTTCATCTTTTTTTTATACAACACCGCCAGGTAATGCCTGAGCGTTTCCGGTTGCGTCGAGACGATTTCATCCGGTTGTCTCACAAACTGTTGCTCGACGAGAAACCGCGCGAATTCCTGAATGTCCGCGATATAAGCCGTTTTGGTATGTTCGGAAACATTTTTTTCCACGTCCAGATACGTTTGAAAATCCCGAATCATGTTTCCCATAACTTTTATTCCGGCTAGCCGTCAGACACCCATCCTGATAACCCGGCAGAATACCTTCAATCCCCATTCGCTTCGCTCCGGGGATAATTCCCAATCCCGACAAATCGGAATTGGATAGTTCGATTTACGCTTTGAATTTCGTTTCACTCATTCTCAGCGAATCTCACTACGGCTTGCGCTTCAGA
>JAGOMJ010000008.1:0-10354 GCA_017993615.1 Smithella sp. | reverse complement strand
TTTCAAGTCTTAAATCCCCATTCGCTTCGCTCCGGGGATAATTCGGCTTGCGCTTCAGACTTCGCTGCGCTCGTCTTTAGCGAGCCTCATTACATCTTATATTTGCCGAAATCCTCCATGGAAAGATTTTCCAGAAATTCTTTCAGTTTATCATCTTTCATTTTATCCAGATCGCCCAGCTTGACGCCGAAATCGACATTGCGCGATTTTTCGATGACCGTTTCATCCACGAATATCGGGGCGTTGGTTCTCAGGGCGATGGCGATCGCATCGCTGGGACGTGCGTCAATGGCATAATCCAGCCCCTCTTTCATCAAATAAATATTAGCGAAAAAAGTGTTGTTGCGGATATCGACAATTTCAATCCGGTTTACGGTAATATCGAACTTGCGCAAAAACTCGACAAACAGATCGTGGGTCAGCGGTCGAGGAAACGCAATCTTTTTCATTTCCGTGGCAATCGCGCTGGCCTCAAATAAACCGATCCAGATCGGGATGGCCTTGTTGTTATCCATATCCTTCAATATCACAATCGGCGTATTGGTTACGGGATCGATGGTCAAACCCAGAACCTTCATTTCAACTAACACGGATAATCTCTCCTATTGTTCTGTTTTTTCTATCCGGCCTCTTAAAGAATGCACATACGCTTCCGTTATGCCGACGACAACCGTTTGGCCTTTCAACTCTAAAGGGCCCGCAAAATTGACAATTTTCCATGATCCCGTTCGTCCCGTCAGATCATTGGCGGTATTTTTGCTTCGGCCTTCCACCATCACCTGCTGCCGCGTTCCCAGCAGTTGCGTATTTTTTTCCAGCGTGTGCCGATTCTGCAAATCCTGCAGCGCCGCCAGGCGTCTTAACTTTTCGCCTTCCGGAACCGAGTCTTTTAATTTTGCGGCCGCTGTCCCCTCCCTTTCAGAATACTTGAAAGAGAAAGTTGAATCAAACCTGATTTTTTCCATCATGTCAATTGTTTCTTGGTAATCTTTTTCGGTTTCTCCCGGAAATCCGACGATCATATCCGAAGTAATGCTGATGTCGGGCCTGGTCCTGCGCAAAGCATCCACTTTCTGCATATAATCCTCAACCGTATATCCCCGGTTCATCAGCGCCAGAACGTGATTGGAACCGGACTGAACCGGAAGATGAATGTGTGCGCAGAGTTTTTCTTCCGTCCTGAAACAATCGATCATTTCGACGGACAGATCGCGCGGATGCGACGTCGTAAACCGTATCCGTTTGATGCCTTCGATTTCGCCTATCTTTTTAATCAGCGACGCAAAATTCGATCCGTCATGCAGCGTTTTGCCGTAAGAGTTCACATTTTGTCCGAGAAGCGTCACTTCCATGACTCCCGCATCGGCAAGTCGGCCGATTTCATCGAGGATGTCGGCCGGCGTCCGGCTGATCTCACGTCCGCGCAGATAAGGGACAACGCAGTACGCGCAGAAATTATTGCATCCCTGCATAATCGTCACAAAGGCGCTGATCTGGCCGTCCCGGGGCGGAACAAAAATGCTCATCGAGCTCAACGACGGATGAAAATCGATCCGGGTGATTTTCTGTCTGTCCCGGGCGACCGAATCGATGATTTCCGGAAGCTGATGGATGTTATGCGTCCCGCATACAAAATCCAGATAATCCATTCTCTTATGAAATTTGTTTCCGAGATGCTGCGCCAGGCAACCCACCACGCCGATGATCAGATCCGGATTCTGCTCCTTCAAATACCTGAACCGCCCCAGTTGACTGTAGACCTTCTGCGCGGCCTTTTCCCGAATGGAACAGGTATTGAGCATAATCAGATCGGCCAGTTTTTCGTTTTCCGTCTTTTGGCAGCCCGATGCTTTCAGCAATGACACGATCTGCTCCGAATCGTGCACATTCATCTGGCATCCAAATGTTTGAATATAAAGGAGTTTATTTTTCATGGTTCCCGCTTAACGTTTTCGACCGTACCATTATTATTTCACCGCAATTTAGTCAATGTTTTTCCACTATTTATACCGGAATTTGATATTTTTATTCTGTCGTCTCTTTTTTTATTTGAACATTTCAGCATTTTCGTCTACACGATCCTACACATATTTAAGTGTAAAAAATCTTTAAAATAATTAAAAAAAAACCTTTACAGGCCGATATTTTTGTGCTAAAAATCCATCAACTAAAAAAACAATCTTTGAATAGCAGTAAAAAAATAATGTATTGATTCAGAGAGAATACATGAAAAAAATTTTACAGATTTTCCTGATTACAGCGATTGCCTTAATCTCTTTCAATGTTTTTGCTGCTACGTCTTCCATTTCCGACAACGACCTTGACACCATCTGCGCGCAGGCCGGAGCAATCACCGTGCGCATCGGCACCTTTACCGTTGAAAGCCAGAGTCTGAAAAACATTGCCACCGACGGATGGAATTACTGGGATCCGGATCACGATTCGGCCAATCTCTTCAAAGATCCGCATCCGAACAACCCTCCCGGATATTTTGACGGATCATCCACCACCAACCCGCAGAAAAATCCCGGTGCGGCAGGATACGATCAGGTTGGTTATTTCGGATATGATGAGTCCTATCTGTTTGGCGGCACCGTCACCAACACCGGTTACATGATGCTCGAAGTCGTCTCCACCAATGATCCCAGGGTTAACTCCGGCTGCAAGCTTGAAGTCATCATGAGAAATCAGTCCGTGGATGCGCAAATCGGATTCCAGATGGTTATGAAACTCAGCGATTCCCCCGACCTCTCTGGCGATCAGTCCCTAGGCCGTGTTTACACGCAAGGCATCAAGATGACCAACAACGGCCATCTGACGGTTTTCGCTCATAACACGCCGGCCCCCAGCTTCTAAAACGTTTCCGACGACTCGTATCGAATTTCAACACCTGATCCTTCAGGTTATTTTGAGTCGATCTTTTATCACATTGCTCAGGACGGCAAATTCTTTCACCGATAGCGTCTCCCCTCTTCGCTGACCGTCAATATCTGCTTCCTTTAAAATGTCTTTCAACAGGGCCTCATCCTTCTGCATCCATGACGCCTGCTTCAGATTATTCATCAGCGTTTTTCGCCGCTGTCCGAACGCATCCCGAACAAGCCTGATGAAAAAATCTTCATCCTGAAGCGCGAAGAGCGGCCGATCGCTAAAGGACCCCTTGAGGATGGCGGATTCCACTTTCGGACGCGGATAGAAACAGGAGGCCGGAATCGTCAAAACGTTTTCCATGTCCGCAAACATTTGCAGAATGACGGAAGGAACACCGTAAGCTTTTTCGCCGGGGCTGGCCGTCAGACGTTCAACCATTTCCTTCTGCATCATGAGTACAAAATCATGAATGACATCCCGGCAACTCAACAGATAAAACAAAAGCGGGCTGGTAATATTATAAGGAATATTGCCGACAACCTTGATTTTCCGGTGCGTCCGGCCGAAAAGAGACCGGAAATCAAAGCGCAGGATATTGCCGTGATGAATGTCGATGTTCGGGAAAGGCTGTAACCGCTCTTCCAGCACCTTCACCAGCTCATCGTCCAGTTCCACGGCAATAACGCGGGCCGCTCTTTCGGCCAGCGACTGCGTCAGAACACCGATGCCCGCGCCGATTTCCACAACCACATCATCCTTCTTTGCATCGGCCAGTTGTACAATCTGCGCCATACGGTCCTGATCGACGAGAAAGCATTGTCCCAGGCTTTTTCTCGGCTTGATGCAATAATGATGAAGAATGTCTCTCGGTAAAAGCATGATGGTTTTGTCTTTCAGGGCGCCGGAATCAGGATAAGGGCCAGCGGGAAACGGCATTCAGATCAAACGAATCCCGTAATCCGTTGTTCAGCATGATTTCGCCGATTGCCGCCACCATAGCCGCGTTGTCCGTACACAAGACAATCGGCGGCACAAACAGCGTCATCTTTTTGTCCGCCGCTGCCTGACCGAATTTTTCGCGCAGTCGGCTGTTGGCGGCCACGCCGCCGCACACCACAATTTGGTCAATTGCGTTTTCCTCCGCGGCTCTCACGGTTTTCTCCACCAGCGTATCGACAATCGCTTCCTGGTAACTTGCCGCAATATCCGGCAGCTCGTCCTGATCAAAATCGCGCCCGCGCTTTTTCAGCATGGTCAGAAGCGACGTTTTCAAACCGCTGAAACTGAAATCCGGGGAATCCTTCATCGCCCGCGGGAAAGCCACCGCCTGCGGATTTCCCTTTTTGGCCATCCGGTCGATCACGACGCCGCCCGGATATCCCAGGTTGAGCAGCTTTGCCGCTTTGTCGAACGCTTCGCCCGCGGCATCGTCGCGCGTCTGCCCGATCAGCCGGAAATCGCGGAAATTTTCGACCCGGTAAACGCTGGTGTGGCCTCCCGAAACCACCAGGGCAATAAACGGAAACGACGGGACATCTCCGGAAACAAAAACCGCGGCAATATGTCCCTCCAGATGATTGACGCCGATCATGGGAACATTCAGCGCCATCGCCAGCGCTTTAGCCGTGGACAGGCCGATCAGCAGCGATCCGATCAACCCCGGCCCGCAGGTGACCGCAATCCCCTCGATCTCCGGCAACGCGACTCCGGCGTCGTTTAAGGCCTGGCGGATGACCGGATGGATAACCTCCAGATGCTTGCGCGAGGCAATCTCCGGCACAACGCCGCCGTACGGCGAATGAATGTCGATCTGCGATGCAATCACATTGGACAGGAGCCTGCCGTTTTTCACAACCGCCGCCGCGGTTTCATCGCAGGAGGATTCGATTCCCAGCACGACCATGTAAAACCTCTCGTATTTTCTCTTTGCCAAAATCAGCAATTACCTATATAGAAGCAAACAGCTTTTGTAAACAAAATTTGGCGATGGTTTTGTAGCGGAAAACAGCAATGGAATTTAAAACGGATTTTTTAATCATCGGCAGCGGTATTGCCGGCCTGAGCCTCGCCATTAAGGCGGCGCAGCTGGGTTCCGTCACCGTCGTCACTAAAAAAGAAAAGTTCGAATCAAACACCAACTACGCTCAGGGCGGCATTGCCGCCGTGACCGATAAAACCGACAGCTTTGCCGAACACATTCAGGACACGCTGACCTGCGGCGCGGGTCTTTGCATCCGGGACGTCGTGGAGTTCATCGTCCGGGAAGCGCCGCCGCGAATCCGGGAACTCATCGACTGGGGCGTGCACTTCACCCGCTCGGCAACCGAGCCCGCCCTGTACGATCTCGGACGGGAAGGCGGCCATAATCGCCGGCGTGTGCTGCATGCCAGGGATTTCACCGGTCAGGAAATCGAACGCGCGCTCAACGAACAGGTCTCCAGTCTGCCCAACGTCCTGATTCATGAAAACCACATCGGCATCGATCTGATCATCGGCAAAAAAGAAGCCGGCCAGCCCGAACGCTGCCTCGGCGCATACGTTCTGGATATCAACCAGGGCGAAGTGCATACCTATCGCGCCAAATACACCATCCTGTGCACGGGAGGCGCGGGCAAGGTGTACCTCATCACCACCAATCCTGATATCGCCACCGGAGACGGCCTGGCCATGGCCTACCGGGCCGGCGCCAGAATTGCCAACATGGAATTCATCCAGTTTCATCCCACCTGTCTTTACCATCCCTCGGCCAAGGCCTTCCTCATCAGCGAGGCCGTCCGCGGCGAAGGCGGCATTTTACGGTTGAAAAACGGATCGACGTTCATGGAAAAATATCATCCCATGAGCAGCCTGGCCCCGCGGGACATCGTGGCCAAAGCCATCGACTCGGAAATCAAAAAATCCGGCGACGAGTACGTGCTGCTGGATGTGACGCATCTGAAAAAAGATTTCATCGTCAACCGCTTCCCCAATATTTATCAGCGCTGCCTGGAGTACGGCATCGACATGGCGACCGATCCCATCCCCATTGTTCCGGCGGCGCATTACATCTGCGGCGGCGTGGCGGTCGATCATTACGGCCGGACCTCCCTCCCCCGTCTTTTCGCCTGCGGCGAAGTGTCCTGCACCGGACTGCACGGCGCGAACCGGCTGGCCAGCAATTCCCTGCTGGAGGCCGTGGTTTATGCGCATCGCGTCTTCACAAAGATCGCCGAAACCTTCAAGGACGCCAACCACGACACCTCGCCCATCGCTTTGTGGGATTCCAGCGGCGCCACCGAAAGCGACGACAGCGTCGTCGTCACCAACAACTGGGATGAAATCAGGCGGTGCATGTGGAATTACGTCGGGATCGTCCGCTCGAATAAACGGCTGGAGCGGGCGGCGCGGAGAATCAAACTCATTCAGAATGAAATTCACGATTATTACTGGAATTTCAAAGTCACCAAAGACCTGATCGAACTGCGCAACATCACCACCGTGGCGCAACTGATCGTGGAAAGCGCATCGTCAAGAAAAGAAAGCCGCGGACTGCACTATAATATCGATTATCCCGAAACACGCGACGACTTCCGGCACGACACCCTTCTGATCAAAAGCTGAAAAGACAACAGCCTAGAATTTTGCTTTGAAGACCCTCTCGAAGATAAAATCCAGATGGTTTAAAAAATTCTTCAGATTGAAAATGGCCGCCAGATCTTTTTTGCTCAAATATTTTTTTACCGCGGCGTCTTTTTCCAGCAGCACTCTGAATTCCAGCCCTTCCGTCCAGGACCGCATGGCGTGCTTCTGCACGATCGTATAAGAGGCTTCGCGCGTCAGCCCCTTTTCCACCAGCGCCAACAGCACCATCTGCGAAAAGATAATGCCGTGCGTCATATTCAGATTGGCCATCATCCGTTCGGGATAAACCACCAGTTTGTCCATCATATTGGTGAAGCGGCTGAGCATAAAATCCAGCGCGATCGTCGCGTCCGGTCCGATGACCCGCTCCACGGACGAATGGCTGATATCCCGTTCGTGCCACAGCGCGACATCCTCCAGCGCCGCCACCGCGTAAGACCTCATCAGCCTGGACAGACCCGATATGTTTTCCGAAAGAACCGGATTGCGCTTATGCGGCATGGCGGAAGATCCCTTCTGTCCGGGAGAAAAATACTCTTCGGCCTCCCGCACCTCCGTCCGCTGCAGCAGACGGATCTCCTGCGCGAACTTGTCCAGGGACGACGCGATAATCGCCAGCGCCGTGAAAAATTCCGCATGACGGTCCCGCTGCACGATCTGCGACGACACGGGCGCCGGTTTCAGACCGAGCTTGTTGCAGACGTAGTCCTCCACGGAAGGATCGATAAACGAAAACGTGCCGACCGCGCCCGAGACCTTGCCGTAGCTGACCGATTCTTTCGCCTGCAGCAGGCGTTTGCGGTTGCGCTGCATTTCCTGATACCACAGCGCCATTTTCAGCCCGAACGTAATCGGTTCCGCGTGAATTCCGTGCGACCGGCCGATCATCAGCGTGTTCTTATGTTCCATCGCCCGCTTCTTGAGCACCAGCAGCAGCACATCGATATCTTCCAGCAGAAGCTCCGCGGCCTCTTTCAACTGAACGGCAAACGCGGTATCGAGCACATCCGACGAGGTCATGCCCATATGAATGAAACGTCCGTCCTCGCCGACGGCTTCCGTCAGGGAGGTCAGAAAGGCGATCACATCGTGCCGTGTGGTCTTTTCGATTTCATCGATACGTTCCGTGCGGATGGCAACCTTATTCTTGATATTCCGGAGTGATTTTTGAGGAATCTTTCCCAGCCTGGCCATAGCTTCGCAGGCCAGCATTTCCACATCCAGCCATTTCCGGTATTTGTTTTCCTGACTCCACACCTCGCTCATTACACTTCGGGAATATCTTGGTATCACGTCCGTCTCCTTTGGATGGCTTGATTTATTTTAAAGACAGCATTTTCATTTCTTTGGGGCAGTAATATTACGACTTTTGCCCATCCGTCAAGACTATTCTTGCACGCATCGGGTATTACCGGTTGACAACCCCCCCCCCGGATGAGCATATGAGACAATCCACGTAAACGGGAATCAATATTTATGACCGAAACACAGACAGCCGAAAATTACACCCCGCTGGAAGAAATCTTCAACAGCCTCACCCACGGCATCGGGATTCTCATCAGCCTGGCCGGCATGGTGTTGATGATCGTTTTTGCCAGCCGTTACGGAAACGTGAACCATATTGTCAGTTGCACCATTTTCGGCCTGACGCTGGTCATGCTCTACACAGCCTCCACCCTTTATCACAGCTTCCGGAAACCGACGTTAAAGCATGTCTTTAAAATATGCGATCATTCCTGCATCTATCTTCTGATTGCCGGAACCTACACACCGTTTCTGATGGTCACGCTCAAAGGCATGCTGGGCTGGAGCCTGTTTGCGGTGGTCTGGACGCTGACCGCAGCCGGTATCTTATTCAAGATATTTTTCGTCTATCGTTTCAATATTCTTTCCACCATCGCCTATATTTTAATGGGCTGGATCATCATCTTCGCCGTCAAACCTCTATTACACTCCCTGCCGGAAGGCGGCATCGCTTTTCTGGTTGCCGGCGGACTGGCCTATACGCTGGGCACCATTTTTTACGCCTGGAAGAAACTCCCTTTCAACCACGCCATCTGGCACCTGTTCGTTTTGGGCGGAAGCATCTGCCATTTTCTGGCCGTTATTCTTTATGTGATTCCCGGGCCGTCGATTTAATCCCCTAAATCAGCCTTGAATTAAAGCGTCTGAAATGCTAGAACATCCCTGCTGTAAATTTCCATAACATCCCAAAGGAGATAACCATGCGAAAAGCTTTAGTATATATTATTTGCCTGACGCTGATTTCCCTCGGAACCGGCACGCTCTGGGCCAAAGATAAATACACCGTCGCCATTCTTCCCTTTGCCATTCACAGCGCGGAAAACATCGATTACATCAAACAGGGCGTCGAAGAAATGCTGACCGCCCGCATCTCCGCCGCCGAAAAAATCACCGTGATCAAAAAAGCGGATGTCCGGCAGGAACTTCAAAACGCCCAAATCAAGGATATCAACAGCCAGAACGTCCTGGAGATCGGCAAAAAATTCACCGCCGACTATGTCGTCTGGGGCAGCATCACCAAAATCGGAAACAGCATCAGCCTGGACGGGAAACTGACGAACATCGAACAGGCGAAGTCCGACCTGGGCATTTCATCCCAGTCGTCATCGCTGGATGATGTCATTCCGAAGATCAACGATTTTTCCGAAAACATTATCAGTCACATTCTGGGCACGGCGCCGCCGGCGCAAACCGCCGTCTCTGAAACATCGCCCGGCCCCTCGGCCGCTTCCCGGGAATCCCAGATTATCGCCGGCATGCGATCCGGCGGACGAAAAGCCGGCACCCTGACTTCCGTTATCAACGCCGAATTCATCAATGCACCCTCGCCGTTCAAGCGTCAGGGCTTCTGGATGAGCCAGAAAATTCCGACCGAACTCAAGGGAATGGATATCGGAGACGTCAACAACGACGGCGCCAATGAAATTGTGCTCATCGATAAAAACGCCGTTTACATCTACCAGAAAACCCAGGACGATCTGAAACTGCTGGAAACCATCAAGGGACCTTCCTATGAAACTTATCGGGCCGTGGATATTGCCGACATCAACCGAAACGGCATCAACGAAATATTCGTCACCGTCACACAGGACACATTCGTAAAGTCCTTTGTCCTGGAATTCAAAGACGGCAAATATGAAAAGATTGCCTCCGGCATCCGCCTGTTTTTGCGGGTCATCGATACGCCTTCCGGAATGCCCCTCCTGCTCGGTCAGGAACTGGGATTCGGCAAGCCGTTCGACACCCCGATCTATGAAGTAATCTGGAAAGACAAAGCCTATGTCACCGATCAAAAAATGCAGATTCCCCAGGGCTTATCGGTTTACGGGCTGAACATCGACAATGTCGGCACCGGCGGCGGCGGCGAAAAAATCCTGGCGCTGGACGACCTCGACTATCTGTACATTCTCGACAAGACAACCAAATCTCTGCCGTCGCTGACCTCCTTCGGCTTTGCCAGCGAAAAAATCATCTGGCGCAGCGAAGACGTTTACGGCGGCAGCAACAACTTCATTGAAAATCTCGACAAAAACAACCCTGACGATCCCCGGGCAAAAAGCACCTACATCAACCTGCGGATTCTCACTGCGGACACCAACAATGACGGAAAAAAAGAAATCATCATCGTGAAAAACCTCTCCTCGACCGCGCGGCTTTTAAAACAATTAAAGCTTTTCACCGCCAGCGAAATATACAATCTGGAATGGGACGGACTGGGCATGTCGGAAAACTGGCGCACGAAAAAAATCAACGGATACGTAGCCGACTACGCGATCAAAGACGTGGATAACGACGGCCGCCACGAGATCGTTCTGGCGCTGGTCATGTCGGTCGGCGT
>JAGOMJ010000097.1 GCA_017993615.1 Smithella sp. | reverse complement strand
TGAGTGATTTATGAATATGAAACTGCACCCACTGACACTCAAATTTTCAGGCGAATCCTCGCATCTTGAAGCCTTGTTTCTGAGTCATTACTACAAGGTGTCTCTTCCCCAACTCCGCAGGTTTCTGGTTTTGGGAGCGCTGCTGTATGCATTGTTCGGCATTCTGGATGCGCTGCTCATGCCGGCGCATAAACATGCCATATGGTTTATTCGCTTCATCATCGTGGGGCCGGTTCTTTTCGGCACGTTATGGGCATCCTTTTCCAAATCCTTTGAACGTTTCATGCAGCCTTTTATGACGGGTGTGCTCGTTATGGCCGGCGGAGGCATCGTCTGGATGACGGCTATCGCTCCGACTCCGGTCAATTATGATTATTATGCCGGTATCATCCTTGTGTTCATGTGGGGCTATGCTTTTGTTTGCGTCCGCTTTATGTGGGCGACTCTGGCCGGTTGGATGCAGGTGATATTGTATGAAGCCGTTGCCGTCTGGATCAATCCGGTGCCCCTTGATATTCTGATCAGCAACAACTTTTTCTTCATCAGCGCCAATGTGCTTGGAATGCTTGCCTGTTATTTTATCGAGTATTACACCCGGCGTGATTATTTTCTGTCGAAACAGTTGGAAAACGAGCAGGAAAAGACGACAAAGATCAATCGGGAACTGGAAAAGCAAATGGCGGATTATCAGATCGTTAACCGGGAGCTTCAACATGAAATCACCGGACATAAGCGGGCGGAAGAAGCGTTGCGGGAAAGCGAGGAGCGGTACCGTGCCTTGGTGGAAAATGCCGACGATATCGTTTTCCTGACCGATCATAATGGATTTTTTACCTTCGTCAACGCGTCAACGATCCGTATTACAGGGTATAAAGAAGAGGATGTGATTGGCAAACATTTCACGATATTCATCCGTCCGGACCGTCGTGACGAAGCCGTTGAATTTTTTGCCCGTCAGTTTATGCAAAGGATTAAAAATACCTACTCGGAATATCCGATAGTCACAAAGGACGGCCATGAGCTCTGGATCGGGCAGAATACCCAACTGATCGAGGAAAACGGCAAAGTTAAAGGATTTCAAGCCGTGTCGCGCGACATCACCGAACGCAAGATACTGGAAAAGGAATTGAAGGACAGCGAAGAAAAGTACCGGGAATTAAGCATTATTGACGATCTGACACAGCTATATAATTCCAGACATTTTTATAGTCAGCTTCAAATGGAACTGGACCGGATTGAACGACGAGAATATCCGTTGACCCTTTTACTTCTTGATATTGATGATTTTAAAGTTTTCAACGACACGTACGGACATATTGAAGGAGATCGTGTTTTAGTGCGGCTGGGCCAGGTGATTAAAAGATGCTTGCGCAAGGAAGATTCCGCCTATCGTTACGGCGGCGAAGAATTTACAATCATTTTGCCGATGACAACGAAGGAAGAAGGCGCTGTAACGGCGGAACGGATCAGGGAAGAGTTAAGAAAAGAAAATTTTTCTTCTGTCCCGGATAAAGAAATCTATCTTACGGTCAGTATCGGACTGGCGCAATACGAGAAAAATGAAAGCATAAAATCGTTTGTCAACCGGGTTGACCATTTTATGTATCGCAGCAAAAAGAACGGCAAGGACAGAGTGTATTTTGAATAATTATAAATCGATAGAATCGATGCTGTAATTATGGTATTAACGCAATAATGAAGGTTAAGGAGAACGCATGAGGCAACATATTGAATATCTGAAAATGTTGGCTGAAAACGGAGGCCCCCGGGAAAGTCAGTATGAAGAGCTGAACCGGTTTTACCACCTGTTCGGTCAGCAGCGCAAACAAAAAATCATCAGTGAGAGCGAAGTGGTCAGTATCTGGCATGAATTGTCTGATGTTTTTTGCACGCAGGATACGATGCAGGGATACGCCGTTTTAAAACCTCATGGTTACGCCGGCGACTTTATTATCATTGAAAGAATTTATCAGCGCTGGCTGTCGCCGAAGGAGCACTTGGTCAACTGGGATCGCTTCTTTCATGCTCAGGCTGCCCCGCGCGCCATTTTGAACCGGAAACAATATTTTATCGATATCCTGAATGCGCTCGAGAAAAAAGACGGCCAAAGCGATGTTTTAAATATCGGATGCGGTCCCTGTCAGGATGTCGTGGAATTTTTAGCCCAGGGGAAATCCCGTGTATTTTTTGAATGCGTGGATTACGACAAAAACGCTATAGATTATTCCTATAATAAAATTAAAGAAAACGGCTTTTTGAGCAATATAGAATTCCATCGCGACAACGCTTTCAAATTCAGGCCGTCGCGCCAATATGATTTGATCTGGTCGGCCGGACTTTTTGATTATCTGGACGAGAAAACCTTCAAAATGCTGTTGACCAAACAGCTGGGCTTTCTCAAGGAAGGCGGGGAGATGGTGATTGGCAATTTTTCGCTCAATAATCCCACCCGGGATTATATGGAATTCGGCAACTGGTTTCTGCATCACCGTTCGCCGGAGGAATTGATCCAAATAGCCTGCGATTGCGGCATTTCCGAAGACAACATCAATGTAAAATCGGAATCGCTGGGCGTCAATCTTTTCCTGCATATTTCCAAGTAAGAAGCCCTGCGGATTTCTTTCCCGTTGAGGGGCGTTATCTGCCTGCCGGTCTTTTATACCGGCCCATCAACTGTGCTTCCGCCAGGACATGTCCTTTGATCGCCTGGAGCAGGTCGTCTTTTGTCAGGCCCGGCTTGAGATTCAGCATCGTATCGAGCGCATATAATTTAAAATAATAGCGGTGTGTGCCGTCCGGAGGGCAGGGGCCGTCATACCCGAAACGTCCGGACGTGTTTTTCCCGTTTTTCCCGAATCCGGGGATGTCTTCCGTTCGGGAAAAATTTTCCGGAAGGGCATTGACCGATGCGGGGATGTCGAAAAGGACCCAGTGCACCCACAAGCCGACCGGTGCGTCGGGATCATCGCAGATCAGCGCGAAACTTTTTGTTTTGTCCGGAGCGCCGCTCCACGAAAGCGGCGGAGATATATTCCGGCCGTCACAGGTATATTGGGCCGGAATCATATTTTCATGCTGAAAAGACAAACTTTTTATTTCCATGGCCTTTCCTCCTTTGATTGTTGAACCGATTCGTTCCCGGGACTGAACGACAACAACGTTGCCGATAGCGAAGCAAAAAATCAGAGAAAAACAAAAGAAGTAATATTTCATTGCTTTCTCCTTTTGGTCCGCCATGGCGATGAAGGTATTTTAACCGGAGATTTTT
>JAGOMJ010000055.1 GCA_017993615.1 Smithella sp. | reverse complement strand
ATAGTTCGCCTTACGCCTCATACTTCACTTCGTTCGTCTTCGGCTTGGCTTAAATCCCGCTCCGCTGCGCTTCAAGGATAGTTCGCCTTACGCCTCATACTTCACTTCGTTCGTCTTCGGCTTGGCTCACTAAAATCCGGACATCATCAGATTGAATGCTTTTTCCGCCATGTCGTCGGCCAGTTTCATAAAAGCCTGTTTTTTTGACGCAGGCAGCATGTTAATATCTTCATTTAAAACGTAGTCAACCGAGTCCGTTATATTTTTCGCACTCCAGATAATTCTGCCGTTGGATTTGTCTTCAAAGACCACTTCCATGATCATAGTCGCCCGCTCTTCTGCCGCCAAATCGTTTTTCAAATGCGTAAGCGATGAGGTGTGAAGATTGACAATTTTTCCTCTGACGACCGCATCAGCCGTCTCGGTGCCGGAAGCCAGTTTAAAACGGCTGTTTTGTATGAACTGATTAATAAAAGCCGACCGGACATAATTTTCTATTTCAGCCTGCGCAGTGTTATTTTCAAAGGGCTCCACGTAAACTTTTTGAATGCGGGTATCGATGGATTCTCCCCGCGGAGCAAAGGAATAACCGCAGCCGAATAAAACGGCGCAGGAAATACAAATTATTGCGATTTTAGTTATTAAACCAATTTCGTTTTTCATCCTAATACCTTTAATTACAAAGCTTTTGAACTGTGTCGAAATATCTTTGCTAATTTCATTTGACCGCGATAAATCTTAATCCTGCTTCGCTTCGGGAATAGTTTAACTTACTCTTTAATGAACCTTGACTATAGTCTTAAAACGAATTATCCCGCCACCTTCAGGTGGCAGGGACGAGCGGCGCTCCGCTAGCTCTCAGATAGCGTCACTACAATATTAACCAGCTTTTTCGGCACGTAAATTACTTTCTTGATTTGCATGCCGGCGGTCATAGACTTGATTTTTTCATCTGCCAGTGCATCCGCTTTGATTTTTTCTTCGCTCTCATCCACCGGCACGGTCATCCGGCTTCTGAGCTTTCCATTAATCTGAACGACAATCGTCATTTCCTCTTCGCTGGCAATAGCCGGATCAAACTCGGGCCAGGACATGTCTGATGCCAGATTTTGATGTCCGAGCAACTGCCAGAGTTCTTCCGTAACATGAGGGACAATCGGAACCAGCAAAATAATGGCCGCCTCCAACGCCTCGCGAACCACAGATAAAGCAACCTTATCGGAACTTGCGGGACGTTTGACCTGATAAACAACATTCACCAGTTCCATCACGGCGCTGATAGCCGTGTTAAAATGGAAGCGGTCTTCAATATCAATGGACACCTTGCGGATGGTCTGATGGGTTTTTCGACGCAGAGACTTTAAATCGCCTTCCAGTTGCAACGCGCCGTTTGCGGGAGCCACGCCTTTGATGTCTTCCAGATATTCATCAACAATACGCCACAGTCGTCCCAGAAAACGGAAAGAGCCGTCCACCCCCTGATCGCTCCATTCCAGATCCTTCTCCGGCGGCGCGGCAAACAGGCAGAATATCCGCGCCGTATCGGCACCGTACTTCTTGACCAGATAATCGGGGTCAACAACGTTTTTCAACGATTTGGACATTTTCTCCGTCTTGCCGATAATAACGTCTTTCCCGCAGATGTGGCATTTACCATCTGCCGCTTGATCGGGGAAAAGATAACCGTGCTCCTTGCATTTCATTGTTTCCTTGCAGACCATGCCCTGCGTCAGCAGATTGGTGAACGGTTCGTCCACACCGATCACGCCGAAATCGCGCAATACCTTGGTATAAAAGCGCGAGTAAAGCAGATGCAGAATCGCGTGCTCGATGCCTCCGATGTACTGATCCACGGGCATCCAGTAATCCAGTTTTTTGCGGTCAAGACCGGGTTTAGTGTCGTAATCCGGGCAGCAGTAACGGTCGAAATACCAGGACGACTCCACGAATGTATCCATTGTGTCCGTCTCACGCGAGGCCGGACCTTTGCATTTCGGACAGGTTGTCTCCACAAATTCTTTCAGAGCCGCGAGCGGCGAACCGCCTTCGGTGCTTAACTTAACATTCTCAGGCAGTATAACCGGCAGGTCTTTTTCATCAACAGGAACGATGCCGCATTTAGCACAGTTAATCATCGGAATCGGCGCGCCCCAGTAACGCTGGCGGGAAATGCCCCAGTCGCGCAGACGGTACTGAATGGTGCGTTTGCCCTTCCCTTCCTTTTCCAGAAAATCGGCAATCGCTTCCAGAACCTTGGTGTTTTCCATACCGTTGAACTGGCCGGAGTTCACCAAAACGCCTTCATCAACGTAGGCTTCAGTCATCGTCGCCGCATCGAGCGTTCTGTCTTTCGGCGAAATGACCACAATCAAAGGCAGGTTGAATTTTTTGGCAAACTCGAAGTCGCGCTGATCGTGCGTGGGCACGGCCATGACACAGCCGGTGCCGTAATCGGCCAGAACAAAATTAGCCGCGAAGATCGGCATTTTCCCACCGGTGAGAGGATTGAGACAGTACGAATCAAGGAAGAGACCTTCTTTTTCGTAATATTCAGAAGTGCGCATCAGTTTGTCCTGCTTTTTGACTTTTTCGACAAACTGCATGACATCTTTTTCTACTGCCTTGCCTTTGGTCAGTTCCATAACCAGCGGATGTTCCGCGGCTACCAGCATGAAGGTCGCGCCGAAGAGCGTGTCCTGGCGGGTGGTGAATACTTTGATGGCGCCGTTGCCGTCGGCCATCGGGAAGTCCACTTCGCAGCCATAGCTCTTGCCAATCCAGTTTTTCTGCATCGTCATGACGCGTTCCGGCCAGCCGGGCAGCTTGTCACAGTAATCCAGAAGTTCCTCAATGTATGCGGTGATTTTGAAAAACCACTGATCCAGCACCTTCTCCTGCACTTCCGTGCCGCAGCGCCAGCACTGCCCGCCTTCGACCTGTTCGTTAGCCAGCACAGTATCGCACTTGGTGCAGAAATTAACCGTGGAGCGTTTCTTGTAAGCCAGTCCCTTTTCGTACATCCAGATAAAGAAAAGTTGTTCCCATCGGTAATATTTCGGCTCGCAAGTGGAAACTTCCCTGTCCCAGTCGTAGCTGAAGCCCATGCGTTTGAGCTGTTTTTTCATGTGCTCGATATTTTCGTTGGTCCATTTCGCGGGATGAATCTTATGCTCGATGGCGGCGTTTTCCGCAGGCATGCCGAAGGCATCCCAGCCGATCGGATGCAGAACATTGAAACCTTTCATGCGTTTGTAGCGGGCAACAACATCGCCGATGGTGTAATTGCGGACATGACCGATATGAATTTTGCCGGAGGGATAAGGGAACATCTCCAGCAGATAATATTTTTTCTTTTGCGGATCTTCGGTAACCTTGAAGGATTTTTCATCCTCCCATTTCTTTTGCCATTTCTCTTCGATAACTAACGGTTCGTACTTCATTTTTCAAAATCTCTCCGGATGGTGAACGTTGCTGATTTGCTTAACATATAGACACGATGAGCGCAATGGCTATATCGAAAACACTGTACGATTTGACACATCATTATTTTCTTCTTAACAATAGGACTTTTGTCCTATTAAGTCTTGTGGCTTCGGAATGCATTTATCCGTTTTATGGAAGAGGATTATATGCCATTGCCCGTAGCCGCATACCAGCGCCGACCGCAGGATTCGGATTATTATCATTGCGTGGAGGATTACTTTGAAACTTTTGCGACTGAAACGGCAACGCCGGTCATCGCCGGCCCCAAAAGCTTGCACTTCATCAGCTATCATCACTGACGCTTTATTCGATCAGACAATTATACATGGCGCGCAGGGCGGAATCAGCATAGAAGTTCTGAAATCCGAAGTGAAAGCTTATTTGCGCAGGTCCCTGGATGATGATATCGATGTTGATGTTCTTATCACGCAATGCATTCGCCGCTTCCGCGATAACGCCGGGATGATTTTTCATGCCTATGCCTACGGGAGAAAGAATAGAGATGTTATAATTGAATTCAAGGGTATCGGGTTTGAACTCCCGTTCTATCCGTTCCTTGATGTCCTCTGCGTAACCGACCATGTCATCCTGATTGATCAAGATGGTCATATCGTCCCGGTCTGTCGGGTAATGATATGTCTCAATCCCATAATCCTTGATAACACTCAGAAGATCGTGCACAAAACCAATCGTTTCTCCTGCTCCGTCACGTTCTATATAAATAAAAGCAATATTATCTTTACGGGCTATACCGACGACAACTTCTTCAGGAACCCGTTCGGATACAATAAGCGTGCCTTCAGAATTCGTGTTATTGGTATTTCGGATCTGAATAGGAATATTCCTTTTCTTGCAATTCACCATGGCATCATAATGAAACACATCGAAGCCCTTTGATGAAAGCAGACGGATTTCTTTATAGGTAAGGCGGGGGATCACCTTAGCTTCCGGAATCAGGCGCGGATCCGCCCGATAGATGCCGTCCGTATCGGTCCAGTTTTCGTACAGACCCGCCTCGATGGAGAAGGCGACCTCGCCGCCTGTCAGATCGGAACCGCCGCGTGAAAATACAGCAATGTCGCCTTTTTCGGTCACCCCGTAAAAACCGGGAATGACGGATACCCCTTCAATGCTGCTCAATTTTTTCTTGATATTCCGATAACTGACTGGAATCACCCGGGCGTTTGAAAAATCGCCCGTGACCGTCAAACCCATTTCCTCAGGAAGAACAAGTTCTGAAGGTATGCCTTGTTTCTTCAAGTAACGGCTCACAACCTCGGCGTTATAGCGTTCACCTCTGGATGCCATGAAGTCAAGCCGCTTAACATCCGGGAGGGGTGTTTTCATATCTTTTTCGAGGTTTTTTAATATATCGCCGCCATCAATGGCCAACTCGTCAATCAGCCGCTGAAATTTCCCCAGAACAGCTTCGTAACTTTGCTGACCCGTGATGTTTTTGTTCTGCAGGCGAAAATGTCTGCCATTCGTTGCAACATTCAACAGGTGGTCAGTTACTTTCTGATCATCCGAAGAATCCCTACCCGGTGCGGAAACAATCACATATTGCCGTTTCGTGTTCATTGTGACAATATTTTTAACCTTGTTGATCTGTGCGGCATTGGCAACAGATGTCCCGCCAAATTTGCATACGATCCCTTCTTTCATACGCTTCTCCTTGAAGTTTTATTTATCAGCGACACCGGTTCTTGGGTTTTTTTGACATGCACAAACGCCCTCAAAATGTGTTTTATTATACACAAATTTGACGTCGATGTCTATCAGCCGAACACCACTGGGAAGGCATTCTCTTTGTCATATCCTTTATTTAAAGGAAATTTTAGCAATAAAAACGCAAGGAACAACAGATGGACGACTATGATAATTTCGATAGCAATATCGACTGAAAAAATAACGTCCACTCCGGTATACGCATCGTTCAATCTGTTATCAAGATATCACTTGCGGCATATGCCCCTTGAGAAAAGGATTGATTTCATCGGGGGAACAGTGATATTTTTCAACGAAACGACGAACGAAAGGAGGGGAACCATGGCTATAGATTATTCAGTCATCGGCAATAAAATAATCATGCGAACAGGGGGCCGGCTTTGCGAAACCCCCGACGAACTCCTGGAAAGCGATCTGTTCTTCAGAATCCTAACAGAATGTATCAGGGAACTCGAATCGCGAAATTCGCTGCTTCTGAACATATTCGGAAAAACGACCGTTGATCAGCAGACTATACAAAAAATGGCACTGGTGCTTAAAAATCTTGCCAAGATAGAGGCTGAACTTATTCCAAAAGTAGTTGAGGGAACCGAACCATATTTTTCCGACATCAACAATCTATACAAATTCGTGGAATATCTATACAATTTCTGGCGCTCTCATGAACGCTACATTATAATCGATTCATTTGACGATAGTTTCGAGAAACGACCCTACCGGGTGTTCAACCAGAGGATTCAGGGCCTCACTGAATTAATCCGAGACACATATCGGGATATCCAGGAAAATATTACCGGATCACATCCCCGCATATACCGGCAGCTGTCTGCCGGGGCCAAGATTTCCGCCATCTGCACCAGAGAGGATATTCATCTCTCCGGCGTTTACGCGGACAAGCTCTCATCGGTACCGATGATTCGACAGGTATTATTCTATCCGACTTTGATCTTCGATCCACCCATGAACAAGCGGACCGGCCAGTTCGTCCGCATCGACACGAACCCTATGGATGTAGTTGATATCCGGCCGGATGAGTGGCTCTGCTACCCCGCCATGGTCGGAAATCTTCTCATGCATGTCTATTTCCACCAAAATTTTATGGATCTGGGGTTTTCGCTCTGCAACCTGTTCGAACTCGCCGGGGACAAGCATCTCGCGAAGAAACCGGATGCAATTTTCCTGTTCGGCGTTCAGGATGGGTCCCTTGACGGACTGGCACAATATCCGACCATGTTTCACGAGGACCGGTCCAACAACCTGTTGATCGGAGCTTGTCCGGGAAGCAGCGAGTTCGGTTATTTCGGCTATCTCAAGAAGATGATGCTTACATTGCATAACGCGATCATGATCAGGCAGGGGAGACTCCCTTTCCACGGCGCGCTCTATCAGATTCATTTGAAGAACGGGACCGAAGCGACCATTCTCATGATGGGCGATTCGGGCGCGGGCAAATCCGAAACACTGGAGGCGTTCAGGATGCTCGGGGACGAGCACCTGCGTGGACTGCAGATTATCGCAGACGATATGGGTTCCATCAACATTACGGAGCAAGGCGATATAATCGGATATGGGACCGAAACAGGCGCGTTTATAAGGCTTGACGACATCAAGCCCGGATACGCTTTCAGGAACATCGACCGGTCGATCATCATGAGCCCCGGGAAAACAAACGCACGTATCGTATTGCCGGTTTCAACCCTCGAAGAGGTCAACATGGGGGTCGGGATCGAATACGTTCTCTACGCCAATAACTATGAGGAAATTGACGACGACCATCCGGCACTCGAACGCTTCTCAACACCCGATCAGGCGTTTTCAGTGTTCAGGGAGGGCACGGTCATGAGCAAGGGGACCACCACATCGAAAGGGATCGTCCACTCGTATTTCGCCAACATTTTCGGCCCGCCTCAGTATCGGAAAATATATGATCAGCTCGCGCGTAAATCTTTCGAAGCATTCTTCAGGAAGGGCATCTTCGTCGGGCAAATCCGTACACGCCTGGGTATACCCGGATGTGAAATGACCGGCCCGAAAGAAGCAGCTCTGAAACTTCTTGACATGATTCTGGCCTAGTATGCAGAACGCCTGAAGAACAAGAAATTTGAACCAATCAATACCTTGTATCCATCAATATCAATTCAATCCATTATTTTGTCTAATCCGTGGGGGACAGTCCAAAATATCTTTATATGCGAGGAAATCTCAACCACCGAATTATCTCAAATAAAATGTTACTAAAGGGTGTCGTCCACAAGGATACGTTCTTTGAGGAAAATGCTAAAGACAAGATTCTTCATTTATAAGTTCCCGAGGTCAGTTCGTTGATCGTCAACTATAATAATTCGATATGCCGAACGACAACAGGCGCACCATGGAGAACAGTTTCACCGACAGGGCAGCGGCTTTCCACCATAGCCAGCAGTTCAGCGATCTTTTCCTCAGGGGCATTGGCCTTCATACGGACGGTCAAGCGGATTTCCTGAAAGCCGGGACGGATGCCCGAATCGGCATTGAGAAAGCCCCTGGCATCGATATCTCCCTCAACATCCACGTGGTATTCGGTAAGATCGATTTTAAGGAGCATGGCAAAAAAACGGGCCGTCATGCACTGGCAGGCGCCCAGGGCGCACAAGATGGTTTCCATGGGGTTCATTCCCCTATTGGTTCCGCCGAGCCCCCTGGGTTCATCGGCGATAAATTTGAATCCCCTCGCGTCGCTTTCCACCATCATTCCCGTTTCTTTTAAAACTGAAGCCGCTTTATATGTATGTATTCCCATCATTTCTCCTGTTTACGAACTATCCATTCAGACAGATTACTGCAAAACGGACGTATGAATAAATCGTTGATTGCCCGGTTAACTTTTCCGGATCTTTCAACGGGTGATATGCTCCGTCACCGTTATATAATCTAATGTGCTCCGGAAATTTTTTCAATCAGTAATTATCCTTATTGGAAGGAATTGGGGTCAAATTCAATTCAACCAATTATCAATCAATAATTTCAATTGCTCACGACAATCGAGGCAGGAATTTATCCGGAAAAACTATTTTGTTTCCAGACAAAATTTATCAAGGATTTCGGGCGGAGCAATGGGATAGTGACCGGTAAAGCAGGCCAGGCAAAAGCAGTCTTTTTTCAGGCCGGTCGCCCTGATCATCCCTTCGACGGACAGATAATGAATGGAGTCCAGACCGATAAAATCAGCAATGGCTTTTTCACTTTCCATCTTGGAGGCGACAAGTTCTCCTTTGGATGAAAAATCAATGCCGTACGGACAGGGATAGACCGTCGGCGGACAGCTCACCGCCATGTGAATTGCTTTGATGCCGATATTGCGCAGATTCTTGACCCGGTTGCGGCTGGTCGTGCCGCGGATGATGGAGTCCTCTACGATCAGGATTTTTTTATTTTCCAGCAAGGCTCTGACGGGATTGAGTTTCACGCGGACGCCGAAATCGCGCATGGCCTGTGAAGGCTGAATAAAGGTGCGGCCAATATAGTGGTTGCGAATCATACCCATTTCAAAAGGGCGGCCGCTTTCTTCGGCATAACCTAAAGCCGCGTAAACGCCGGAATCGGGAAACGGCATGACGATATCAACATCCGGTTTGTATTCACGCGCCAGTTCGTGTCCAAGCCGCTTGCGATACTGATAAACATTCTGCCGAAAAACCTGACTGTCGGGACGGGCGAAATAAATCAGTTCAAAAATGCAATGGCAGTGCCTGATCGCGGAAAAAGGGTTGACGCTTTTGACGCCCGTGGCATCAATGATTAAAATTTCTCCGGGCTCTACATCGCGAACATAGTCTGCGCCGACCAGGTCGAACGCACAGGTTTCCGAGGCGATCACCCATTTGCCGCTCACTTTGCCCAGCGCCAGCGGCCTAAATCCGCGCGGATCACGGGCGGCTATGATTTTGTCGCGGGTCAGCATAATCAGGCAATAGGCGCCTTCCAGTCGCGATAGTGCAGCCGCCAGCGCTTTCTCGAGGCCCTGTTTCAGGTAATGTGCCATCAGATGGATAATCACTTCGCTGTCCATGGTGGATTGAAAGATGGAACCGCTGTCTTCAAGCTCCCTGCGTAATTTTTGTGCGTTGAGAATATTGCCGTTATGGGCCAGAGCGTAATATTCGTTTCCGTAATGCACCAAAAACGGCTGGGCATTGCAAAGATTCGATGAACCGGTCGTGGAGTAACGGACATGTCCGATGGCCAGCTTGCCGGGCAGCTTTTGGAGCGTTTCTTCCTTGAAAACCTCGGCCGCCAGCCCCATGCCTTTGTGCTCGTATACATTGCAGCCGTCAGAGCTGACGATGCCGGCGGATTCTTGGCCGCGATGCTGAAGGGCAAAAAGACCGTAAAACGCTACGCGGGATGCTTCTTCATGACCGTAAGTGGCAAAAATACCGCATTCTTCGCGGGGATAATATCGCTTTTCCTGTTCTTTTTCCGATAACATTTTATCAAAAAACCTTTTGGATTTTCATTACTCTCGCATTCTGATTTTTTCCTCTCCCCGCGGTAACAAATCGAGGGGAGAGGCTATTTTTTAATTGTCACTCTTTTCTACCCTATAGGACACCATAACCTTCAAAGGTGAGAAAATAAGCTGTTTTATGCTTTTTGATATTCCTGCAGGGAGCAAACCTGCCAGGCCTTTTCTTTTATTGCGACTGTCGCTTCAGCCAGGGCGCGCGCTCCGGCAATGGTCGTTGTATAAAGGATATTATATATCAGCGCGCTGTGCCTGATATGATAAGCATCCCTCGAAGATTTTCGTCCTATACTGGTGTTAATAACAATCTGCATGTCCCCGTTTTTGATGAAGTCCACGATATTCGGTCGGCCCTCGCTTAACTTTAAAACAACACCGGCGCTGATACCGTGTTCCAAAAGGTACAGGGCAGTGCCTTTCGTTGCCAGTATTTTAAAACCGATCTTCTGAAACGTTTTGGCGACCGTTACAATCCTATCCTTGTGTTGATCATTGACGCTGATGAAGACAGTGCCTTGCTGCGGTATTTTGAATCCGGTCGCCATTTGCGATTTGGCAAAGGCAAGTCCGAAAGATTGATCGATGCCCATGACTTCGCCGGTGGATTTCATTTCCGGCCCGAGCAAAATATCCACATCCGGGAACCGGTTGAACGGAAAGACAGCTTCTTTAACGGAAATATGTTTTGGCCGGGGGGACTCGGTAAATCCCAGCTCTTTTAAAGACTTGCCCAGCATGACTTTTGTTGCCAGTTTGGCCAGCGGCACACCGATGGCCTTGCTGACAAACGGCACCGTTCGCGAAGCGCGGGGATTAACTTCCAACACATAAAGTTTCCCGTCTTTGACGGCATATTGAATATTCATCAGACCGATCACATTCAATTCCTTCGCCAGCATGGTGGTTTGTTTCCGGATCAGATCCAAAACATCACCGGGAATGGTCAAGGGAGGCAACATGCAGGCGCTGTCACCGGAATGAATGCCCGCCTCCTCGATATGCTCCATGATCCCGGCCACCACCGTGGTCTCACCGTCGCTGACGGCATCCACGTCAATTTCCACAGCGTCCTCCAGAAACTTGTCGATCAGGATGGGGTGTTCCGGCGAGACCAGCAGCGCTTTTTCCATGAAGGACTTCAGCGTTTCTTCATCGTACACGATTTCCATGGAACGCCCGCCCAGCACGTAGGAAGGCCGCACCAGCACCGGATAGCCAATACGCTCGGCGGCCTGCAATGCTTTTTGTGTGTCTCGTGCCGTGTCGTTATCCGGCTGATTCAGTTTGAGTTTGGTCACAATTTCCTGGAAGCGGTCGCGGTTTTCGGCCCGGTCAATGGCATCGGGCGATGTTCCCAGGATATTTATGCCGGCAGTTTCCAAGCCTTTGGCCAGATTAAGCGGCGTCTGGCCGCCGAACTGCACGATCACACCTTCCGGTTTTTCCGTCTGTAAAATGTGCAAAACGTCTTCCAGCGTAACCGGTTCGAAAAACAATTTATCCGACGTATCGTAATCGGTGCTGACCGTTTCCGGATTGGAATTAATCATAATGCTCTCAACGCCTTCCTCGCGCAAGGCAAACGAGGCGTGAACGCAACAATAATCAAATTCAATGCCCTGACCGATTCGATTCGGTCCGCCGCCGATAATGGCTACTTTGCGTTTATCCGACAGCCGGGTTTCGTTCTCCGTCTCGTACGTGGAATAATAATAAGGCGTGTAGGCTTCAAATTCCGCTGCGCACGTATCGACCAGTTTATACACTGGAATGATTTTTCCCTTTTCGCGCCATTGTCTGATTTGAGGCTCCGTCATTTTCCAAAAAGACGCCAACGCCCTGTCGGAAAAGCCCATTTTTTTAGCCTCGCGCAGCACCTCCACCGATGGGGTTGATTCTTTGATTTCATTTTCGGCATCAACGATTTCCCTGATCTGATGCAAAAACCAGGGATCGATTTTGGTTAATCGATAAAGTTCTTCGATCGACAGGCCGTTTTGCATAGCCGCGGCAATGTAGAAAAGCCGCAGCGAATTGGGCTTGATCAGTTTGCTTTTCAGAAATTCTTTTTTATCCGGTATATGGTCAGGCAGAGCCTGTTCGAGAGAAAAACGCCCGATTTCCAGCGACCGAACGGCCTTTTGCAGTGATTCCTTGAATGTGCGGCCAATGGCCATGGTCTCACCCACGGATTTCATGGATGTAGTCAGAAAATCCTCGGCCTGCGGGAATTTTTCAAATGTCCAGCGGGGAATTTTTACGACACAGTAATCAATCGTCGGTTCGAAAGACGCCATCGTCTCGCGGGTAATATCGTTGGGAATTTCATCCAGCGTGTAACCGACAGCCAGTTTCGCCGCAATCTTGGCAATGGGAAATCCTGTCGCTTTGGAAGCCAGCGCCGAGGAACGTGAAACGCGGGGATTCATTTCCACGACAATCAGTTCTCCGGTTTGCGGATGCACGGCAAACTGAACATTGGACCCGCCCGTCTCTACGCCGATTTCACGCATGATGGCAATGGCGGCGTCCCGCATGTTCTGATATTCCTTGTCCGTCAACGTCTGCGCCGGTGCGACCGTGATAGATTCACCGGTATGCACGCCCATCGCGTCGAAATTTTCAATGGAGCAGATAATCACGACGTTGTCAGCCTTGTCGCGCATCACTTCCAGTTCATATTCCTTCCAGCCCAGCACCGACTCTTCGATCATGACCTCGGAGATCATGCTGGCATCAAGTCCCGCCTTGGCAATTTCCATCAGTTCTTCCCGGTTATAGGCCACACCGCTGCCGGTGCCGCCCAAGGTAAACGACGCCCGGACGATAATCGGAAACCCGATGTCGTCAGCGATTTTCAGAACATCTTGCATTGAACGGGCAAAACCGCTTTTCGGCATGCGCAAACCGATTTTTTCAATGGCGTGCCGGAATTTCTCCCGGTCTTCCGCCTTGTGAATGACGTCCAGCGAGGCGCCGATCATCTCGACATTGTATTTCTTGAGCACACCGCTTTCAGCCAGCGTCACAGCTGTGTTGAGTCCTGTCTGTCCGCCCAGCGTCGGCAGCAGCGCATCAGGCAGTTCGCGGGCAATGATTTTTTCCACGGCTTCCGGTGTGATGGGTTCGACGTAAGTGCGATCGGCCATTTCCGGATCGGTCATGATGGTGGCGGGATTGCTGTTGATTAAGACCACTTCGTAACCCTCTTCCCGCAGCGCCTTGCAGGCCTGTGTTCCGGAGTAATCGAATTCGCAGGCCTGACTGATGATGATGGGACCGGAACCGATCAGCAGGATTTTCTTTATGTCGTTTCGTTTCGGCACTTATTTCACACTTTTCATCATTTCAACAAACCGCCCGAACAGATATGCCGTGTCGTGCGGTCCCGGAGCCGCCTCCGGATGATACTGGACGCTGAAGGCCTGCGGCATGCTCATCCCTTCAGAGGTGTTGTCATTCAAATTGTGATACGTTTTTTGAGCCTGATCGTTCATCGATTCCAAAACCACCACAAAACCGTGATTCTGCGACGTGATTTCGACCCGTCCCGTTTCGGCATTTTTCACCGGCTGGTTAATGCCGTGATGACCGAACTTTAATTTTTCCGTACAGCCGCCGATCGCCTGACCGATAATCTGATGCCCCAGACAAATGCCGAAAACCGGCACCTTGCCGATGATGAAACGGGCGGTATCCACAATATAAGAAAGAGCCGCCGGATCGCCGGGGCCGTTGGAAAACAGAACCCCGTCCGGCTTGAGCGACATGATGTCGTCGCCGGTGGAAAAAGCGGGCATCACAACGACCTCACAGCCGTTTTTCTCCAGAAGTCTCAGGATATTATACTTCACGCCGCAATCCACAACGGCCACGCGCAGTTTATGTTGCGGTTTGTCGGGCGCAATGCCGTCTGCCCGGACGGCATTGCGCTCCCACTGATAAGGGGTTGAACAGGTCACTTCGCGGACCAGATCGCGGCCAACCAAACCGGGATAATCCCTTAACGTCGCCAGCAGCGATTCCAGATTCGCGCTTTCCGTGGAAATGATTCCCTTCATGGCACCCGCCATGCGCAGACGTCTGGTCAAAGCACGGGTATCAATACCTTCAATACCGATTTTGCCGTGATCGTCCAGAAACGATTTCAGGCTTTTGGTCATTCGCCAGTTGCTGGGATGAGCCTGATATTCCTTGACGATAAACCCTTCCAGATGAATGCCGGCGGATTCCCTATCTTCATCATTGATGCCATAGTTCCCGATCAGGGGATACGTCATGGTAACAATCTGGCCTTTATAGGAAGGATCGGTAATCACTTCCTGATAACCGGTCATGCCCGTGTTGAAGACGACTTCCCCCATGGTTTCGCCAGACCCTGCAAAAGCATTTCCCGCAAAGATACTGCCGTCTTCCAGAACCAATAACGCTTTTCTTTTTTTACCCAGTTGAAACATCGTTAACTTCCCTGTTGCATAAAATCGGTTGCGGCAAAACGTGACATGGCGAAAAAATGATGGCCTCCATATCAACAGATAAACAACATTTCCCAGAATTTCGGAACAGGCCAGATATCGTCATCAACCAGGATCTCCAGGGCATCCGCATACTCGCGCAGTTCCTCCATCATTGGCTTGACCTTGGCACTCAACATTTCTGCTTTCTTCTGCTCATCATGCAGAGCGTTGGCGGACTCCACTTTCTGCTGAATGTCCCTGTTTGTAGCGAAGATATTGTTGATCAGATCGCTGATTTTCTTGAGCAGTTCGATTTCCGCCGAGACAACGGCCTCGGTGCCCAGAGCTTCTCTGGTGGCATTGATGGCTCCGGCCAGTCGTTTCTGATAGATTACGGCTGCCGGCAGGATATAGCTCATACACATGGAATTGAGACATTTGACTTCTATCTCCAGATCCTTGATGTAGCGCTCGATGTGGATCAACTGCCGTGATTTGAGCTCAATGTTGGAAAGCACCTCGTATTTTTCAAAAAGATTCAGTGCTTTCTTCGTAATCAGGGCCTTCAGGGCGGTGGGGGTTGTCTTTTCGTTCGGCAGACCCCTCCGGGCCGCTTCGGCTTCCCACTCCTTGCTGTAGTTGTCACCGTTAAACAGGACCGGCTTGATCGTGGTGATTTCGTCCTTCAAAACATCCATGACGGCCTGATAGATGTTTTTGGAATCTTTTCTCGCTATGATTTTTTCCGCAATATCGTCAATGCTTTCAGCAACGATCGTGTTCAGAGCAATGATCTGGGTGGAAATAGATTGCGACGAGCCCACAGCCCTGAATTCAAATTTGTTGCCGGTAAAGGCAAAAGGCGATGTCCTGTTGCGGTCCGTATTGTCTTTGCTGACCTGATACAGGGAAGAAATGCCCAGATCGATGATTTGCGCGTCGGTCGCTTTCGAAGCGGTTCCTCGTTGTATGTTCTCCAGAATTTGGATCAGTTGGTCCCCCAGAAACACGGAGATGATGGCCGGCGGCGCCTCGTTGGCACCCAGGCGGTGATCATTGCCATAAGTGGCCACGGAGGCCCGCAAAATGTCGGCATGCCTGTACACGGCGCGAACTGTCGCAA
>JAGOMJ010000054.1 GCA_017993615.1 Smithella sp. | reverse complement strand
GCTTCTCCGGCCATGTCCAGCATCAGTTCCACATCGGCGGATTTTTTCCCCAGCGCACAACCGGCTTGGCTTCCTTTGAGTCCGAAACCGAACTCGCTCATGGCCGTGGAACCGATCAGAACGGCGCCCGCTCCGGAAAGCCGCTCCACCACAGCGGCGTCTTCCAGGGCTTTAAAACCGGCCAGCGCTGCCGATCCCGCTTCCGTCGGCCAGCCCTTCACAAAGATATTAGGTTGAACAGTCACTTTCAGTTTTTGCAAAGCCCCTTTGCCTGAGCCTGCCGACTGTTCAGGATTTTGATAGAAAAAAATGGAATCCATCAGGATGTCTCCCTCTATTCGATAATATTGGCAACTTTGAAATAATTTCCCTTGACTGCGGGCGCGCTTTTCAGCAATTGTCCCGTCTCGGCCAGCGGCGACCGTATGGCCTCGGCTCCCGGACGTGTTTTGCCCGCCGCGGGCGCAACCGACCGGATCGGCTCTTCAGCGCCGGCCAGATCGTGAACCTGCGCGGCCAGCGTTTCGGACTGCGCAAGAATTTCCTCCATCACCGGACGCTCCGCCTCGGCAATGCCCAGACGCGACACCCACGAGACGCGATCCAGCAGGTTTTCTTTATGAGCTTCTCCCGGCAGCACATCCTTTTCACCCAGATTCAAAAGTCCCAGCTCCGCCAGTTGCTCGCGTTTCACCGCGGAGGGCGCGCCGGTCAGCGGACAGGCCGCGCTGCGGTTTTTCGGAAACGCGATGACTTCGCGGATCGACGCCGTCTGCAGAATCATCGACACGGTACGGTCCATGCCCAGGGCCAGTCCGCCGTGCGGCGGCGCGCCGAAGTCAAACGCCCGCAGGAAAAACCCGAACTTTTCCTTCATGTCCTCTTCCGTCAATCCCAGCGCCGCGAAAATCTTGCGCTGGAGGTCGCGATTGTTGATACGGATACTGCCGCCCCCCAGTTCCTCGCCGTTCATGACCAGGTCGTAGGCGCGCGATTTCAGGGATAAAAGTTCTTCGATGTTTTTCGGATCGAAATCCGTGCGGTCCGGCGCTGTAAACGGATGGTGGCTGGAAGTCACCCCTCCCTCGTCCGTCGGTTCAAACAACGGAAATTCGGTAATCCAGACCGGATAAAAACTGTTTTCCGGAATCAGTCCCAGACGGTCGGCCAGATGCAGACGCAACTGCCCCAGCGCGGAGGTGACAATGCTGTAGGAGGGATCGGCCACCATGATCAACACATCGCCGTCATGAACATCGAAGCGGCGCTTCAATTCGTCCAGTTCCGCCTCGCTGAAAAACTGCACGATATTGGATTCCAGCTTGCCGTTTTCGGCGCGCATCCAGGTCATGCCCTTGGCGCCGAACGACGGCGCAATTTCTTTGGCGTATTCATTCTGCAAAACATTTTTGCTGAGTTTTTCGGATTGGCCCTTGATGTTGATGCCCTTGATGCAGCCGCCGCGCTGCAGAATCTGGCGGAAAATCGAATAATTTGTGCTCTTGAAGGCGTCCGTCACATCCACAAACCGCAGACCGAACCGCAGATCGGGACGGTCGGAACCGGTCGTGTCCATCGCCTCGGCGTAACTCATGCGCGCAAACGGACGTTTTAATTCAATTCCGCCGACGGCAAACATTTTGACCATCAGCTCTTCAATCAGTTCGTAGAGAAATTCCTCGTCGATAAATGACGCTTCGATATCGAGTTGCGTGAATTCCGGCTGACGGTTCGGCCGCAGATCTTCATCGCGGAAACAGCGCGCCAATTGAAAGTATCGCTCCAGGCCGCCGATCATCAGCAGTTGTTTGAAGAGCTGCGGCGACTGGGGCAGCGCGTAAAAATTCTGCGGATGGACACGGCTGGGGACGAGATAATCGCGCGCCCCTTCGGGCGTGCTTGCGGTCAGCACGGGCGTTTCCACCTCCACAAACCCGCGCGAATCGAGAAACTGCCGCACGCCCTGAAAAATACGATGCCTCAGCAGCAGATTATTCTGCATCGCCGGACGGCGGATATCCAGATACCGGTACTGCATGCGCAAATCCTCGGAAACATTTTCCGCGCCCGCGGTTTCCCCGCCCGCCACCATCGCCTTGTCGGTGATGACAAACGGCAACGGATCGGATTCGGAAAGAATCGTCATCCCGTCGACAAAAACTTCCAGCTTTCCCGTTTCGATGTTTGGATTTTCCGTGCCTTCCATTCTTTTTCTGGCCGTGCCCGTTACCGTAATACAGTATTCGGGACGCAGCGTTGCCGCAGTCTGACAGACAGCCGCCGGTGTGACATCCGGACTGAAAACAATCTGGACAATGCCGCTGCGGTCGCGCAGATGAATAAACAGCAGGCCGCCGTGATCGCGGTAGGCGTCCACCCAGCCGCAAAGCTGAACGGTCCGGCCGACATCCTCCTGCGAAAGTTCGCCGCAAAAAACACGTTGGGAATAATTCATAAGACAAGCCCTTTATATGAAAATAAAAACGCAAAATTGTTCATAGAACAATTTTGTGCCGCGGAGCATACCAAAACTGTACCGATGTTTCAAGGCATTAAACAGACAATCCTCCGGTATCCGGATCAAAACACAGATATTGATAATTGGGATTTCTACAGATAACTAAAAAACAAAAGCCAGAGGTCTTTTACAGACCTCTGGCTTCACTGGATCGATTTCTGAAAATCGATTAGAAGCAGTATCTCAAGCCCAGGAATACATTATGTGTTGAGAATTCGGGATTGGTATTTCCGAAACCAAAATCATCAACCGTATCCATGTAACGATACTTCAAATCAACAGCAAGAGATCTATTGACGGCATAAGCAACACCGGCGCCGACCTGATATGCGAAGGCGGTGTCATCGACATGAGCAATGCGGTTAAAATCGCCGTCGACTTTTGCAACACCGATACCTGCGGTCAGGTAAGGTGTGAATCTGGTCTTGGTGGCAATGTCATAATAGCCGTTTACCAGGAAGGAATAAGCCTTCATATCGCCTGAAGTTCTCCGGCCGGAAAGAGCTTCGTCAACTTCATTCTTCTGATAGCCGATCTCGCCTTCCACTCTGTATTTGCCCATCTTGTAACCGGCTGCCACGCCCAGTGCATAACCCGGATCAAAATCCATGGCGGTGCTTCTGATGCCTGCGTCCACATCGCTGTCCGTTAAAAAGGCCACGCCGCCCTGTACGCTTACATACGGTTTGTTTACTGCCGCTGCTTTAAATTTTGCTGCTTTGGCTTTTTTGGCGGGTGATGCATCGCTGCCAATTGAAATCCCGGGTATCATCATCAACATCATAAATCCGACAATCACTGATAAAATCTTTTTCATAAATCGTCTCCTTTTTAAATTTTTTTTTGACTTAACCGTGTTTCATACTTCTTGGAAACTACAACAAAACAACCTCTTCAATGTGTATATAAATAAAAAATTTGGCTCTACATGTCAAGCAATTTCTAACCCGGATGTTCGCGTCACCAAAACGTTTTTTCCTGAACCGGCGTAAACGGCCTTGATCATTGATTATTTTTTTTCAATTTATAAACTATCCGCCCCAAGGCGGTAAAAATATAATTTCAAAAACATTTTCGGGATCATGACTATTTTTTTCATCAATTTCCTTTTATATATTCATTTTCGGCGGCGACGTTGATTCCCGCAGCGGGAAATAGAGCAGCAGCACCAGAAGCGACAGCACCACTCCGAAAGAAAAAAGTCCCGTATAACCGATATTTTCCGCAAGACAGCCCGAGAAAACAGTCCCCGGAAATTTTCCAAAAACTTCAATGGCCGCCAGCACGGTATAATGCGTGGCGCCGATTTTCTTGTCGACACGCGACATCATGAACGCGAAAAGCGCCGTGGTCAGCATCCCGCCAAAAAAATGCTCCGCAACGGTAACGCTCACCACCTGCGCCGCGGTGGGCACAAACGTGGACAGCCAGAGCTCACCGATTAGAGGGATCAACCTCAATGACGCCGCGAGGAAAAGGGCGCGTACAATGGAAATCCTGGCTGCAAGCCATCCACCGGCAACCGACCCGATCAGCGATGACGCCATCCCCCAGGTGCCGACCCACAATCCGATTTGCTGGACGGTAAAACCGTTGTCTACGAGAAAAGGTTTGAACATCATGTCGATCATCGATTCACCGATCTTGTACGTGGCGATGAACAAAAGAAAATAACCGGCCTTGGGAGACTGCAGGGCGTTGCGCATCGCGCTGATAAAATCGGAAAATTTCGGCGGCTTGCTGACAATGCTTCCATCCGGTTCCACCTCCCGATGGCACAAAATGACAATCAGCGGCAGGACCGCCAGCGCCGCCATGCCCAGAAACAGGCTCTCCCATCCGGAACGGGCGCTCAACCAGACCAGTATGCCGCCGCCCAGAACCATGCCCGCCTTGTAACCGGCGACCTGTGCGGCATTGCCGGGACCGAGTTCATCACGTTGCAAAATGTCCACCGCCAAGCCGTCAACGGCAATATCCTGTGTGGCGGCGCAAAGATTCATGAGAAAAATACACAACAGCAGCAGAGGAATTGAACCGGATGCGGCAATGAAGACGGACGAAAACATCGTCAAAACCATCATGGTCTGCAGGGGAATAATCCACGAACGGCGCCGTCCTATTCTTGCCGACCAGAAGCGGTCGATCAACGGCGCCCAGAGGGGTTTGAAAAACCAGGGCAGGGCCAGCGCTCCGGCAAAACCGATCGTCGTGAGCGAAATGCCTTTGTCGCGGAGAAGAACCGGCAAAGCCGTGGCCTGAAAGCCGAAAGGAAGACCCTGTGAAAGGTAGAGCGTAAACAGAAGTGCCGTCTTGCCGCTTGTCTTCATGGTGCGGATCTCTCGATTCAGAAATTACATCGCTATCTACTTCATGCGGCAAAACGGGCTGTTTTCAAAACGTTTTCATTATTTGCCGGCAATCTTCGCCCAGGAATCTCTCAGCGGGACAACCCGGTTGAACACGAGCCTTTCGGATGTCGAATCCTTTGCATCCACGCAAAAATATCCCAGTCTTTCAAACTGAAACCGGCTGCCCGCTGCGGCATTTTTCAGGTTTTGCTCTGCCCGGCAGGTTGTCAGCGTCTCCAGCGAATCCGGATTCAGATATTTCAGAAAATCCTCTTCGCTCCCGGGATTTTCAATACTGAACAACCTGTCGTAAAGCCGGACTTCGGCGGGAACAGCGTGTCCGGCCGATACCCAGTGAATGACGCCCGGAACCTTGCGTCCATCGGCCGGCGGGCCGTTCAGTGTCGCCGGATCATAGCTGCAGTGCAGCTCGGTGACGTCGCCGGTTTTTTCGTCTTTCATCATGCTTTCAAATTTTATAACGTAGGCGTTTCTCAAACGCACTTCGCGTCCGGGACCGAGACGGTGATATTTTTTCGGCGGATCTTCCATGAAGTCGTCGCGCTCAATGTAGAGGACTTTGGAAAAGGGAACGTTTCGTGTGCCCATGTCCGGTTTTTGCGGATGATTGGCGCAGGCGATCTGTTCCACTTGATTGTCCGGATAATTGTCGATGACAACGCGCAGCGGGCGCAGAATACACATCGCCCGGGGAGCGTGCTCGTTCAGGTCCTCTCGCACACAGTGTTCCAGAAGCGCCACATCGATCAGATTATCGTTTTTGGCCACGCCGATCCCGGCGCAAAAATTGCGGATGGCTTCCGCCGTATAACCGCGGCGGCGCATTCCCGACACGGTGGGCATGCGCGGATCGTCCCACCCCCGAACATACTTTTTCTCCACCAGTTCGATCAGCCTTCGTTTACTCAGTACCGTATAACTCAAATTGAGGCGGGCAAATTCGATCTGACGCGGACGCAGACCGGTAATGAGTTTCTCCACAATCCAGTCATAGAGCGGACGGTTGTTTTCAAATTCCAGGGTGCAGATGGAGTAAACAATCCCTTCCAGCGCATCGGAAAGGCAATGCGCAAAGTCGTACATCGGATAAATGACCCATTGCGTGCCGGTGCGGTAATGCGGTTCGCGCTTGATGCGGTAGATCACGGGATCGCGCATCACGATATTGGGCGAGGCCATATCGATTTTGGCGCGCAGGGTATGGGCGCCGTCGGCGAATTCGCCGGCGCGCATCCGTTGAAACAAATCGAGATTTTCTTCAACCGAGCGGTTTCGGTAAGGGCTTTCCTTGCCCGGTTCCGTGAACGTTCCGCGTTGTTCTCTGACTTCATCAGGATTAAGAGAACAGACATAGGCATTGCCGGATTTGATGAGTTCAACCGCAAACTGATAAAGTTTTTCGAAATAATCGGAGGCGTAAAACAGCCGGTCTTCCCAGTCGAACCCCAGCCATCGGATATCGTTGATGATCGACTGAACATATTCCATCGATTCTCCCGCCGGATCGGTGTCGTCCAGCCGAAGATTGCAGGTTCCCTTATAATCCCTGGCGATGCCGAAATTGAGGCATACGGATTTGGCATGACCGATATGAATATAGCCGTTCGGTTCCGGCGGAAAACGGGTCGCAACTTTCCCGTTGTTTTTGTTCGTTTTCAGATCGTCATTGATGATGTCGCGGATAAAATCGGTCGGGGTTGAGGCTGTCTCGTCTGTCATGGGAATATTCAAACTCCTTCAGTTCCATAAAAAATACGCTCTGGACCTATAATATTTACTGAAATATAGCAAGAGCGGAGCATGCAAAACAACACATGCATCCGCCGTTGATGTTTTCAAAAATGCTTGCTTTCAGTCGAAAAATCGAATCAATGTTCGGCCGGCTCTATCCTGCCCTGCGTCATGATTTTCGTCAGAACCCAGGCCATGTTGTAGGCTGCGCTTTGCATTCTTCCGCTGAAACTGCCCCAGGCGCTGGTAAAGGGATTTCCGGAAAACGTGCTGACATTCACCTCGCCCGAGAATAATTTCTGCCCGTCGGCGGCATCGGTAAACGTTATTTTGCAGACATATTCATCAGGCCGGTTCGTCCAGGCGTTCCAGTTCAGATTAATTTTGGTCACGGCCACTTGCGCAATCACACCCTGGGTGATCTTGTCGCCACCGCTCACCACGGATATCTTTTTGTTGGTGATATTGGCTTCCTTCAACAGAACCGGGAAAGCATCGGCAAATGCCTTGGGAACTGCACTTTTATCGGCATCCCATTCCGCGTTATTTGTATAGCCCAGATCCTTTGGATTGATGGCGCTGTAATCGATGGGCAGAACGCTGAAATCCATGCCGGCCTTGATCTTTTCGGAAGCCGCCGGCGGCTGTTGCACTGTTTTATAATAAACACCGGCATCCGCCCATGATGCGCACAGCAGAACACACATGCCGACAAACATTGAGATGATTTTAAAATAACCTTTCATTTTCTGCCTCCTCTGAAAATCGTTTAATGTTTCAATAATGCATGAACTTTCTTTCGAATGCATTTTTACCAGTTATACGTTCATTTTTCTATTCTTTTTTCCATTTTTTCTGACGTCCCCCCGGCAGGGATTTTTTTACTCATTTTTTTTAAAAAAGCTGATTTGTAAGCCAGGATATGGTAAAAATGAGATGCTTATTCCTGTTTCTGAAATGAAAAATATTGACGGCTGGAACGATCATGAACGAAAAAACCGGCAACGCATCCTCGCCCGGCTTTTACGGCCGGCCGACAAGGCAAGACGGGCAGCTATCCGCTGTACCGGCTGCACATTTGCGTCTGTCCGCACATTTCAGAATGGTTATCTTCATTGCCACGTTATGTTTATCCTTCTGCGCGCTGAACTGCCGGGCCGGTGTGGAACAAAATGATGACGTCTTGAGAAAAAAAATGGTTGAGGAGCAGCTCAAAGCCAGAGGCATAAAAAATCCGCAGGTGCTGCGGGCGATGAGCAAGGTGGAACGTCACCAATTTGTCCCTGAAGCCCTGCGCAAAATGGCTTACGCCGATTCCGCTCTTCCCATCGGGGAAGGACAGACCATCTCTCAGCCATACATTGTCGCTTGGATGACAGAAGTGATCAACCCTCAAGCGGATATGAAGGTTTTAGAAATCGGCACCGGTTCCGGCTATCAGGCCGCAATTCTGGCCGAACTCTGCCACAGTGTTTATACCATCGAAATTATTGAAACGCTGGCCAGACGCGCAGAGAAGATTCTCGGGAAACATTACCAAAATGTCCATGTCAGGACCGGCGACGGCTATCAGGGATGGCCGGAGGCCGCGCCTTTTGATGCCATTCTGGTCACCTGCGCGCCCACCAAAGTGCCTGCGCCTCTTGCGAAACAACTCAAGGAAGGCGGCAGAATGGTCATTCCCGTGGGAAATGTCAAAGCGCAGGAGTTGTATGTTTTGGTCAAACGCAATGGACGCCTTGAACAGCAGGCGATCATCCCGGTCCTTTTCGTGCCCATGCTGGACAAGGAGGGGGAAAAATACTGATCGACGTGATGAGCATCTGTGCCAGGTATTCACCGGCATTTCCGTCTTTGATGTTTAAAACCTGAAGGCTGACGAATCCCTTGGCATCTGCCGGTCAGACTTATCTTGCGCGCGGCGGTTCTTCTTCCAGCATGTCGTACAATATTCCGGCGACACCGCCGACAATTTTTTGACAGATGATCTGATGATGCTTTCTTTCGGTTACGTCGGCGGTTGTAGCATGTTTTTTCAGCAACTCGGAACAACAACTGCTGCCGTGAAGATCTTCAATCTTCCGGTTCAACCCCCGCACTTTCCGATAGGCGGTCAGTTTGGTTTCCATATCGTTGGGATCGGCGTTGCCGTATGCCAGTCCCAGCACCATGAAGCCGCCGGTAACAGCGCCGCATTTTTCCCGCAGTCTGCCCATGCCGCCGCCGAAGGTGGAGGCAATCCGCTTCGCTTGCTTTTCATCCAGGCCGAACCGGCCGGCAAAAGCCAGCAAGACGGATTGAGAGCAGGCGTATCCCTCGTTGAAAAAAGACACGGCGCTGTTGATTGTTTCCTGTTTGGTCATGAATGTATTTTCGGACAGACGATTGGTTTGTCCCCGCGTCAGGGATATCCGAAGAAATGCTTTTTGTCAAAAATTTAATCGGAAGCAGGAACCCCGTTTGATTCCGGCAATCAAGCGCCCTTCCCGTCCGCTGAGAGCCGATATCCATGCGACTCCTTTTCCTCTGAAAGGCGTCGAATGCGAACGGCCAACAAGAATCCTTAGTGAAGCGCAACATTAATTGCTTGTGTTTTATGCAAATCTGTGAATGAGATTCAACAGGTTAAAAATCGAATTTTAGGATAGGATTTTATGAATGTCAAAACCCAGGAGTTGTTTAATTTTTATTCACATTTGGCCGGAATGATCGCGGCCGTTATCGGCACCGTGTATCTGGCCATCGAAGCCAGTTTCTCGGCATCCGGTCTGGTCACTGCTCTGATTTACGGGATTTCCGTTGTTTTTCTTTTTTCAGCCAGTTCGCTATACCACGCCTTCAAAAAGAAGGAAAACGAGCTGTCCTTCTGGCGAAGAATGGATCGTCTGGCGATCTTTTTCATGATTGCGGGCACATTTACTCCGGTCTGCTATTTTTGCCTGGAGGGCAACCAACGATGGGCGATGATTGCTTTTCAATGGAGCCTTGTCGGGGTTGGCGTAATCTCTCAGATTTTTTTCCCGCGCGCGCCGCGGACACTTTACGCGATGCTCTATTTATTCATGGGATGGTCCGGACTCTTCATTATTAAACAGGTCCTGGCCAGTATGTCTATTTCCCAGACGGTTCTGCTGTTTACCGGCGCCGGCGCCTTTACGGCAGGCGGCATTATTTATGCCATCAAAAAACCGAAATTGATTCCGGGCATTTTCAGTTTTCATGAACTTTTCCACATCCTGGTTCTGATTGGTGGAGCTCTGCATTACGCCATGATTTACGGCGTTTATGCGCAGCTCGGTGCCTGAGCGATACACTAATGCAATGTACACCCCCTGACACGGCCGCGGCCTGCCTTCTGGCAGCCGAAGCGGATTTATTCCTCAAAGAGTATCAACAGCATTATTCTGCCGGCGAAACAAAGCCTCAACAGATCGGCATGCCGTTTTTTCTGCACGCGCCCGGATCCGATACCGGCGTGCTTCTGATTCACGGCCTGATGGCCGCGCCGGAAGAAGTCAGGGAGTGGGCGGAGTTTCTGCACCAAAAAGGTCTGACCGTTTATGCACCGAGGCTCGCCGGCCATGGAACATCTTGCAAAGATCTTTCGACACGCCGCTATGAAGACTGGCTGGATTCGGCGGAGCGCGGCCATGCCATTTTGAAAAAATACTGCGACAAAATTCTGGTGGCCGGTTTTTCCACCGGGGCGGGCCTTGCACTGCAATCCGTCATTTTAAAACCCCATGATTTTGAAGCCGTGATCGCCGTCAGCGCACCGCTGAAATTCAAAAGCTTTTCGTCGAGGTTTGCGGAAGTTCTCAACGCGTTCAACCGATTCTGCCATTCCCGGGGCGTTAACACCCTTGCCAGAGACTACATCAAAAACGACGCGGATAATCCCCACATCAACTATCTGCTCTGTCCGGTAAGCGCATTTGTTCAGGTGAAAAAGCTGATGAAAAAAGTCAACCGGTCGCTTCCGGACATTCGCATTCCGGCGCTGGTGATTCAGGCAAAAAACGATCCGAAAGTCGCGCCGCAAAGCGGTCCTGAAATATTCAGACGTCTGGGCACAAACAAAAAACGTTTTGCCTGGATCGATCATGATCTGCACGGCATTGTTCGCGGCAACATTTCCGGTATGGTCTTTAAGGAAGTGGAATTATTCCTCGCGGAGCAGAATCTCATTCACATCCGGCCTGAAATGAGCAATCGTTTGCCCGGAGCATAAACGCTGTAACGTCCTGCATTATATGATGAAATCGACTCTTCCCGCACACTATAACTTGAGAAAAGAATTTGTTTTGTAAATAAAGCTTGACTATTCCTCCGCGATACCGTAAGGTCGCGCCAACTTCAGATCCACAAGATTGAGATTTGAAGGAAAGAGTTGAATTTAGACATTTTGAAGCACATAGGTTAGCCGCCGGGTACTTTAGAGTCTTGGTGGCTTTTTTAGTTCTGTCATCGTGCTGATTCGACTTTTGAAAATTTATGAAAGGAGGATGAGAACTATGTCAGAAGGTAAAGTCAAATGGTTTAACGAAAGCAAAGGCTTCGGCTTCATCGAAAAGGAAGAAGGCGGCGATGTATTCGTACATTTCAGCTCGATTCAGGGTGAAGGTTTCAAGACCCTAAATGAAGGCCAGCGCGTAAGTTTTGACGTTGCGCAGGGCAAAAAAGGTCAGGAAGCCACGAACGTCAGAGCCATCTAATGAGCGACGCTTCCCCCTGCCAGGCGCACAACGCCCTGGTAGAAACCAGATAAATAGAGCATCCCGTGTTGTTTGAAAAATCAGCCGGGGTGCTTTTTTTATTGATGGTTTACGGCAACGCATCCTTCTTGCTTTAGCTTGTCCATCGCCAAGATTGACTTTTTGCGGCGAATGGATTATTTTTATCATCCAAAGAGCCGTATTGTCCAGCCCAACGTTTATTTTCGAACCGTCCTTTTCTGATGAAAGATTTACAGGGAGGGTTTCATCATGGAAAGAGATTTAACCGTGATCGGCATCATTCCGCAGTACCCGAAACATTCCCAACAGAATATTTACGCCCGGATTAAAATGCCGCCCGTCGGGATCATATCCGTCATGAGTCAGATCGTCCGTCATCCCCGCATCAGGAATATCTACGCGATCGATGAGAATAATTACCGCGGGCCGGAGGATTTGAATGGTCTGCCGGATCATTTCTTTTTACAGCAGCAACAACCGGCACACCTGGCCCTGTTGTACGGCGGCATGAGTAATTCGATCCCCCGCATGTTCGCCATCGCCCGGCAATACAAGAGCTTCGGCGCCGTGACGATTACCGGCGGCAGCCATGCGGATGCTCTTCCGCAGGAAGCGCTGCAATCCGGCATTGACATTGTGGTCCACGGCGAAGGGGAAGAAACCATGGCGGAGTTGATCGATGTTCTGAGCTCCGAAAGCGGTGTCGATCTGAACCGTTCCAGATTGTCTCAGATCAAAGGAATCAGTTTTCTGGATGACGGCGGCGGCTACGTTTTTACCGGCACGCGCCCGCCCATTTCCGATTTGGACGGCCTGGCCGATTGCGACCTGACATTGATCAAATATCTACAAAAAAGATGGAGCTATATCCCCATCAACCGGGGCCGCGGCTGCAACTGGAATTGCGAATTCTGCGTCGTGAACAAACAATACGGAAAATACAAGGCTGCGTCCATCGATACGGCGCTGAGGCAACTGATCCGATATGCCGATATGGGATACACTAAATTCTTTTTCACCGATGATAATTTTGCACAGCATCCGGACGAGGCCATTGCTCTGTGCAAAGCCATCGGCCATTATAAACGAAATTTTTTGAAAAAAATCGATTTGGTGGTTCAGGTGCGTTCGGAAGTGGCGGAAAATGACGCCCTCATCGAGGCCATGCATTTTGCCGGTGTCAGCATGCTGGCGATCGGGTACGAAAGCCCGATCAATGAAGAACTCCGGGCCATGCGTAAAGGCGTAACCGTGGAGAAGTTGATTGCCCGTTCCCGAAAACTCTCCAATGTTTTTTATCTGCACGGCATGTTCATTTTCGGCTATCCGCTCAACGACGATGCACAGGGGCCATCTTCTTTCACCGTCAAACAACGGGCGAAAATCTACAAAGATTTTTTTAAAAAATCCGGTATCGATACCATTCAGGTATTGAATGCGGTTCCGCTTCCGGGTTCGGATCTCAGAACAAGACTGGAACGGGAAGGCCGTCTTCTGCCCCTGAAAATAGTGGGCTGGGATAAATACGACGGGCTTTTCCTCTGCTACGATCCCCGGCCCGACAGTATGGACGCATTTGAACTGCAGGGCATGCCCGGCCTGCTGATGAAAAAAAAATATCTCGGAGGATTTATCAAACGGAATTTGAATTACGGCAACTGGCTGAACTGGACCTATATTGCCACAATCGGATTTCCCATTCAATTCGTCGAATTTTACATCCGCCGGTTTATCCGTAATTTGGCGGAAAGACAACGTGCCGGTAAACGGCCCGACGGCGCCTGGAGTCCGCGGACGATTTTTGCCGTTCCGCTGATCAGCGCCTGGAAAGATATCAAAAGAATATGGAGAAATCTGTTTGTCAGGACATACGCGGGCGCCATCGTCAACCGCTGGTTAAAAATTTATCGCAAAAGCCGTTACGGAGACAAACTCCGGAAATTTTTCCTGGACAGCAAGATAACCCCAAAGAGCCGCCATCGCCTCAACACCTGAAAAAAATGCTTAAATTCATCCGTTGATTAAAATGATCTTGCTCTCTTGTCGGACAATGATTAAATTTCTTTTCAAGGTGAAATGATGAAAAACAAATACACGCCCGTCTTTATTCTTGTCATGCTTTTTGGATTCATATGGGTATATTTAATGGCGCAAGTTACGTCCGAACGGGTGCAGGGAGGGAGAATCATGGATAAAAAAATTTCGGGACAGGATGCCGAAAAAAGAATGACGCCGCTCCAGCGCGATGTCGCCTTCGGCAACGCCACAGAACCGCCTTTTCAAAACGAATACTGGAACAATCATCAGGAAGGCATCTATGTCGATATTGTTTCCGGCGTTCCCCTGTTCAGTTCGAAGGATAAATTCGATTCCAAAACCGGCTGGCCCAGTTTTACAAAACCCATCAAGGACAACGCCGTCTGGAGAAAGACCGATTTCAGCCACTCCATGCTACGCACGGAAGTCAGAAGTACGCAAGCGGACATTCATCTCGGGCATGTTTTTGACGACGGGCCCGCCCCCACCGGCAGGCGATATTGTATCAACTCCGCATCACTAAAATTTATTCCCCGAGAGAAAATGGAGACGGAAGGCTACGGTGAGTACTTGTCGTTATTTGCTGCTCCATCCGGCAAATCGACCGAAACGGCCATTTTTGCCGCCGGCTGTTTCTGGGGCGTGGAGGAGTATTTCAGCCGGGTAAAAGGCGTCGTCAACAGCGAATCGGGTTACACCGGCGGAACCGTTAAAGCCCCCTCTTATGAACAGGTCTGCAGCGGCAAAACCGGACATGCCGAAGCTGTCCGCGTTACCTATGATCCGACAATCGTAACTTATGAACGGCTGCTGCAACACTTCTGGGAATTGCACGACCCCACCAGCCTTAACAGGCAGGGCAACGATGTGGGCACCCAATATCGGTCGGCGATATTTTATACCAATCCGCAACAGGAAAAAGCGGCAAGAGCCTCTGCAGAAAAACTTGCCCGATCCGGCAGATATACCAGAAAAATTGTCACGGAAATTCAGCCTGCAAAAGATTTCTATCCGGCGGAAGATTACCATCAGGACTACCTGAAGAAAAATCCCCGCGGCTACTGTCATATCGATCTGAAAAAAGCGAAAAAGGATTAAGCAAAATAATATTTGAGCCGTCGGCAGGAACGGATTTTCTTCAGGCGAATCATTTATCCATGCGCCCGTAAGGAATGCGCCCTTGAAGACATCGTTTTGCGATCTGAATAACGGCCCGGCATAATTGCCTGGACCCGGAGTGTAAATGTAAAATGTCCGTTCGGGATTTTTCACGATGCCGGGGCAAATCGTTCCTTCCCGACGGGAAACCGTCTCCCCTTCAAAAACAATTGAGCAGGGCCGGCATTCACCAATACGGTCGAACCATCATAGAAATGCACTATCGGCTGTCAGTTTCCTGAAACCGGAGTTAAAGCCGTTCATCGTTTTTTCCCGACACTCTTTTTTTCGAAAATACTTTTTTTGTTTTCTAAAAATGCGATGTTTTAAAACGGTCTGACGTTAAAAAAAGGCACCATCCCTCCATTGCTGGAGGGATGGTGTTAAAGGAACCTGCCGTCGTAACCCAGGGGTTACTTAGGACAGGAATAAGAAGAAGCGGTTTTAACCGCTGGAGGGGCTTTTTTGTGTCGTTCGATTGCCTCCGGATTTTTTATTTTAAGCAACCATGATCCATTCATTGCCGATCGTGTCATAGTTTGCTTTTCAGGTTCTGTTGAAAGGATTGTTTCTCCCCTTTCATGTTGCCCGCCTGCTTTTCGAGGGCCGCGCTCCGGCCAATTATTTTGTTCAAATGTCAAACACATGTTGATTTTTGAACATAAGTACAATATAAGGCACTTGTGTTTCAGTCAATACTCAATATTTGAAGATATTGTATAAAATTGAACACAAAGATGAAATTTGTCGTACTTTAGGCAGATTTTTTACAGGAGATCAAAAATGAGCGGAAAGACAATCCACGAAAAAGCAGAGTACCGCAGCGCTATTCGATCCAGAAAATTGATCAAGCAGGCGTATGTCTCATTGATCAAGGAAAAGGATATCGATAAAATCACCGTCATGGATATTGTCACAACAGCGGATATTAATCGCGGCACTTTTTATGCCCATTACAGCAATGTAAATGCCGTCGGAGAGCAGATTGGCAATGAAATCATCTCGGCATTACTGGAGTTTCTTGATGAATTTAAAAACAGCAGACTGATCGAAAACCCTCTGCCATTTTTGATGAATATTGCCCGTTTCCTGGAAAAAGATTTGGAATTTTACAGAATTCTGATCAACTCCCAGCGATCGATAATTTTTTTGAATAAATTGAAGGGAATTTTTTTAGATAAAATAGTAAGCGATGAAAAAAAAATGTCTGCCATTAAAAACAAAGAACAGTTCATGGTTTGCGTCAATTTGTATGCTTCCGGATTTGTCGGTCTGTAT
>JAGOMJ010000053.1 GCA_017993615.1 Smithella sp. | reverse complement strand
CTCTGATCATGAAACCCGGTCCTCATGTCATTTTCTTTGGGCGGTACTCCCAAATGCATAGGCAACGAATCGGCCGTCGTGGCTTAAACTGATCTCCGTGTCCGTTTGCCGCCCATCGACATAAACGTATGGCGGTTGAAGTTCGCCGTTCCGTCTCTTTCTTTGTATTTTTATTTGATGGAAGTCCAGTGAAAAGCGCCCGGCTAAGCTCTGAGCAAGACAGCGGCGGGAAAAAAGCGATGGACAGGTTTCTTCATCCGGCAGAGGTTCAACGCTCCAGATTAAGTTATCCAGCGTCGCTTTATCATCGGAACCAGCGCAATGAATATAGTCGGCCCCCGCGAAAAGGCGGATAAAGACGCCGTCTTTTCCCGGTATGCCAACCTCCCCTTCCGCATATTCTGATTTAATATTATGAACGTTAACCTGCCATTGCCTTGGGGCAAAAACGATGTCCGGCAAAATTTTTTTGATGACTTTATAGGCGGTTTCCTTGCAGGCCCAGAGCAACCAGAGGGTGCTGTCGGGATGATCCGCGTGGGTTACATATTCAATTTCAGCATCTGTGAGGATTTTTTTTAGAAAGCGCGAATCCCTGCTTTTTCCCGAGTTCGCCGCATCCTTCAAATCCACCACATCGTTTCCGACACAGGGCAAAATATCCCTCCTCCATGGCTGCGAGTTTTTCAACAATCTGCCGGGCGTATTCCCGCTGTACCCGAAGATCACTGCCCTCTACCGGATGCGGCTTGAAAACTTCCATTTGAACTGAAAATTTTTCGCCCCAGGCGGGAATGACACCGTAATGGTCCTGTTGGTCTCCCCGAAGATATATACACATCACGTTGCAGTCTTCCAGATGTTTGATAAATCGTCCCACGCCGTAAGAAAAACCTTCTTGGTCGACCCTTCCGGTGCGGGAACGCTTGCCTTCCGGGAAGATCATGATGGTTTCTCCGCTTTTCAGCAGGTACATGCATTTTTCCAGAGACTCTTTCATTTTTTCCCGGGCGCCACCGCGATTAATAGGAATACATTTGGAGAGATAGCACAAAATCGTCAGCAAGATATTGTCTTTGTAATTGGTCCATTCCGGCAGATTCCAAGGCATTTTTTTATAATGGATGATGTGCTGAGGCAAGCTGAACATTGCGTAACTTAAGATAAAAGAATCTATCATGGTCAGATGATTGGAACAGATAATCCATCCCCCTTTGTGCTTTGCAAATTCTGCGGCGCATAAACTTCTTGTTTTTTTTAAATCTCTGACACGATAAAAAAGCATTTTTGCGGCAAAGAAATACAGCGGCGCAAGGATGAAAATGGCCATGCGCCCAATGAATTTCTGCATATTTAAAAGGATCAGAGACTTTCTCGTCATTGTCTAAACAAGTTTTTGCTTGATGATTCTAACGGCGTCACCGATGGTGCGTATTTTATCCGCCTCATCATCATCCACGCTGATTCCGTAAACGTCTTCGCATTTAATAATGACGTCTACCAGGCGTGCCGAATTGACTTTCAAGTCGTTCAGGATGTGCGTTTCCAGTGTTGCCGTCGCCAAACGATCCTGATTCTTGGCATAAGGCCTCAAAATATTGATCATCTCTTCGAAAATCTTCTTGTCGTCCATATAAAACTCTCCTTCAATTTTTATGATTATTTCCCTTCCCATTTCTTGAATATGAGACAGCTGTTGACATCGCCGAAACCGAAACCGGCTTTGGCGATGATTTTTATTTCAGGTACGTCCAGACATTTTTGCGGTATTTTCGGCGCGAATTTTTCGATTTCGGGGTGAACATCCCCGCTGTTGACGGAGGGATGCAAAAATTCTTTGAACAGTTCCAGAACGACGGCCACGCATTCAATGGCGCCCGCCGCCCCCAGACAATGACCGATCAATGATTTCGTGGACTGAATGTAGGGAAAGTTTTCCGGTGTCCGCTCCAGCGCTTCTGCCCAGTTCTTCACCTCATACGGATCGGCGTACGTCGCGGTCAAATGCCCGTTGATGGCGTCCACCTGTGCCGGATCAATGCCGGCATCGCCGACAGCGCCGCGAATACATCTTTTGACGCCTTCGGGATTGGGCGCGGTCATGGAGCCGCCCATCCGCTGGCCGCCGCAGTTCACATAACCGCCGAGGATTTCAGCGTAGATCCGGGCGCCCCGGCCCAGCGCCGTTTCCAGCTCTTCGAGAACAAGCATGGCGCCGCCTGCGCCAGGGACAAAACCGGCCGCTGAAGCACTGAGCGGACGGGAGCCGGCCTCGGGGTTGTCATTAAATTTTCTACACAGCACGCGCATGGCGTCGAACCCACCCCAGATGTAAGGCGTCGCGCCTTCGGAACCGCCGGCGATCATGCGTTTGGCCAGTCCCGTTCTGATTCTCCCCATCGCGTCAATAATCGCCTCATTACCTGTCGAGCAGGCCGAAGAATTCGAGGTTACCTGGTTGCCGACTCCCAGAAGGCCGGAAATACGCGCACTGGTTCCGCTTCCCATCACCTGTTCGACAACACGACTGCCCAGTCTTCTTACCTTACCCTCATTAATTAAAGGAACGATGGTATTGGCAATCGTATCCATGCCGCCAATTCCGGAACCGGCAATCACTCCCGTATCCCAATCTACGGTATCGTCATCGTCATCCTTCAGGGCAAATCCCGCATCCGTCCAGGCATCTACCGCCGACACCGAGGCATAACCGATATTGTCGTTGATGGACAAAAGTTTTTCCCGGTCGAAATAGCTTGACCGTATTTCATCGAAATATTCAGGGACGCCGGCTATCTGGCAGCCGAAATTCAATTCCTGTAACCGGGGGATGAAGCGAATACCGGAAACGCCATTGCGAAGAGCCTTTTCAAAATTATCCAAGCCGTGCGCGTTGGGCGCCGCCACCCCCATTCCTGTAATGACAATTCGTTTTTTCATTGTTCCACTCCCACTCCTGATAATTCCCCGCTGCAGATCATTTCGCCGTTTTCCTTTTCCATGGACACAGCGGCTTTAATGGTCATTTTACGAAAATAAATTTTTTTCGCTCTGACAATAACTCGTTCACCCGGCTTCACAATCTGTTTGAATTCCACTCCGTCGGCCAGAGAAAAAAGACTGATCGGCAATTTCATGTCATGGAGTCGCATATTCTTTTGACGCGACAAAAGATATATCCCAAAGGCCACGACGCCAACCTGGGCCATCGTTTCAATCAGAATAACACCCGGCGTGATGGGATTGCCGGGAAAATGCCCGCGGTAAAAATATTCATCTTCGCGAAAACGGTAAGCCCCGATAATCTGCTCATCGTCAAGGCTGATAATTTCATCGATAAAACGGAAAGGCGGCTGCTGAGGAACAAGCGAAAGCACCTCCTGTTTCAGAGCGGCATCAGCCTCCATAAAGTCCTCCGTTGACGTGGATGACCGACCCGTTGATGTAACTACCCTTTTTTGCCAAAAAGGCGACTACTTCGGCAATTTCCTCCGGACGGCCTACACGTCCCAGGAGAATGTCTTCCATGGCTTTATTTTTTATTTCTTCGGGCAAGTCCTTCGTCATCTCCGTATCGATAAAACCGGGAGCCACGGAATTCACCAGAATATTTCTTCCCTTGAGTTCCCGCGCCAGCGATCTGGTGAAGGCATCGAGCGCCGCTTTTTCCATCGTGTAGGGAATCTGTCCAGCGTTGCCGGTATGGCCGACAACGCTGGAAATATTAATGATGCGGCCGGCGGAATTCCGGAACATGAATTGCCGCAAAATTCTTTTGGTCAGGTACCAGACGCCGCGCGTCAACGTCCGTTGCTCGTCAAACTGTTCCACTTTCATGGAGATAATATCGGCATTGACGGAGCGACCGGCATTGTTGACCAGAACATCGACACGTCCCGTGGTATCCTTAAGCTTACCGATCATCGCGTCTACCTGCCCGATGTCGGATAAATCGGCTTGAATTAAAAAACCTTCTCTAATTTGATCCCGTAACGTTTGAGCGCTTGCGGTACTTTGATTGTAATGAATACCGACATGAAACCCTTCCGCGGCCAGCGCTCGGCAGCACGCGGCGCCAATGCCTTTTGCTCCGCCGGTAACCAGTGCAACGGGCCTTTCAATCATTGTTTATCCTCCACCTTGAGCATCGCATACGCCCAAGCCAGTCCGGCGCCGACAATCACCAGGGCAATATTATCTCCCGGCCGTATATTATCCCAGTTCATACTCAAAACCGCGGGAGCGCCGCAGCAGCCGACATTGCCGAACTGATCCACATTGAACCAGTGATGTTCCGGTTTAATGTGCCGGCGTTCGCAAACGGTTTTCAGCATCATGTAATTGGCCTGGTGCGCAATGAAGATAAAGCGCTTGGCCTGAGCTTCGTACTGATCCTGAAGTTTTTTTAAACATTCCGTCGTTGTTCTGATGGCAAAACCCTGAACGGCATTGCCGTCCTGACTGAAAACCCAGTCTCCGGTAACACCGACTTTTGTCCATCCCGAAGGACGGGCGTTATAACCGCCGCTGATAAAGGCGGCACGGGCGGGAATGGTCGACGAAACAACGGCGGCATGAGCGCCATCGCCGAAAAGCACTGATGAATTACGATCCGTATAGTTAATGACTTTGGTCGTGGATTCCGCACCGACCAGAAGAACGTAAGGCGGCATTTCTTCAGGCTTCATACGCAACAAGAAATTAACCTGCATGCCGAAGGTGGAACAGGCGGAATTCAAATCAAAGCAGGGTACCTCGATCCCCAGTTCCGCAGCCACGGCTCCGGCTTCCGCGGGAGTAATGTTATCCGGGGATGATGAACCGGAAATAATCAGACCGATATCCTTCGCTTTCAATCCCGCGCGCTGAAGTGCCATCCGTGCCGCCATGGCTGACATCTGCGCATTGGTGTAGAGCCGGATGGAAAAGGATTGCAGCGGATGGACGTTTTTGGTTTTCCGGATATAGTCGAGCGGCAAAACCGTGCGGCGGTTCTGAATGCCCACCCGTTCCATGATCCAGTCGTTAGACGTACCCATATCCAATTCTTCCAAAAACTGATTGGAAATGACATTCTCCGGATGAAAGTGCCCCATGGCATGAAGATAAAGCATTATATAATCTCCCGTCCGATAATCATATTTTGAACTTCCCGGACACCTTCATAGATATCGATAATGTGAGCATCGCGCGCCAGTTTGGAAATTTCATATTCGGTTGTAAAACCATAACCGCCGTGCAGATGCAGGCCTTCCGTCGCACAAAAGACGGCAGCTTCCGCGGCGGTGTTCTTGGCCAGGGACGCATAGATGCCGGCATCTTGGGCTTTTTCCTGAATCTTGAAAATGGCCTTGAACAAAGCCATCTCGGCCAGCTCGACTTTTTTCCACATCGTCGTCAGCATTTCTCTCGCCACGGGAAGGTCACAAATGCGATGACCGAACTGCTTGCGTTCCCGTGTATATTCCACCGTCAGATCGAACGCTCTTTTGGCAAGCCCCAGGCCGATGGCCGCCACCATCGGACGGGCATAATCCAGAACATCAATGATATATTTGAAACCCAGACGCCGGTCGCCGATAATGTGATTCGGAAAAACGACAACGTCCTCGAACGTCACGCTGGCGGTGTTGGAAAGCCGTTGTCCGAGCTTATCCTCGGGTTTACCGATGATGATTTTACCGCCGGCGGGAACGCTGATTTCACGGGTTGCGTTGCCGATATCGGGGATATCGTATGAGGTGACGTGTTCCACCGGCACAATGACGCAGGCCATAAAATTGCCGGTCGGCTTGCCTGTTTTGCACAAAACAGTAAATTGCGATGCGTAAGACGCGTTGGTGATAAAACATTTGGCCCCGTTCAGAATATACTTACCGTCTTCCCGTTTGCTGATGAACGCAGCCATCATGGAGTTATCCGAACCGGCATTGGGCTCCGTCAGACAAAAAGAGGCCAGGATCGGCTTTTCGACAAACGGTTTAAGGAATAGATTTTTCTGCTCGTCTGTGCCGTGCAGTCCGATGACGACGTTGGCCAGATCGTTGCACATGGCCGACGTAGAGATGCCTGTATCGCCGTAGGAAAGCCCCTCAACAACCAGGGCGGACGTAAACAGATCCATTTCATAACCGCGGACGGATTCCGGGATGCTCAAATTGATCAGCCCCGTTTTCCAGGCCTTGTTAATGATCTCCCAGGGGAAAACGTGCTCCTTTTCCATGTCCAGAATACGCGGCGTAATTTCATTCTTCACAAATTTGCGAACAGTATCCAGATAGGATAACTGGCTCTCGTTGAGGCTGAAATCCATAAAGCACACCTTTACTTATTTTATTTTTTTGGAGATGAACTTATAAAACAACTCCTTTTAAGAATTTTTCGCTTCAAAAAAGGAGTTTATTTCGGTTTAAATTTTTTATGCGGCCGCGCCTTTTTTCTGGGCATTGTCGTCGCCTGTCGCCCTGGGCGGTTCGATGCCATACTTCGATTGCAGAAATTTCGTCATGGTCGCCGGATATAAGATGTAGGCCAGCACATCTTCGTCGCTGCGTGCCAGGTCCCCCATGGCCTTTTTCGCCGCTTCGATTTCCGGCTCCAGATAATCGGCAGGCCTTCCGGATACCGGCTCCTGGCCGCGCTTATAGTTCTTCAGTATTTTTTTTGTCAGTGCCGCATCAATCGGCATGGGTGTTTTGCCGTACAGACCCAGAGCCAGATCTTTGAGCTGATTGGAAACTCTTACGTAGCGGCCAAACAAAACATTGAGCACCGCCTGCGCGCCGATAATCTGCGACACCGGCGTCACCAGAGGTGGTGATCCCATGTCTTTTCTGGTCTGGACGACTTCCTTATAAATTTCGGGCAGTCTGTCCAGGGCGTTCATTTCTTTGAGTTGGCCGGTCAGATTGGAAATCATGCCGCCGGGAATCTGATGAGCGAGAACGCCGTTGTCGATAATCGAAAGCTTATGCGTAGCCAGGTGGCTGTTGTATTTCGGGGCCACATTTTCCAAGTGTTCGCCCAGCGCAAGCAGTTTGTACAGATCAATGCCTGTATCGCGTGATGTGCCTCTGAGGGCGGCAACAATCGGCTCAATGGCCGGCATCGACGTTCTCAGCGCAAACGGCGCCAGGCACGTATCTACCACATCGACACCCGCTTCTATCGCTTTTAAATACGTCATGGACGCCATGCCGCTGGTGTAGTGGGAATGGAGATGCAACGGCAGGTTAATTTCTTTTTTGATGGCCGTTACCAGATCATAGGCATCGAAAGGCGACATGATGCCGCCCATGTCTTTGATGCAAATGGCATTCGCGCCCATCTGTTCCAGTGCTTTGGCTTTCCGGACATAATAGTCCAGATTGTAAACGTCACCGCCCAGACGGACATCTGTCAGCGAATAGCAAACCGCTCCCTGAAAAATCTTGCCGTTTGCCTTGATTCGTTCCGCGCAGGATTCCATATTGCGGAAATCGTTAAGCGCATCAAAACAGCGGAAAACATCAATGCCGATTTCACAGGCCTTATCCACGAAAGCGCGCACGACGTCATCGGCGTAATGGCGGTAACCGACCAGATTCTGCCCGCGGATCAGCATGGCAAAAGGCGTTTTCTTAATATACTGTTTTAAAATTCGGGGACGCGCCCAGGGATCTTCTCCCAGAAATCTGTGCATGGTATCAAATGTCGCGCCGCCCCAGACTTCCATCGCGTGGAAACCACACTGATCCATCTCCTCGGCGATAGGAATCATATCTTCGGTCCGCATTCTGGTCGCGTAAATCGACTGATGGCCGTCACGGAAGGTATTGTCCTGAATCTTCAGGGGAATATTTTTTATGTCTTTTTCCTGTATCAAAATATTTACTCCTTTGCGAAAATCATTCGCGCGATGGCTGGTTTACTGACATGTTGCCTTAAAAACTTTTTCTGCCGCGTTGAGTCCGGTAATGGACTGACAGGTAACGCCTATCGTCTTAAAGAAATCGCGCAGCGGTCTGCCCGGTCCGATTTCATAAATGGCCTGCGTATTTTCCGCCAGAGCCTGCATATTCTTGCGCCAGTTCACCGTATGGCTGATCTGGTGAACAAGGTTTTTCTTTACGTCGGCCTTATCGCCCGCATGAAAACCGCCGGTAAAATTCGAGGTGACACGGGGAGCGTTTACGGGATTCAGATGACTGCCGAATTTTTCCAGCGTTTCCGCAAAACGGCCCTCGATGGTTTTCATCAACGTGCTGTGGAATGGAGCGCTCACATTCAAACGAATAAAACGAAAGCTTTTACCTTCCGGAAAATTTTCCGTAAAACGTTTTTCCGCTTCGTCGATAGCCGGCAGCTCTCCGCTGATGACCACCTGGTTGGCGGAATTGATATTGGCGATGCCGGCCTTCAGGCCCTCCATGGTTTTGGTCAGCATGTTCATATCGATGTTTTCCGAAATGACCGCCGCCATCCCGCCCACACCGACCGGCACAGCGTCCTGCATTAACCGTCCACGTATCTGAACGATTTTGAGCGTATCGAACAGGGGCAGCACACCTGCAGCCACCAGCGCCGTAAACTCGCCCAGCGAATGACCGCCGAAATAATCCGGCGCGAAACCATAGTGCTCATTCAATCCGCGCAACATGCAGATTTCCGTTGTCACGATGCAGGGCTGCGTGTACTCTGTCAGATTTAATCTTTCATCCTCCCCAAAACACATATCCATGATATTCCAGCCCAACGCATCGGCAGCTTCCTCAAAAGTCTGCCGGCAAACCGGAATTTGCTCATAGAAATCCTTTCCCATACCCGGTCTTTGCGAACCCTGCCCCGGGAAAACAGCCGCTATATTTTTATCATCTTTCATGCAGACAAATATTTCCTCGTTTTTTAACGTGAATGTAGCGTAAATCCCGCACAATAACAACGACAAAGTAAATAATGTAAAAGCACAATTTGTGCCAGAAAACCGGCAACCGTCAATAGAACACAACGGGCTGTCTTTATTATGCTTTTAATAAAATACCTGGTCGCGAAACCGGAAAAAAAACTTGCGGCATGTATAAAACATTTCACACTGCGAATAAAAGTTTACCTCGCCGTGAACCTGTAACGAAACAAAAGACGCCTGCAGGGCAAAAAATTCATAACACCCTTAATGCAATGTCCGTGTCTTTTTAGGCTCCGGCGGTTTTACGTCTTCGACGACAGGCGCGTTGTATTTTTTATTACAGTTCTCCATGCACAACTGAAATTGGGCTTCGCAAAGCCTCCGGTCAGGGTCCATATTCCAACAAACCTGCTTACTGTCTTCGCAGGACTTGATGCATTTTTCAAGAGAGGCTTCTTGCTCATTTTGGTTTGCAATGGCAACCCCGGAAAGGGACAAAGACCACAAACCCAAGAGGTTGAAGAAACAAACGATGAAAATAGCCTTTTTCAAAGAATTCATACCGAACCTCCTTAAACGTACAGTCCTTTTTTAAATTCTGAAACGGTTGAAGAATAACCCCAAAACGACATTTGTTCTTTAATATATACATTTGTTCCTGTTTAGGCAATCATCAAAACAAGTCCTTTTCTAAACATTTTAAAAGGCAGGCTTTTCTTTTCGCCTTCGCCAAAATGGCCTTTTTCCTGTTTTTTGCCCCTGCAGGCAAGGTCCCTATTAAATACAATATTAATCCTTTTTCCCTTGACAGGTTCGCCCTCCTTTACCTATACTCCGCTCACACGAAAAAGAATTGCTGCCAAAATTCTTATATAAACATAAGAAGAATCACAATGAAATTTGGACAGGAAGTTCTTATTAATTCAATTAAGAAGAAGGAGGTCGGTAATGAAGTTAGATGATATCAAGAAAATTGCAGTAATTGGTTCAGGAGCTATGGGGAACGGCATTGCCCAGGTATGCGCACAGGCCGGCATCAAGGCCGTCATGGTGGACATCAAACAGGAGTTTCTCGACAAAGGTATGGCCACGGTCAACAAGAGTCTGGATACTCTGGTCGGCAAGGGTAAAATGACTGCTGAGAAAAAGGCCGAAGTCATGGGCAATTTGTCCACATCTTTAAGCAATACCGAGGCAGTCAAGGACGTTCAGGTGATTATCGAAGCCGTTCCGGAAATCATGTCTCTGAAGAAAACAGTGTGTGCCGAAATATCGGCTGCGGCTCCGGCTGACGCGCTGATAGCGTCCAACACTTCCACCATGAGCATTAGCGAAATCGCCACGGCCGGGAAGAACCCGGAGCGGATTCTCGGTATGCATTTCTTCAATCCCGCGCCGGTCATGAAAGGCGTAGAAGTGATTTACGCCAAGCAAACCTCTGATGCCAACGTGGACCTGCTTTGCGAACTGACCAAGAAAATCGGAAAAGTTCCCATCAAAGTGCTCAAGGACTCCCCGGGCTTTATCGTGAACCGCATCGGAGCACCCAACCAGGCTCTGATCAGCGCCATTCTGGATGAAGGCAAAATCAAAGTGGACACGATTGATGCTGTCATGAAGGCCAAGGCCGGTATGCCCATGGGTCCCTTCGAGCTTGCTGACTACGTCGGTATTGACGTTTTCTATCACACTCTCAAATATTATTCCGAAACACTGTCTCCGGAATTCAAACCCGGCAAGACACTTCAGACTCTGTTGGACAGCGGGAAACTCGGCATGAAGAGCGGCCAGGGCATTTACACCTGGGAAGGCGGCAAGGCCAAGATCGATATGTCCGTAGAATCTCAGGACTTCGGTCCGCTGGATTTTCTGGCCATTCAGATCAACGAAGCCGTGCGTGTTTACAAAGAGAAGATTGCGGCATCCGCTGCCGATATCGACCTGGGCATGGTCCATTGCATGAGAGCGTTTGCCGGTCCGTTCGCCTTTGGCGCCGGCATGGAACCCGCTCAACTGGCAGATACGCTCAATAAACTGCACACCCGTTTCGGTCTGAATATTTTCAAACCCGAACCCGAAATCGTGGACGGCTCCTTTAAAAACATGAAATAAACAGTTTTGTTTTATCTCCGACAGAGGGGCATCCTCTGCCGACCAATCCAATGAGGCGGGGCAACGAAATATCGTTGCCCCGCTTTTTTTAGTCAGGCTTCAATTTTAAAGCATCGCGTATGGACATTGGCCGATCGAATTATCCCCTGAGCACAGCAAACGGAAATCTGTCCGTTGAAGCGGGATTCAAGTCTCACGAAAGAAATGATCTTTATCTTTGACAAATTCGATTTCAATCTGTTATGCCCATAGCAAATCTATTCATTTAAAGAGGACTCATCATGGCTGACAAATCAAAGTATGCGGGAGTTTATTCTGAATCAATCAATCAACCGGACATTTTCTGGGGCAAAGCAGCCGAAGACGTCGTCTGGAACAAAAAATGGGACAAGGTTCTTGACGATAGCAAAAAACCTTTTTACCGCTGGTTTTCCGGCGGCGAATTGAACACCTGCTATAACGCCCTTGATTACCAGGTGGAATCGGGACGGGGGGAACAAAACGCCATTATTTATGACAGCCCCGTAACCAATACCGTGCAGAAAATTACCTACAAAGAACTGCTGGACAAAGTATCCAAATTTGCCGGAGCCATTAGTGCCCTGGGCGTCAAAAAAGGCGATACCGTCATTATCTACATGCCCATGATTCCGGAAGCCCTGGTTGCTGTGCTTTCCTGCGCACGCATCGGCGCGGTTCATTCCGTTGTTTTCGGTGGATTTGCTCCCAACGAACTGGCCATACGCATTGATGATGCAAAGCCGAAAATTATCATCTCCGCATCCTGTGGCATCGAAGGGAAGAAGACCATTCCTTATAAACCGCTACTGGATGAGGCTATTAAAATTGCGGCTCATAAACCGCAGAAATGCGTTATCTACCAGCGTCCCCAGGTCAAGGCGGACATGGATTCGGCACGCGATCTGGACTTTAACGACGTGATGAAAAATGCCAAAGCGGCGGGCTGCGTATCCGTTGCCGCGACCGATCCCCTCTACATTCTCTATACGTCGGGAACAACCGGCAAACCCAAAGGGGTCATGCGCGATAACGGCGGTCATGCCGTGGCGCTGAAATGGTCTATGAAAAATATATACGATGTCAAACCGGGCGATGTTTTCTGGGCCGCCTCCGATGTCGGCTGGGTGGTCGGCCATTCTTACATTATTTATGCACCGCTTCTTTATGGCTGCACAACCATCGTCTACGAAGGCAAACCGGTCGGAACACCGGATCCAGGTGCTTTTTGGCGCGTCATTTCCCAGCATGGCGTCTCTGTGCTATTTACGGCTCCCACAGCGTTCCGCGCCATCAAGAAAGAAGACCCCAACGGCGACTATCTGAAAAAATACGATATCAAATGCCTTAGGTATCTTTTTCTGGCGGGCGAACGACTCGATCCCGATACCTATCACTGGGCCAGCGATATGCTGAAAATTCCTGTGGTGGATCACTGGTGGCAGACGGAAACCGGATGGCCGATTGCCGCCAACTGCATGGGCATTGAAAGATTCCCCATCAAGGCGGGCTCACCGACCAAACCCGTCCCGGGTTACAACGTGCAGATTCTGGACGGGGACGGCAACCAGCTTCCCAACGGCGAAGAAGGTTCCGTGGTTATCAAACTTCCTCTTCCTCCGGGCTGTCTGCCCACGCTTTGGAACGATGACAAACGTTATCTGGACTACGTCATGGAAAGACCCGGTTATTATGTGACCGGCGACGGCGGACGCTTTGATCAGGACGGTTATATTTTTATCATGGGACGCATCGACGACGTCATCAACGTCGCAGGGCATCGCCTGTCTACCGGAGCGATGGAAGAAATCATTTCGAAGCACAAGGATGTCGCGGAATGCGCAGTTTTCGGCGCCGAAGATCAGCTCAAAGGCCAGGTTCCCGTAGGCTTTGTCGTGCTCAAAGCCGGCGTCGACCGAGATCCGGACGATATCGTCAGGGAACTGGTTCAAATGGTTCGTTCAGAACTTGGCGCGCTGGCCTGCTTCAAGGAAGCGGCCATCGTCAAGGCACTGCCGAAAACGCGTTCAGGAAAAACTCTGCGCAGCACGATGCGCAAGATCGTGGACGGCAAGGAGTATGTGATTCCTTCTACGATTGACGATCCCTCGGTTCTGGGAAGTATTGCAGAAGCCGCTAAAACCATCGGCTACGGAAAAAAATAATCGTATTCGTTTTTGCATGCGCGCCCCTATGTTCGGGCGCGCATTTTTTTCGCAGCTGTTGCCTCGGGTTCATACCGTTAAAAACACAATTTAGCTTTTTTGCATTTCAATCAGCCAGCAGCATGCCGTCGCTTGATCTGTTTTCTGCTGGCGCCATTTAGATTTTACCCTCAAATTTATCGTTACCACTTTTACGCAAAATTGTTGAAAGCTGATTGTTCTATCGATCAGCGTAAACTGCTTCAACTTTCTGAATTGGTTGCGGCATTATATTCGCACAACAACTTGCAGTTGACACATCCTTTTTAATCATATATGTACTATTTAAAATATATGTATTAAATTTTGGAGTATGTATTATGGCGCAAAAAATAACGATCAGCGTTCCGGACGAGCTTTATGAAAAAATGCAGGCATGGAAATCGTCTCTGAATTTTTCCAGAGTATTTCAGAATGCCGTTTCCAAAATCATACAGAAAAAAGAGAATTTAACATCGAAAATCCGGAACGAAATCGAATTTTCATCTATCGTGGATCGCCTGAAAAAGGAAAAGGTCGATTACGAGCTCAACATCGCGGAATGGGGGAAAAAGGACGGCCTCGAATGGTGCAAAACCGCCCATTACCGTGAAATTCAATATGCCCTCGCCTGGACCGCTTGCGAAAATCCCAACCAGGATGAAGAGTTAGGCGATTATTTCTCCGACATATTTAAGAAATATAAGGCGCAAGTGGCGGCAACGGGCAAAAAAGCACAGGAGGCTTGGAGTGACTTTTCGGAAAAATACCTGAAGGGATGGCGAGAAGGAGTCGAATTATTCTGGCACGAAGTGAAGGACAAGCTTTGATCATCAGAAAAACGCTGCAATCTCCACCGGGGGATTTATGAGATTGGAACGCGAAACAAAAGAATTCTTTGAAAAATACCGGCAGAGATATCTGGACAACCGGCAAAGATTTTCCGACGGCTTGAACAAAACCCTGGCAGAGAAAAAGGACTGGATCGCCCATATCAGTTACCAGCCTTATAAATGGCTCTTTGTTCTGCCTTTATTGATTGCGACCACTCTGATCTGCGGCGTTTTGGCCATTGTCACAGCGCTGCTGTTCTCACCGCGTACAGGTGGAATTTTTGGAATGATTTGGGCCAGAATCAACAGCTTCTGCACCCCCATGACTGTACACGTCGTCGGAGCGGATAACATCGAACCCGGCACGTCTTACGTCATCACTTCCAATCACCAGAGCATGTATGATATCTATGTGCTTTACGGCTGGCTGGGCATAGACTTCAAATGGGTGATGAAGAAAGAGCTGAAAAAAGTGCCGGTTCTTGGTTTGGCCTGTAAAATTATCGGTCACATTTACATCGACAGATCCGACTCGAAAAGTGCCGTGGACACCATCAAAGCCGCCAGGGCAAAAATTGTTGGCGGAACCTCCGTTTTGTTTTTTCCGGAAGGAACGCGAAGCGTCGACGGGAAGATGAAACAATTTAAGAAAGGCGCCTTTAAGATGGCCATTGACCTCGGCATACCCATTCTTCCCGTCACCATCAACGGTACCCGAAACATTCTGCCGAAAGGCAGCCTGGATTTGACCCCCGGCGGTGCGACGATGATCATTCATAAGCCGATTCCCGTCACGGATTATCACGACGGAAACCTGCCTGAACTGATGGAGCACACAAGGCGGAGAATGAACGCATTCCTGGATTGAGGCAGTGAGCGCCGGCAGCACCAAATCTGAGATAAACACTGTCCTGAATAATGCTGCAAACATCAAGCTTTCGATTTAATATCCCCCTGCGCGGTAAAAAAAACTATTTCATTGAAATATTCTTGAAGAAAGGTTATGAATAAAATAAATGTTGAAATGATTTCTCAGTAGTCTAGTGCTCATAAAACTTTCAAATGGCATGAGTGGATTAGATGAACCATACGGAGGAAAATCCAAAACCCACTTTCTCGCACAGAGAAAATGGGTTTTCTTTTTCGGGAATGCATTATTGAATTTGCAGCTACATTAATCTCTAACAAAAAAGGATTAAAATTATGCCGGCAAACGAACCTCAAAAACTTCCCAAAACATGGACAACCGAAATGTTGAATGCGTTTCACAAATTGATCAATTCGCCCCTACCCGTCAGTTTTACGGTTTCGGAAAAAAATAAATTGACAACTTTTTTCGGGAAACAAAATCCGTCGTCTCACGCACGCGTTGCCTGTCATGTTTCCTATAAAGGGAATATTTCCGTTCCGGAATTTGAAAATGTTGGCGTCGTTTTTAATCCGGCAAAGAATTTGACAGACGAATATAAAAATTTCATCGGCTATATTGAAATCGTAAACGGTTTGAAAGAGGATACGATTCCCGTCCCGGAGATCAGAGTCTTTATTCAGGAAGATTCGGGGGTGTGTGACGTTTTCAGCGAAATGCTGATTGAATCAAAAACATTGCATGCGAAACTCTCCCCCATCTATATTTATCTGGAGCAATCTTATTGCTTAAAAGATAAGCCTCCTGAAGATCTGTTAAAGAAAAGAATCCCGATCAAGGAGATATCCACATTTCAAAAAATTTCCTGCGTTGAATAATCTAAAAACACGCGGGGAAGCCGGCTTTTCTGATATTCACCATGCACCGACTCATCAGTGCCCCTTCAGCGTAAGCGTAAAGGCGTCTGAAAAGGACAACCTCGACCCCCTAAAAAGGGGAAGTTGTCTGTTTGTGGATTTTTACCCCCTGATTGATACGATCATACCTTCTGCCATTTTTGAAAGCCGTTATGATTCATGTGAACGGAGTGATTGAAATTGAAAAACTAATTTCCAAATATAACTATCGCCACGCCGTATCTGATCAACAAGAATCCTCTTGAAACGTCGCAGGCAATCCA
>JAGOMJ010000052.1 GCA_017993615.1 Smithella sp. | reverse complement strand
TTCATCATATTCAAGCACTTCCCTGAACGGTTCATCAAGTCTCTGGAATAGCAAATATCAAATTTGTCTTGATTTTACTTCCCTTATACGTTAAACAGCCCAAATTCAATTTGAATTGTCTTTTTAAAGCATTGAAAGGAGTTTTCATGGCAAAATACGAAACAAAATCAATCAGAAATTTAGCTGTGGTCGGTCACGGCGGAACCGGAAAGACATCTCTTTGTGAATCCATATTGTATGTTTCAGGGAAAAGTGAACGATTAGGGCGCGTTGATGATGCAACCTCCTGCATGGACTATGAGCCTGAAGAACAAAAACGGCGGGGCTCCATCAGTTCCGCGGCAAATTTTGCCGAATGGCAAAAGCACAAAATCAATTTTATTGATACGCCGGGTGACTCCAATTTCGCCTATGATATAAAATGCTCCATGAGCGTTGTGGAAAATGCTGTCGTCGTGGTTGACGCTGTCGGCGGTGTTGAGTTCCAGACACAAAAAGTTTGGGAACTTGCCGATGAGTTCAAACTACCCCGTATTATTTTCATTAACAGACTGGATCGGGAACGCGCTAATTTCAACGCCGCGCTCGACAGCATCAAGAATAAATTAAAGAGAAAAGCAACCCCCGTCTGTCTTCCCATCGGTTCCGAAGATCAATTTAACGGCATTGTTGATTTAATCGGCATGAAAGCTTACCTGTTCAGCGACAATAAGGGCATCGGCAAAGCCGTCGATGTTCCCGCGGACATGAAAGACGACGTAAAGCTCCTGCACGATTCCATGGTGGAAGACATTGCCGAATCCGATGATGAACTGATGAATAAATATCTGGAAAGCGGTGAACTTTCCGATGAAGAGTTAAAAGCCGGATTGAAAAAAGGCGTTGCGTCGGGAAGTTTCATTCCGGTCATTTGCGGCTCCGCGGTTAAAGGCATCGGCATCTCCATGCTTCTGGACCTGTGCGTGGATGCTTTCGCATCGCCTGTCGATCGCGGTGCAATCAAGGGAACGAAACCGGGAACGGACAACGTTGAAGAACGCCAGCCCAATGAAGATACGCCCTTCTCGGCTATCGTTTTCAAGACGATTGCCGATCCTTACGCCGGGAGGCTGACTCTCTTCCGTGTTTATTCCGGAAAGCTTCATTCCGATTCGCCGGTTTATAATTCAACCCGGAAAATGACGGAAAAGTTCGGGCATATCTTTTTCCTCGAAGGGAAAAACCAGAAACAAACGGAAGAATTGATTCCCGGCGATATCGCCGGCGTGGCCAAATTAAAGGAAACAACAACAGGCGATACCCTCTGCAATGAAAAATCTCCCATCATTTTCGAGAAAGTCCCTGTTCCTCCGCCGATCATGTCGTTTGCGATCGAACCGAAATCGCGCGGCGATGAAGACAAGATTGCTTCCTCCATTCACCGGCTGACGGAAGAAGACCCGACCATTCAGTTCACCCGGAATGTTGAAACCAAGGAAATGATTCTCTCCGGCATGGGACAGGTGCATATTGAAGTCACCATCGAAAAAATGAAAAGAAAATTCGGCGTTGAAGTCAATCTGAACACGCCTAAGATCCCCTATAAAGAAACGATTAAGGGAAAAACCAACGTACAGGGAAAATACAAGAAGCAATCCGGCGGACGCGGACAGTTCGGCGATTGCTGGATCGATATCGAACCCCTGCCCCGCGGAGGCGGTTTTGAGTTTCATGACAAAATAGTCGGTGGCGTTATTCCGGGACAATATCGTCCGGCCGTTGAAAAAGGCATTGTGGAAGCGGCGGCCAAAGGCGTGATCGCCGGTTATCCGGTAGTGGATTTTAAAATAAATCTTACATTCGGTTCTTATCACACAGTAGACTCGTCGGAAATGGCCTTTAAAATCGCCGGTTCCATGGCTTTTCAAAAGGGGGTCATGGATTGTCAACCGATTCTTCTGGAACCCATCGTCAATATCGAAATCGAAGTTCCCGACGAATACATGGGGGATGTGATCGGAGACCTCAACAGCCGACGCGGCCGCGTTCAGGGCATGGATGCCAAAGGTTCCAACCAGATTATCAAAGGCCAGGTTCCGCTCGCTGAAATTTTAAAGTACGCACCGGATCTCAGATCCATGACCAGCGGCAGAGGCAATTTCACGTACACGCATTCTCATTACGAGGAAGTTCCCGCTTTCATCGCTGAAAAAATCATTGCCGCGTATAAGAAAGATAAGGAAGAAGAATAATCACAGGAATCAGCTCATGATCAGTGCCGGAATTATAACAGTCAGTGACAAAGGCTCTCAAGGCCAACGTGACGATTTAAGCGGCCCTGCCATAGCAGAAATGCTGGCAGGCGCCGCCATTGAAATCAGGCACACCATCATCATTCCGGATGAAAAAGACCAGATCAGAAAAACAATCATCGATTGTTCAGATGTCAAACAGTTGGATTTGATTCTCACCACCGGAGGCACCGGTGTCAGCCCCCGCGATGTGACGCCCGATGCGACACTGGACGTCATTGACAAACAAATCCCCGGCATGGCGGAAGCCATGCGCCATGAGAGCATGCGCGTTACGCCCCATGCCATGATTTCCCGCGCCGTGGCGGGAATTCGCGGAAAAAGCCTGATATTAAATCTTCCCGGAAGTCCCAAAAGCGTCCGTGAGAATCTTGCGGTTGTCCTGCCGGCGCTGAAACACGCCATCGAAAAAATCAAGGGAGATGATTCGGAATGTGCTGTTCCATGAAGCGGAAGGCGTTTCGGGAATGCGTTCCCATCCAGTAGATTTTTTTGCAACGGGGACATTCATTGTACCGGGAACAGTTTTCAAAGACATAAGGCGGAACCAGATCCCGTACCTTTTCCCGCGAAACCGGAAGCAGTTTTTCATTGCAGATCAGACAAATCCCGAACATTTTATCCCTGTCGATTTTCAAGGCGAATCGCTCGATGACCGCCTTGAGTTGCTTGCCGACCTCAAGATCTTTAATTAAAAAAAGACTGCCGGAGAACTGCCGCTCAACCATGTCCGCTCTTCTGGTCAACAGAATTCTGTTTTCCTTGTCCGCACAGCGCATCATGGAACGTCCGGCGGTCTGGTGAAAGACAATCGTGTCATACCCCAGAACCCTTAGCCATTTGGCCAGACCAGCCAGACTGGCATCCGTGATAAACCGGACCTCCGTTTCAGCTGGACCTTTGTTATGGCTGGGGTGTTTTGACATCATTGATCATCAGCGGTTTTTCGGTGGCCTGAATCTCCCTGCGCAAATCGCGGACCAGTTTATTTAGGCGGTTGATTGTGCGGTTGAGGCGAAAACGTTCCACGATGCCCCAAAACGCCGTGATAATAACGCCGATCAGAAGAGATGCGAAGATGATCATATAGGTAGGTACGTCGATGTTGAGATAGTGATAGTACTGCAATTGAACTCTGGCCGAATTCTGCAGAGAAAACGTAACAATTAGAAAAGAAAAAAGAATGACTAGGATCAGATAAACGACTCTCATTCTATGCCTCCCTGCAATATTTTTTAAAAAGAGGCGTAAGGCTGGCAACGGTTTCATCGAGTGCTTCCGGAATGACCCGGACATTGGTAACGACGCTCATGAAATTTGTATCGCCCTCCCATCGCGGAATGACATGCACGTGAAAATGTTCTTCGACGCCTGCCCCGGCGGCTTTGCCGATATTGATGCCGATATTGAATCCGTTGGGGTTCATTGCCTCTTTGAGCACTTTAACGGAAGCGTCCAGAAGATCAAAGATCTCTTTTTTCTCCTCCTGCGTCAAATCTTCAATTTGCCCGACATGCCGCTGGGGGATGATCATCAGATGTCCGTTCACATAAGGGTATTTGTTCATCATCACGTAAGCGGTTTTGCCTTCAAACAAAATATACTCGTCACATCGGACGGAACACTTGCAGAAGACGCAACCGTTGACTTTTTCCCCTCTGATATATTCCATACGCCAAGGCGCAAAAATTGTTTCCATATTTGAAACTCGCCGTTTTTTTAATTTATATTTTTATTATCCTACCCGTTATCTGTTTGTCAATTTCTAATATGCCGATGGTTTTTGAAGAATTGAAAAAGCTGTCCGCCGCCGAACCGGGATTAAAGAAAAGTACGTTGTTTTCTAGATGATTGGACGGCCTGTGCGTGTGCCCGTAAACGATACAATGGACATTCTTGAACCGGGCGGCTATCTTTTCTTCCAGCCCCCAGGGTGATCCCCAGCCATGAGTCAGTAAAATTTTAAATCCCTTAATTTCAAAAAGCAAATGATCCGGATATGTTTTCCTCACGGAAGAACTATCCATGTTACCGCAGACGGCTTTGACGTCCTTATCTCCAAACATCTTTAAAACATTCAAATCCACCATATCGCCGGCATGCAAAATCATGTCCGCATCGTCAAAATAGCCGGCAATACGTTTTTGCATCTTCGGATCATAATCATCAAGATGCGTATCGGATATGACTCCTATTTTTATTTTTTTGCCTTCCATAACGTAAAAACCATGGCGTCATTTAACTGCTTGCGGCAAAAAAAACAAGCTTTAAAATTAGTGAAACACGCCAAGAATGATATTCAATATTCAGGAATGAAGCGAACTGAAACACTTTGGTTGAATTATCCTGTGTGCTATCCAAATATGATTTCATTAAAGGAATAAAGCTTTAATTTGACATTACCGGCAAGTAAAGTTAATATTTCGATCATGAACAATCTGGAAAAAACTCTGAACAAAATAGCTGAAAATATCCTGCATTTTGACGAGGCTTCGCTGACCTCGCTCTGGGCTCAATATAAAAATAAGGTCGAAAACTTTTCGCCTTCCGCCGAATGGGAAAAAGCGGTTATCATCTTCTCGATTATCAATGCCGTGAGAGCTAAAAACGCAATTTTTAACGATAATTTATTGCATAAAAAATCTTCTGCAAAAGCGGAAAAACCGCAAAAAAAGATAAAAACAAAATCTTATCTGACACTTGTTAAATAATGGATAAATCATCGGATTTAAAAAGAATTATCGATCTGAGAAAAACGATCGAATACCATAACAGGCGTTATTATCAACAGGATTCGCCTGAAATTTCCGATGCCGAATACGATCGGTTGATGCGTGAGCTTCAGGACCTGGAAAATCGTTACCCTGAGGCATTTTCACCGTCTTCTCCCTCTCAAAGAGTCGGCGCAGCCCCTTTGAGTAAATTTGCCCCCTTCCATCATCCATCGCCGATGTTCAGTCTGGCCAACGCTTTTTCCGAAGGCGAAATTATCGAATTTGACCAGCGCCTTAAAAGACTGGCCGGAGTTAACGATATAGGCTATATCGCCGAACCGAAGCTGGATGGCCTCGCGGTTAATTTGATCTACGAAAACGGCGTTTTCAAGCAGGGAGCGACACGCGGTGACGGTACGACCGGCGAAGATGTTTCGCAAAATCTCAAAACGATCTCTTCCCTGCCCTTGTTTATGAAAAAAACATCGGAATATCAGCTTCCTTCTTTCATTGAAATTCGCGGCGAAGTTTATATTGAAAAAGACCCCTTTGAAAAACTCAATCAGCGCCGTACCCAAGACGGTGAGGAACCCTTTGCCAATCCCCGCAATGCGGCCGCCGGATCGCTGCGTCAGCTTGATTCAAGAATTACGGCACGCCGCCCCCTCAATATCTTCCTGTATGGCATCGGCGAGGCAAAGGGCATTGATTTTTCAACGCACTGGGAAGCACTGCAAATCCTTGACGGCTGGGGGTTCCCTGTGAATCGCGTGATTGAAAAAGCATCGAATATCGAAGCCTGCATTCATTATTTTGAGCGCATTGCCGCTCAACGGGAAAAACTGCCCTATGAGATCGACGGCGTTGTTCTCAAGGTTGATGACCTATCTTTACAAAAGATACTCGGCAATGTCTCGCGCAATCCGCGCTGGGCGCTCGCCTGCAAATTTCCGGCGGCACAGGCTATGACGGTGGTCAAAGACATCATCGTCGGTGTCGGACGCATGGGAACTCTGACACCCGTCGCCATTATGGAGCCGGTCAATGTCGGCGGTGTCATGGTCAGCCGCGCCACTATGCATAATGAAGATGAGGTCCTTAAAAAAGACGTGCGCGTCGGAGATACCGTGGTTATTCAACGCGCCGGAGATGTCATTCCCGAAGTTGTCCGGATTGTTCCGGAGAAAAGATCCTCCGATACGAAACAATTTAAGATGCCCGCCCACTGCCCCGAATGCGGCTCCGAAGTGGTCCGGTATGAAGGAGAAGTGGCCCACCGTTGCGTGAACATATCCTGCCCGGCCCAGTTAAAAGAACATATCCGCCATTTCGCGTCTCGCGGCGCGATGGATATTGAAGGGCTCGGGGAAAAAGTTTCTGCGCAGCTTTTTGACGCCAAGCTGATTGCCGATCCTGCGGATCTTTATTTTCTGACTAAAGAACAGCTCGTCGATCTTGACCGGCAGGCGGAAAAATCAGCTCAAAATTTAATAGAAGCCATCGCCGGATCGAAAAATCCTTCTCTGGATAAATTCATCTATGCATTGGGTATCCGCCACGTCGGAGAACGCACCGCCAAGCTTCTGGCAAATCATTACGGCAGCATAAAGAATCTTATTTCGACAACCCAGGACGAATTAACGGCCATCCATGAAATCGGCCCGGAAATAGCCGAAAGCATCGTTGATTTTTTTCATGAACAAAAAAATATCAATGTCCTGAATAAATTTTTCAAGGCCGGCATAAATCCGCAGAAAAAAGAAGTTCAGACGAGCGCACCTTTGCAGGGGAAATCGTTTGTTTTTACCGGTACCATGGAGAACATGGGCAGAAACGAAGCCCAAACGATTGTTGAAAATCTGGGAGGCACAATTCATTCCAGTGTAACGAAGAAAACGACCTATGTCGTCGCCGGGAGCGATCCCGGTTCAAAACTGGACAAGGCAAGATCTTCCGGAATTCAAATCATCAGCGAAAATGAATTTTTAAAACTGATAGGCAGGTAACATTGAAACAAATTCATGTTCATGTCAGAGGCAGAGTTCAGGGAGTTTTTTTCCGGGCGGCCACCCAGGAAACGGCCAGGGGGTTGAATCTCACCGGCTGGGTGCGCAACCGGTCAGACGGAAGCGTGGAAGCCGTCTTTGAAGGTGAAGACGATCACGTGGACATAATGCTGGCGTGGTGCCGCCAGGGGCCGCCGAATGCGCGCGTGGAAGAAGTTCTTATTCAGGAAGAACCCTGCTCCGGCCTGTTTTTGGATTTCGACATTAAATACTGAACGCATCCTTGGACAAACTTGCTCCCGGCGTATCAATCACAATTCGATCCGGTCGTGCAGAACCGCGGATTGATGACACAAGATTTTCCTTATTGCGCAGGAGCTATTGAAGATTGATTTCGTTTTTCTTCTCGAACACACTGACACAGTTTTTTCCCCTGTGCTTTGACTCATACAGGGCGGCATCCGCCGCGCGAATCAGTTCTTCCTTGATTTCAGAATGATCGGGATACGTCGACACGCCCAGACTGATCGTGACATGCAATTTCTGATGGTCATGAGGGATTTCTATTGCCGCAACGCCGGCCCGGATTCTCTCGGCCAGAATCACGGCCTGTTTTGAATCGGTATCCGGCAGAATCATGACAAACTCTTCCCCGCCGTAACGGGCCGCCACATCTTCGGAACGCGATGCTTTCCTTGCCGCCGCAGCAACATCTTTCAAAACCCTGTCACCCAGCTGATGCCCGTAGGTGTCGTTGAAAGATTTGAAATTGTCAATATCCATCATCACGAGTGAAAACTTCCTGTCCTGACGGCGCGACCGTTTTATTTCCTGATCGAGCAGAAGCTGAAAATAGCGATGGACATACAACTTGGTCATACCGTCGGTCGTGGCCAGTTCGAAAAGCCTCGCGTTTTCGATGGATATGGCGGCCTGAACGGAAAAACTTCGTAGCACTTCCAGTCGTTCCGGCGTAAAGGCGTTTTCACTGATATTGTTTTCCATGTAAAGGATGCCGGATATTTTGCCTTTGCTCATAATCGGCGTGCACAGAATGGATTTTAAACGCACGCGGATAACGTACGGGTCGTTGGTGAAAAGACCTTCCTTTACGGCATTGCCCAGAACAATATCTTCGCCGCTGTGATAGACATAATTGACAATGGAGTGACAGATATCGGGGCAATCTTTCAGGGACAGGGATTGCATCACCTGGCTCTCACCTTTGTCTACATCCTGACTGGCTTCAATGGTCAGATCGCCATCCGATTCCAAAAGCAAATAACCGCGTTGCGCTCCGGCATTCGTAATGGACTCATGCATGATTTTCTGCAGCAGACGGTCGAGCATGATTTCACTGGCAATGATCTGGGAGACTCTCATGGCTGTTGACAGATCAAGCATTTTTGTGCTGCCGGTGGTTTCGGTTGCGCCGCTGATGGTCATCGATCCTGAAGGACCGCTCACCGTGACGGTTCCCGTGCCCCATTGTTTCTGTTCCAGTGGGACAAGCGACGGATATTTTTCCTCCAGATCTCTGGCTTTCTCCGAAGCGCCCCAGCCCAGGTAGCCTTTATGTGCTTTCTGCATGAAAAATCCCGCTTCATCCCTGCATCTGTGATCAAGATACAAAAGCGCCAGACGTTCGCAGGCAATGGCCTCTTCCTGCCTGTATCCATTTTCCCGGGCGCCTTCAATCGCTTTATGATAGAGTTTCTGCGCCTCCCGGAAGCGCCCTTTGTTTTTCATCATCTCCGCCGCCACAAAATCATATTTATGCTGAAAATTTTCCGGACAAGCTTTGGCCCATATGAGCATTTTCATCTGATTGGCCCTCAACGACATTTTATACCGGGCTTTTGTCATCGGATCCGCCTCGGGATAAGATGCCGTCATAGTCAATGACGAATAAAGATAGAATTCCGGGATGTGAAGATTCCCCAGCGCCGTCTTTTTTTGAACAATCCTTCGCATCTCGGGAAGAAGATCCCTGCACGCCGAATAATTGCCGAACAGATAATTGATTCTCAACCGGACCAACGAGAAGTAAAAAGTGCCCAGCAAATTATTTTCAGACTTGTAATAACCGGCCTGCTCCTTTGCATCAAAGCCGTCCCCGTTCAAACTTCCTCTGCTTTCGGTCCGGCCTTTCAGACACAGGCACATGCGCGTATTTTCCATGTAGTTGCGCGCGATAAAAGGATCTTTGCCGCCGAGCTGAAAATCCCTGTATTTTCCGTATTCTTCCAGAATATCGTCGAGGTTGTCCCCCAGCATGATTCGGGTCATGCCGATCAGATTAACATTATGACCGCTGAAAATAAGATCGCCGTTTTCAATGCCGTTTTTATAAGCGTTTCTGAAATAATCAAGGTCTTTGCGGGCGTGTTTCTTCCAGTGCTGGATAAACATCGGAAATGCGAATTCTATCCGGCATCGATTCTTTGTATCGGCGATTTTTTCGTTGGTTTTTAATGCCGCTACCCCGAACCGGTATCCGTGCTGATAGAAGCCCAGAGAGGATCCCACAATAGACCCCAGGGCGATATAGGCAAACGGCGAATATTCAAAATTGATCTCGTAGTCCAGCAGCCTGTAAACACCGTTGATGGCGATAAAAGCAAACAGATTGGGATTAGCGTAAAAGGCCACAGTCCCGGTATGAATGGCCAGATACGCGTACGAAAGCATTTCCCAGAGGTTGATTTCCGGAGATGCCAGTGATTTTCCGGGATGCACCCTCAGATACTCCGCGGCCATCTGTTTTGCTTCATCCAACGTATTGGGCATGGGAATGTATTGCAAATCAATCAAATCTTCTATTTTCCGACGACCGAACTTTAAGCGGAGTTTCAGCAGTTCCCAGCCCACCCGGACATCGCTGACGTTATCCGGCAGATGGATGCCGAGCATTTTCATTCCTTCCATGCCGACATGCAGTGCCGCATCGTAGTTTCCCTGTGTTGTATATAGAATGATCATCAGCGTGTAAACATTGGCCTTGTCAATATTCGACCGGGCATTATTCACAACCGCATGAAATATTTTTTCGGCTTCGCTGAAATTGAGGTTGAGATATTCACATTCAATGGCTTCCTTGTATATGGCATAGGTCAGTTCGTAATGGCTTTTCCAAGCGTATTCGGGCAAAAGCCCCATGGCCGTTTTCAAATAAAATGAAGCAGAACCGTACGCTGTGGATTTTTTCGATTTCTGCGCCGCCTGCAGATTCAATCTGGCCAGCATGATTTCTTCATCTGTTCCGCTGACGCACCTGATGCCTCTGTTGAGCTGATCGACAATATAGAATATTTTTTCATGAAGATTCTTTTCATCGGTTTTTTTGAGAACATTGCCGCCGATGCGATAGTGCATCGCGCTTTTTTCCTCCTCGGGAATCATGGAATAGGCGGCTTCCTGAATCCGGTCATGCATGAATTTATACATATTTCCGTGAAGACTGATCATATCTTCCTGGATTGCCGAAGTCAGATCAGACAGTGTTTCGTCTATGGATTTTCCGGAAACAACCGACAACAGCTCCAGATCAAATCGGTTGCCGATACAGGCGCAGATTTTTAATATCTCCCGGGTGTTCTTCGGAAAATGCGATATTTTTTCCGCCATGAATTCAATCACGTTTTCGGTAACCTGCATCTGGCGTATTTTGTCGATATCCCATTCCCATCCGGTGGAAGGATTCAGTTGAAGCAGATGATTATCATAAATATTTTTCAGAAACTGAATGACGAAAAAGGGGTTGCCGGCAGTTTTCCTGTTGATGAGTTCGGCAAGCGGCATTGATTTTTCCGCATTGCACAACAGAACATTCATGATGATCATGTTGATGCCGGTCAGATTCAGAGGTCCCAGGACAATGCTGTTTATTTTCTTGCCTTTTTTGCGGATATGATCCAGCGCGAGCGTCAGCGGATGCGCATCGTTCGTTTCATTATCGCGATACGCCCCGATTAGAAACAAATACCTGGTTTCATAAGTGGTCATCAGATTTTCCAGCAGTTTCAAGCTTGCCTGATCGGCCCACTGGAGATCGTCAAGAAAAAGAACCAGAGGATGTTCTTCTGTTGTAAAAACATTGATGAATTTCTGAAAGACGAGATTGAACCTGTTAACGGATTCTTCCGGGCCAAGCACAGTCAATTCCGGTTGCTTGTGAATGATCATCTCCAGTTCCGGAAGGACGTCCGTGATGACTTTGCCGTTGGGACCCAGTGCATCAAGCAGTTTTTCCCTCCAGACCTGAATTTTTTCTTCGCTTTCAGAAATGATTTGACGGATGAGCCCCTGGAATGACTGGATGATGGCGCTGTACGGAACATCCTTGCGAAACTGGTCATATTTGCCGAAAATAAAATACCCTTTTCTGGCAATAATCGGTTTGTAAATCTCATTGACCAGCGCCGATTTTCCGATGCCCGGCTGGCCGGTCACCAGCATGAACTCGCTTAATCCCTTGCAGGTTCTTTCAAAGCACCTCATCAGTTCAATCCGTTCATGGTCGCGATCCACAAGGGTGCGCGGAATATTAAACCGGATTGAAATATCTTTGGTGGCAATCGGAAAATCGTCAACCTGTCCTTTCTGGTGGAGTTGTCTGAGGCATTCATCCAGATCCGCCATGATTCCCAGACAATTCTGATATCTCTCCTCGGGATTCTTCGACAACATTCTTAATATAATGGAAGACAGCACCGGCGGTATGGACGGGTTTAGATGGTCCGGCGGCAACGGCTGTCTCGCGATATGCGAATGAATCAATTCCATAGGATCTTTGGATTTAAACGGAACCTCGCCGGTCAGCATTTCATAAAAGGTGACACCCAGCGAATAGATGTCCGTTCGATAATCCACGCCCCGGTTCATCCTGCCCGTCTGCTCCGGCGACATGTAGGACAGGGTTCCTTCGATCACGTCCGGATTGTACAGTTCGTCATTGGCATGAGTCAGAACAGCGGAAATACCGAAGTCCGCAACTTTGACCTCATCCCTTTCCGGATTAATTAAAATATTATCGGGCTTGATATCCAGATGAATAATATTGTTTTTATGAATGAGCCCCAGGGTCTCGGAGACCTTGGAGGAAATCCGCAGTAAAGATTGCAGGTCGAGTTCTTTACCCTTTAAAGAATCCTTCAGGGAAATGCCTCCGAAATCTTCTTCAATAATGGCATACTGGTTATCATAATCCACCAGATCAACTATTTTAACAATGTTATCGACATCAAGAGATTTGACGAGATTATATTCCTGTTTGAAACGTGCAATTTCTGATGACGTCGGATTGATGGTTTTTAGAAGCTTTATGATTAAGGGCAGACCTTCTGTCTCTTTATAGCCTCGAAAAATGACAGAATTTCTGGTTTCGTGTATCTTTTCACTCAGGATATAATTGGCAAATTTCTCCATAAAGTTCAGACGAATTTAATAAAAAGGTTTGTATTCGGGAAATAATTATTTAATTTATAACACTTTTCTGTCTTTTGATCAAGCATTACCTATCATTATATTAGAAGGATCTTCAGCCCTCCACGGTAAATTTATAGCGCGCAGTAATCCTGTAACGACCGGGACTGTACCTGTAAAACGCCCGCGCTTCGTATCGTCCCGGTCCCGGAGATCGAAACGTCAAGACACCCTGTCCACGCCGGGGAATGTATTGGTAATCTCCAGCGTCGGTGTTTCTTGAGCCGACAGGCACGATGCATATCCAATCCCTGGAATGTCCGGGCGCGTTATAATAATGTACCTGAATTTTTTCGCCGCTTCGATACGTGTCCTTGTCAGTTTGGATAATTTGCTTAGATGAGTCATCCTCTGTTTTGCTTTTTCCAAAAATAATGCTGCCAGCCTTTCCCGCTTTGCCTGAATCATGACTTTCCAGAGCGGCTTGTGATGTTGTCTTTGAAGAATCGCTGGATAAAGTGAAATAAGCGATCAGTCCAATAGCCATGATCAGCAAAATAGCAAAGATTGGCCCCAGGACTTTGATGAAAGGAATTTTATTTATCAAACCCGTCGTTTCTGTTTTTGATTTGGGCTTAAAAATATTCAATTTAAAATTCCAGCCGTGTTTGGCGGCAATATCTTTCACAACATCCTTGAGCTTTCCGTATTCAAAACCATACTTACCGCCGAACAATAATTGTCCATGAATTTTCTTTCCGACATCGATTCCCTTTTGAACGGTCTTTTCTGCGAAAACGCCTGCCGTCATTCCGGCGGAACTTTCTACCATCTTTTCCCAGAACGTTATTTGTTTCGTTAGCGGGTCAAGTATCGCTAAAGCGGTGTATTTTATCTTCACGTGTTGAACCGCAGATCGAGCTCCCGTTTCGGAAGAAAATTCAAACTGCCCCGCAGAGGATTCCCGGACAGACAAAAATTCGTTGTTTAACGCCAAAAGCTGTGTTGCCACGGGTGAGGATTCCGACGCGTGGGCTTTCGGCCCTTCCAGACGGCTTCCACAGTCGCTGCAGAAGGCGTCTTCAGGTTTATTGGATGTTCCACAGGAAGGGCATTTTTTTACGTTGGAATCTTCTGCAAGACGTTGTCCGCAATTCGTGCAAAAAATGGCATTTGCTTCCTGAACCTCTCCGCAGGCGGAACATTTTTTCATTTTCTCAACTCCTCATCATCTTAATAATATTGCTCTCAATGGTATTTTCCTTTATGAAACTGTTTCATAATACATTTTTTTAATACTACATCCGGCTATATCAACTCAAATTCAAAAGTGCTGACGACACGTATCTTTTTGACAGGCGTGCTTGTCGGACTGTATGGAGCGGACTCATCATTGCCGTCGCTGCCGAAAATCTGAATATTCCCCTGATTGGCCGAACGGATTTTACCGACACGCGCTCCCGAATCGGAGGCAAATTGCTGCGCCGTCATACGCGCGTTTTTTGTCGCCTCGGCAAGAAGCTGCGGCCTTAATTCATTGAATTTCGTGATCACGTAGCGGGGATTAGCCGTTCCTTCGTCCTGTCCGTCCAGAACAACGCCGGATTTCAGCAATTCCTCGGTGTCGCCTAAAGCTTTAATGACGAGATCGATATTCGAGGTTGTTACAACCAGAGAGCTGGTTACGACGTAACGATATCGTTCGGTTGCCTGACTTTGATCATACTCCCGCGCCAGTTTATCGATGGTGCGGGTCGGTTGACGGCTGATCTCTTCATCCTTAAATCCCTGTTTTTTGAGAAAGGCAATTCCGGCATCCCTGTCGGCGCTGATTTTGGTTTGCGCATCTTTGATATCCTCGCTCGCCCTGCGGAAACGCAATACCCAGATCGACTGATCGGCCTTTACCACTTTTTCCACAAGTCCTTTCACCGTGACGGTCCGCGTATCCGATTTAAAACGCGTGCCGCCTTTGCCGATGAAGTATCCTCCGATCGCAATGCCCATTAAAAAACATATCCCGACAATCAGCGCCGCTATGATTACAATTCGATTTTCATTGTGCGTCATTTTACGATACCCTCCCCGATATTGTATTATTGTAAAAAAATTTCACGATGATTTTTAAAATATAAGTAACGATAGCATTATACGTTACTTAAGAAAAAGAGCGGGAAACAATACTTCATAGGTTGTAAGGTTTTCTTATGGCGCCATTTTTCATGAACATTTTGCCTTCCTTAACGCCTTTTAAAAAAGGATTTATTTTATGATACTTTTGCGCCACACATCGCGCAGAACTTAGCCCCCGGTTCCAGTTCTGTCTGACATTGTTTACATCTGCTTTCTAAAATTGGATCTTTGGGATGTTCGCCAGACATTGATGCCGTTTCCACTTTGCTGCCGCAGACGCCACAAAACTTTGCACCCTCGGGGATAACGGCTCCACATGCGCATGTATTCGCGGACGGGACATCTTCCCTTAAAGAGTCCTGAGCCCTCTTCTGCACCTCAACAATCTCATTTTGCAGATTCTTTATCTGCTCATCGATCTTCGAAATCTCATTGCCCTTATTTTTAATGATATCTGTATCAATGTTGTTCTTCAAAAACATTGCATAAGCAATATTGCCCAATTCCTCCAGCGCATCCTGCTTCTTATTTTGAAGAGAAGATATTTGATTTTTCAGTTTTGTTACATCAAGAAACTCTTTGGACTTGACGCTTGCCTTTGCGACACTTTTACTTATGCCCAGCTTGACCTTTTCAAATAACTCTGACATCCGAATCTCCTTTTTTTACAGACATTAATCATGGATGATAAAATTATAAATTGAATGATTTCACGTGTCAATGAGTTTAAAAGTAACAAATTGCCTCAAAAATATTCAAATATTCATGGTGTAATACGATCGTCATTCCCCGAAAAACTCAGGCCGAACCGACATTTTTTATGTCTTGAATCTTCTTGACACACAAAAACATTTTTTTCTATAATTACGCACAGAAAAAACATTTTCTAAAAGAATAAACGTATGCCGAATATACAGTTTTTTGCGTTAGCCGAAAGTGTCTGCAAAAAGCTCAATCTCCCGCCGATTCCTTTTCCTGTCCGCAAAGGCCGTGATGAAATAATATTTAATCCACAGGGTGTCGCCCTCGATTTGCTTCTGGATGAGCTGGAGCAGTATTTAATCGAAAAGCCCGAAGAAAAGATTTTCTACAAAGATGCATTCTCGCGGCTTGCTGCCATCGAAGGAATCCGTCTGGGCGAGGAAGGATTCCATGATCACGCCGCACACTATTTTGAATTGGGACTGGCCCTTGATCCGGCCAATCTAGCCCTTCGATCCAATTACGCACTTTCGCTCCAAAGTGCCGGCCGCAAGGAAGAGGCCATGCGTCAGTACCGCTTTCTTCTGCAGCAGCCGGTAATTTCCGGTCAATGTCTTGTTTTGATTCCGGCCGCCCGTCTCTTTCTGGATTGCGGTGATCCGGTCACGGCGCATCAGATTGTCAAGCACTGCGCGTCTTTCATGCCGGTGGATAACGAATTCTGGGATCTATTTGCCGAAGCCCGACAGCGCTGCGGAATCAAACGGTGGATGGCACCCCGCCAAAAGCAACAAGAAATTATGCGGCAAGCAACCGCGCCTGATTATAAAAGTGCGCCCACGGGCAAGAAGAAAAATTTCTGCCCGGCCTGCGGGAATCGCATCAAGCCCGAAGCCAGATTCTGTGGAGGTTGCGGTCGTGCGCTGTAAA
>JAGOMJ010000096.1 GCA_017993615.1 Smithella sp. | reverse complement strand
ATTCCATTACAAGCTTCGCTTGTCCGCTGTCTTCTTTCGCCTGGGCCTCAATGTATTTCCGAATTACGCTCTCATTTATCCCGACCGTTGAAACAAAGTAGCCTATCGACCAAATACCTTCCACTCCCCAATAGACTTTGTCGAGAAATTTAAATCTTTTCCTCATCTTCTGTCCGGTGTTGGCTTTGATTTTACCCACAACCTCACTCACTGAGTATTTCGGTGGTATTGACGCCAAAAAATGTACGTGATCCAAATCCGTGTTCACTTCCAATATTTCTATGTCTGGATGATATTTGCTCACTTCCAATATGAGCTTTTGCAAATATTCGCCAACACCTTCCTTGAATATTTTTCGGCGGTATTTGGTCGAAACCACTATATGATATCTCGTATAATATACCGCATGGGCTTGTTTTTGACATTCCATTCATATAGTATATACGAAGACAGCGGATACTTCCATCCACAGGCTCACGCCTGTGGTATTACGAATGTGGAATAAAATTTTAATTTTCGCATGATAAACTATTATATTAATTCTACGGAAGATTATCACAAAAATGAACTCAACTCGCTTGGGTGGGAATTAACTGTCTGCAATGCGCTTGATCCTATGGACAGTCCCTGCCGAAGGCTTATTGCCTCACAGACATCATTCGGGGAAAATTTATATCGTTTTCTGGAAGAAATCATACCCGTCGACACAATCCGTACGATTCTGGAAATAGGCGGCGGCATGGGTTATCTCATGCGTGATTTCTTGAAATTCAATCCGCGCCTGAAGGCAACAATGATTGATATCTCTCCCTACCTGCTGGGTTGTCAGAAAGACCTGTTACACTCTTTTGAAGTCGATTTTCTTCTGGCCGATATCCTCACGGTGCCACCGACGACATTATCCTCTTTCGACATGGCCGTGATGAATGAAAATCTGGGCGATCTTCCGACACTGGTGACCGGATCAAAAGACGACATCTACCATGGCCCTGCCGCCGGAGTTATCGAAAAAATAGAAGCCTTCAATATAAAATATAACCTGCAGCTGGGAGCCAATCAAAACGAACCCGTCAACATCGGCGCCCTGGAAATGGTGGAAAAACTCTGTCTGGCCGGGATCAAATATATCTATCTGAGCGAGCACAGCTGTGAAGCCGCCGTTCCGGAGAAAATGAAAAATTATCTCTTTTTTCAAACACCCGGCATTCCGGAAATGATTTCCCTGAAAGGACACCGCGAATTCACCATCAAATTTTCCTATTTGCAGAAAATTGCGGAAATGCTAAATTACACCTCGCGGCGCGGACCGTTCGCCGATTTTCTCCCTCTGGATTTCAATGACAGGGTAAAAACGGCATTGCGAATGTTGACGCCGCAAAGCGACAACCAGGAAATTATCAGGCAGTTTGTTTATGATCTTTTTAAATATGAGTATTTAATTCTTATTCGAGGAGACCACAAATGAAGAAGACCGTCATGATTATTTTTCCGGCATTATTTTTCTTGCTGTCTGTTTCCGTCAGTCCCTGCCACGCTTTTCGGTGCGGAAACGGACTCGTCACGACCGGAGACACCAAAAACAAGGTTCAGATGACCTGCGGAAAGCCCTCCGCCAAGGAAAAACGATGTCTGAATAGTTGGACCGGCAAAAAGGCCAAATGCGATAAAAAAGTCGAGGTATGGTACTACAACTGCGGCGACAACGACTTCGTTTACGCTCTGATTTTCGAAGGCAATACATTAACCGGAGAAAACTCTGAAGGCCGGGGCCATGGACCTTCAGAATGCCGGGGACAGTGAACATAGCACTGGTGGCTCCGATCCTGATAGCCGGAATTTAAAAGAGCTGAGCGTTGTTTCGCTTCAAGATGTTTTTCGAATGTACGCCGCTGTTAAGAGAAATCCGCCGGGAAAGCGCCATGATCGTAACGCTTTTATAATGAATAATCATTGACTTGCCTTCATGATTTCTTCTATACTGTCTTTGTGGAAGCAAGTCCTTCTCCCTGATCTCCGAAGGATAACGCATGTACAAATGCAGCCGGCGTGGCGTCAGGTCCCGCATACTTTTGATCCTTAAGGATATCTCAAAAGGATAAACCTATGACAATGGACATGTTGATCGTATTCGGGATCATCCTGCTGGCCGCCCTGCTGTTTGCCTCGGAAAAACTTCGCGTGGATCTTACGGCAATCGTCATCATGGTTCTTCTCATTCTAACCGGCATCATTTCACCCTCCGAAGGCATATCCGGCTTCAGCAATGTGGCCACCATCACGGTTGCCTCCATGTTCATTCTCAGTGCGGCCCTTCAGAAAACCGGTTCGGTCAATTTTCTCGGAACGATTTCTTCCAAAATATTCAGATTTAATTTCTGGGTGGGACTGATCGGCACGATGATCTTTGTAGGCGCCGCATCGGCGTTCATCAATAATACGCCGGTTGTAGCGGTTTTTATTCCCATTATGCTGGGAGTTGCGGCAGACAATCAAATGAGCCCTTCACGGCTTCTGATGCCGATTTCTTTCGCGTCCATGTTCGGCGGCGTGTGCACCCTGATCGGCACATCGACAAATATCATTGTGAGTTCCGTCGCCGTTCAGCATGGATTACCAGCCCTGGGCATGTTTGAATTCACCAAGATGGGACTGGTTTTTTTTGCCGCCGGTCTGGTCTATATGGCGGTTGTGGGGGTCCGGCTGATCCCGTTGAAGAAAACGGAAACGGACCTGACGAAAAAATATCAGATGAATGATTATCTGACGGATATCGTGCTTCTCGGCAACGCCAAATCCATCGGCAAACGCGTCGCCGATTCACCGCTGATCAAAGAGCTGGACATCGACATCCTTGAAGTCATTCGAAACGGACGGCGTCTTCACGTCCCCGTGTCCGATATCGTTCTGATGGAAAACGATCTTTTGCGTGTGCGTTGCGATATCAAGCAGTTGCAAAAGCTCAAAGAGCGGATGGGCATTAAAATGAAATCGGACTGTGAACTCAACGACGAAAATTTCCGCTGCGAAGCCCTCAGCCTGACTGAAGTTGTGGTGGCTCCGAATTCACGTCTCGAGGGGAAGACCATCAAATCCTCGTATTTCCGTAATGTCTTTCACGCAACGGCACTGGCGCTGAGGCACAGGGGACAACTGTTCAACACCGGATTTACCGATACGATTCTCAGAGCGGGCGATGCCATTCTGGTGGAAACGCGCAAAGAAAATTATGAGGCGCTGAAAAACAGCAACGATTTCGTCATCGTCTCGGATATTGAGACGCAGCAATACCGTAAAAGCAAAATCATTCCAGCACTGCTCGTCATTGCCGGCGTGATTGTAACGGCCAGCCTGGGCATTATTCCCATTGTGGTCGGGGCGATGATTGGCGCTATCCTGCTGGTTCTGTCCGGCTGCATCACCCTTGAGGAAG
>JAGOMJ010000051.1 GCA_017993615.1 Smithella sp. | reverse complement strand
AGACGCTGCAGGCCTACATCGACGCGACGCAGGAAAACGTCACCGGCACGGCCAGGATGAAGCTCTACAAAGGCAACTGCGTCGTGGTCGGCCGCAAATCCCCCTATTCGCTCTACAGCGAGGCGTTTGCCACGTTTGAAAAAGACGAAGTCTATAACCAGAAAGACGCCATCGGCTTCATCCGCCTCAACGGCCTTCGGCTTCGAATCAAGAAAATGATGAAAAAATAAAAAATCTTTCGAAAGGGCGCATCATGTCCGACGCAAAAAAACCCTGGGCGGGACGATTTCAGGAAGCCACGGCTGCCAGCGTGGAGAGGTTTACCAGTTCTCTTCACTACGACCGCCGCCTGTATCGTCATGACATTGAAGGCTCCATCGCCCACGCGACGATGCTGGCCGATTCGGGCATCATTTCCCGCAAGGACGCCGGCGCGATCATCCGCGGGTTGAAAAGCATTCGGGCCGATATGGAAAAGGGGCGTTTTGTTTTCGATCCGGCCGACGAAGACATTCACATGGCGATCGAAAAAGAACTGATCCGGCGCGCGGGAGACGCGGGCGCAAAGCTGCATACCGCTCGCAGCCGCAACGATCAGATTGCGCTGGATGTCCGCCTGTATCTGCGAGACGAAGTGGACGGTTTGATTCTCCTGCTCACCGCGCTGCAGATGCAATTGGTCGGCATGGCCAAAAAGGAAATTGCCGTCATCATGCCCGGCTACACGCACATGCAAAAGGCGCAGCCGGTTCTGCTGTCCCACTACCTGCTGGCGTATGCCGAGATGTTTGCCCGCGACGGGCAGAGGCTGGAAGACTGCCGCAAACGCCTGAATGTTCTGCCGCTGGGCGCGGCGGCGCTGGCCGGGACGGGCCTTCCCATCGACAGGAAACGCACGGCGCGTCTTCTGGGCTTTCCGGAAGTCAGCCGAAACAGCATGGATGCGGTGGCCGACCGGGATTATATCGCGGAATTCATTTTTGCCGCGTCTCTTGCCATGGCTCATCTGAGCCGGTTTTGCGAGGATCTGGTTTTGTGGTCGTCCGAAGAATTCGGATTTGCCGAGATTTCCGATGCCTACACCACCGGCAGCAGCATCATGCCGCAGAAGAAGAATCCGGACGTCGCGGAGCTGATTCGGGGCAAGACGGGAAGAGTATACGGCGATCTGACTACAATCCTGACGCTTGTCAAGGGGCTTCCCATGAGCTACAACCGGGACCTTCAGGAAGACAAGGAGCCCCTGTTTGACGCGGTGGATACGCTTCGCGATTGCCTGGCGGTATTTGCGGAAATGCTGGCGCACACGCGCTTTAACGCTGTCAGAATGCATTCGGCGGCCGGCGGCGGATTTTCCACCGCCACCGACATCGCGGAGTACCTGGCGGAGAAAGGCGTGCCCTTTCGCAGCGCCCACGAAATTGCGGGCGGCATTGTCGCCTACTGCATCAAAACCAAAAGGACGCTGGAAGATCTGACGCTCGGCGAGTATCAATCCTTTTACGACGGATTTGACGAGTCGATCCTCTCCAGGATAAAGTTGGAAAACGCCGTTGCCGCCCGCAGTCATTTCGGAGGAACGGCGCAAAAGGCGGTACGGGAAAGGATTCGGGAATTTGAAAAAAAGCTCGGCAGGAAATAAAATAGCGCTGGCCGCGCTTTGCGCACTTTTGATCGCGGGCTGCGGCCTGAAGGCCAATCCCGTCCCCCTGGCGTCCACCGGCGCGCGAAGCCAGGCCGGGCAGGCGCTGGCCGTTTCAGCCGAGAGCGGCGAGGCGGTTCTGAACTGGCGGCTCGAATCCGCGGATCGGGTTCGCTACACGCTTGTCGAGCGAAGCACGCTGGGGAGCACGGGGAACATTTGCCGGGATTGCCCGCGCACCTTTGAGCCTATCAACCGGCTGGAGGCGGCAAACGCCGGGGAAAGCAGACTTGAATACCGGTTTTCCGATTCGTCGGTCGAGAAAGGGAAGACCTACAGCTACCGTCTGCAGTTGTGCGATGAGGCCGGCGTCTGCCGGGAATCGCAAACCGTGGAAATCGATTTTCAATAAGGAATCCAGGAGGCCTGTTTTATGTTCAGAGGAGCCATTACCGCGCTGGTGACGCCTTTTAAAGACGGAAAAGTGGATGAGGCGGCGCTGAGGGAGCTCATCGAGTTCCAGATTGCGAACGGCATCGACGGTCTGGTGCCCTGCGGGACGACCGGAGAATCGCCGACCCTGTCCCACGACGAGCACGACCGCGTGATTGAAATCACCATTGACGCGGCGAAAAAAAGAGTTCCGGTCATCGCCGGGACGGGATCCAACAGCACGACGGAAGCCCTGCGCCTGACCCGGCATGCGTATGAGGCGGGCGCCGACGGCGCGCTCATCGCCTGTCCCTACTACAACAAGCCGACCCAGGAAGGGCTTTACCGGCATTACCAGCTCATCGCGAAGAGCGTGCCTTTGCCGATCATTCCGTACAACATTCCCGGAAGGACCGGCGTGAACATGTCGCCGGAACTGATGGCCCGTCTGGCTGAAATCGACAACATCGTCGGAGTCAAGGAGGCCTCCGGATCCCTCAAGCAGATGAACGACGTGCTGGACCTGTGCGGTCCGGAATTCGACGTTTTGTCCGGCGACGATGGATTTACGCTTCCCCTGATGGCCATCGGCGGAAAGGGCGTCATTTCCGTCGCGTCCAATATCGTTCCCGCCGACATGGCCGCGATGGTCGACGCCGCCGAAGCAGGGGATTTCGCGGCGGCGCGGGCGCTGCACGCGAAAATGAGCCCTTTGTTTGACGTTCTTTTCATCGAGGTGAATCCGATCCCCGTGAAAGCCGCTCTGGCGCTGATGGGCAGGATCGTCTGCGAATACCGGCTGCCGCTCTGCCCGATGGCGCCGGCGAATCATGAGAAGCTCAAAGCGGCATTGACCCGGTACGGCCTGATCCCGTAGGACGGCGGGATGTTTTTTCAAGTTCATGCGGAAACAACAAGGAGCAAGCGTTATGGTAAAAGTAATTGTCACAGGCGCCGGCGGAAAAATGGGAGGCCGAATCATCGGCATGATTTCGGCTATGGAAAATCTTCGCGTGGTAGGGGCCATTGAAGTCAAGGGCCATCCGATTGTCGGAAGAGATCTGGGTCATTCCCTGGGCTCGGGAAGGACCGGCGCGCTGGTCAGCGACAGCCTGGCGGACTGCATCGACCAGGCGGATGTGGTGATCGACTTTACGGATCATGAAGCGTCGCTGAACTATCTGAAAATCGCCAGCGAAAAAAACCGCGCCATCGTAATCGGCTCCACCGGGTTCACCGCCGAAGAAATGAAAACCGCGCAAAAGCTGGCCGAAAAAACGCGCTGCGTTCTTTCGCCGAACATGAGCGTGGGCGTCAATGTAATGCTGAAAGTGCTGGATTACTGCGCGGGCATCCTTTATGAGGACTACGACGTCGAGATCATCGAAGCGCACCACCATCTGAAAAAAGACGCGCCCAGCGGAACGGCGCTGCAGATGGCGCGGGTAATCGCCGCCAGGCTGGGGCGGGATCTGGAAAAAGAAGCGGTGTACACGCGCCGCGGCATGATCGGCGAACGCACTCGCAGAGAGATCGGCATTCAGACCATTCGGGCCGGAGACATTGTGGGCGAACATACGGTGATCTTCGGGGGAATCGGGGAGAGGCTGGAAATCGTCCATCGCGCACAGAGCCGGGATAATTTTGCCAAGGGAGCAATCCGCGCGGCCCAGTGGATCGTCCATCAGAAAAACGGCCTGTACGACATGCAGGATGTTTTGGGACTGCGGGATTCCCGATAGGCGGGCGGTTATGCTGGAGGGAACACTGGCCTATATCGGAATCGGCGCCAACCTTCAAGACCCTTTGGCGCAGTGCCGCACGGCCATTGAAAGACTTTCCGGCGCCGCGGGAATTACGCTGGAACGGATTTCCTCCTTTTACAAAACCAAGCCGGTGATTCCGGAATCGGCCGGACCGGAACACCGAAAGGAGCTGGAGAATCAGGACTGGTTTGTGAACGCGGCGGCGGAAATCCGTACCGTCCTTGCGCCCCGGGACCTTTTGAAGGCGCTCCAGCTCATTGAAAATTCGACAGGAAGGGTCCGGACGGTCAGGGGAGGGCCAAGAATCATCGACCTGGACCTTCTGCTGTATGGTCAGGAGATTGTCCGGGAAAAGGAACTGACGGTGCCGCATCCGGAAATGCACCGAAGGCTTTTTGTGCTGGAGCCCATGTGCGAAATCGCCTCCTACCTGATTCACCCGGTGTTCGGCGTTTCGATGCGGGGCCTGAAAGACAGGCTGAACGACCAACAAACCGTTCTGCGGTATCATTTGTAAGAAAAGAAGGTTGCCATGAATCTCATCAAATTGCTGGCGCTCGCGCTGTTGTTCTATGTCGGATACAGGATCGTCACCATGTTTAAAAGCAAGAAGCCGCAGGACGTCAAGGCGCAGCGCGCCGACGACACGCCGAAAGGGGAGGATCTGGTGCAGGACCCGTTTTGCAAGACGTACATTCCCAAAAGCCAGGCGCACCTGAAGGAAATCGACGGGCGGACGCACTACTTTTGCAGCAGCGAATGCTTTGAGAAATACCGGATAGAAAAAAAATAACTTCAGGGAGGAATTATGAAATTTTTTATCGATACGGCGAATATTTCGGAAATTAAAGAAGGCCTGGCGCTGGGGATGGTGGACGGCGTGACAACAAATCCGTCACTGATTGCCAAAGAAAAAAGAGGCTTTGATTCCGTCGTCAAGGAAATTCTGAAAATTGTGGAAGGGCCGGTCAGCCTGGAGGTGGTGAGCCTCGACGCGAAAGGAATGTACACAGAGGGCAAAAAACTGGCCCGGCTGGGCGATCAGGTGGTCATCAAGGTGCCGATGACGACCGAAGGACTCAAAGCGACCAAAATGTTCGCCGCGGACGGCATCGACGTCAATCAGACCCTGATCTTTTCCCCGCTGCAGGCCCTGATGGCGGCCAAAGCAGGCGCGGCCTACGTGAGCCCCTTTGTCGGACGCCTGGACGACATCGCGCACGACGGCATGGAACTGGTTCAGCAGATCCTGGATATTTACGACAACTATGAGTATGACACCGAGGTCATCGTCGCCAGCATCCGTCATCCGAAACATGTGCTGGACGCGGCCCTGATGGGCGCGGACATTGCCACGATTCCTTTTAAAGTCATCGCGCAGCTGGCAAAGCACCCCCTGACGGACAAAGGCGTCGCGCTGTTTCTGGAAGACTGGAAGAAAGTGCCCGCAAAATAGGCGGGTAGCCGCGGGAAATGAGGCCGCCAACAGGTCCGAACGGATGAACAGGTGCAACGGGGCATGAACAAAAGACGAGAAATATGGAACCTTCCCAACAGCATTACGCTGGCCCGCATCAGCATTGTGCCGTTTTTGTTCTTTCTTCTGTTATCCCCCGGCCCCTTCTGGTCGCTTACGCTGGCCGCCCTGTTTGTCCTGGCCGCACTGACGGACTTTCTGGACGGGTATATCGCCCGCAAATACAATCTGATCACCGCGATGGGCAAGTTTCTGGACCCGCTGGCCGACAAGCTGATCGTCAACACGGCCATGATCCTCATGATTCCAATCGGGCGGATTGACGCCTGGATTGTCGTGATCATCATCATGCGGGACCTGATCGTGGACGGCATCCGCAGCATCGCGTCTTCGGAGGGGATCTACATCCAGGCCAGCGTCCTGGGAAAGCAGAAAACCGTCGCCCAGATCATCGCCGTGACCGCGCTGATGATCCATTATCCCTTTCTGGGGCTGGACGCGCATCTGGTGGGCACGGCCATTCTTTACGCGGCTTTGCTGCTGACGGTTTATTCGGGGCTGGATTACCTGTTTAAATTTTACCAGGGAACCTACCGGAATCCGGAGAACCTTTGAAATGATTGAATTCCGGCTTTCCGCGCCCGAACCCGCAAGGAAAAAAGCCGGTGTTTTTTCTATTGACAAGAGGAGTCGATTTGTTATAGTCACCGGCGTTCTTAAGTGAGCGGGCGTAACTCAGTGGTAGAGTGCTACCTTGCCAAGGTAGACGTCGACGGTTCAAATCCGTTCGCCCGCTCCATTTTTTTTGGGCGGCATAGCCAAGTGGCTAAGGCAGCGGTCTGCAAAACCGTTATTCATGAGTTCGAATCTCATTGCCGCCTCCAGTAAACTAAAGGAGTTTTCTTTGTTGAGAAGGGGCTCCTTTTCTATTTATCAATAAAGTAGTGATAATAAAGTTTATGAACAAACGATTTGCTGACCTGATCAATTCTTGCGCCCAAAGCGGCTACTCTGATGTTCACATTTGCGGCGGCCAACCGCTTATTTACCGGAAAGACGGTTTTATAAAGTTTGATCAAAAAAACAAATGGACACACGAGGAAATTAACGCCCTCCTGAAGTCTTTACTGAACCCTAAGAACATCAATATATTGAGAGAGCGCTGGTCCGTCGATTTTGCGACAACTATAAACAACGTGCGTATTCGCATTAATGTTTTCAATACCGATCGCGGACCTTCTCTGGCCATCCGCCTGTTGCCGGGTGTGATTCCGAGCATCGCCCAGCTAAACCTTCATCCATCCCTGCAAAAGATCAGCGATCAGAAATCAGGGCTGATCCTGATTTGCGGAACCACCGGCTGCGGCAAAACAACCACCATTGCTTCCCTGCTGAACGATATCAATCAAAAACGGGCGGCGCATATTCTTACACTGGAAGATCCCATTGAATACCGGATTCCGTCCCAAAAATCATTTATTGAGCAACGCGAAGTGGGCACACACGTGCCGACCATTGAAAGAGGTCTGATCGACGTCATGCGGGCCGACCCGGACATCATTATGGTGGGAGAACTGCGTGAGCCGCAGGCCATAATTTTGACATTAAACGCCGCGGAATCCGGCCATCTGGTCATTGCCACACTGCACGCGACCAATATGGAGGACGCCCTTTACCGAATCATCAATTCCGCTCCGCCGGAAGCGGAGGAGTATCTTCGTCATCAACTGGCGTCAACCATTTCCTGGATTATCGTGCAAAAACTTGTTTATATGGAAAAAATCGGTTTCAGTCTGCCGGTGCTTTCCATCCTGCGGGGAACACAGCAAATAAAAGGAATTATTAGGGAAAAGAAGCTTTATCAGATCGAAAATGCCCTGCACACCGGCAAAGCGGACGGCATGTTTACCCAGGAACGCTATATAAATGAATATCTTGAACTGCGCGATAAATATCAGAATCCACTCCTAAACTTCAAACCGGGAAAGTACACAGCCGCTTATCCGGAGGAATATTTTTCCGATTTGACCTTTTTTGATATCTTTTCCGGTTCTCCGGAAACCCCAAAACATTCATTCGCGTCGCAAAAGTCCGGCGGCGCCGCAGCCGCTGAAAAGCGTAATTTCTGGTCTGAAGACGCGGATTTAAACGCAGAGCAAGATCCTTCACATTATGTAATTGATGAAAGTGATGATTTGCTTGAGATTATAGCGGAAACTGAAAAGATCGTGTAGCGGCCAACGCAACCTTATTCCAGTGTGCGGCAATAGAGATGCCGGAAATTACTTACCAGGACAAAAAAATATAATTGAATACACGTAAAAAAAATAGAAATATTGCTTGAATTGAAAAAAGAAGAATGATAAATAAAATCAGCATTTATTAACATTTGGAGAAAATGCTTGGCTAAAACCAACGACGACACCAACTCAACGGAAAGACTCTTAAATGTAATTCGCGGAGTTCAGGAATTATCTTACGGGTCGGACGATCGAGCAAAAAAAAAATCATCCTCTGCTCAAAAGCATTCAGATAAATTTGCGCTTAACTTTCCGCGCCTGTTTGCGGGCAAGCACCGCGCCACGGTGGGCATCGATATCGGGCGGGAAGAAATCCGTCTGGCCAAAATAACCAATGCCTCCGACGGCCGTCCGCTTTTGGTTGATCAAAAAATAGTAAAATTCAGCAAGAAAATTAAAAGAGAATCACGGGAATTTAATGATTTGCTGAAAACAGCCATCGACGAATTTGCCGGTCCCGGCGATGAATGCGACATCTGGGCCATGATGAGCGCAGCGGAAGTGAATGTTCACCATCTGAAAATTCCCAACGTTCCTAAAAATCAGAGGGATAATGTTATCTTTTGGGCCGCCAAAAAAGAAAATTCCTTTGATGAAAAGACCATGATTTTCGATTATGAAATTCAGGGCGAGATTAATGATCAGGGTGTTCCCAAAACTTCCGTGATGTTCTATAGCGCCCCGCGGGCCGGGGTAGAAAAAGTTAAAAGCCTGTTTTCAGCAGTCGGAATTAATCTGGCCGGCATTACCATTGTACCTTTTGCCATTCAAAACATCTTTCGAACAAATTGGATTGCCGCGGGAGAAGATGTTTTTGCCAGTCTCTATTTTGGGATTGATTTTTCACGGATCGACATTTTCAGCAAAAACAACCTGGTGATGACACGCGGCATCAAAACAGGCATCAGCAGCATGATAGAGGCGATCCAAGAATCCATCGTTGCAGCCATTCCCGGAAGGAAAGTGGACAGCGAGCGCGAAAAACAAATCCTGCAAGAGCTGTGCGCCGACCCCGAAAAAACCATCACGGACGAAGACGGTTTTTCCTGGACGCACAGCTCGGTTTTAGAGATGATTTCGCCGGCCATGGAAAGATTGACCCGCCAGGTTGAACGGACACTTGAATATTACGCCACATCGGTCGGTTTTGAAAAAGTAGAAAAAATTTACATTTCATCCGCCATGGAAGTTTTTTACAACCATCTTCTGCAAAAAATCGGCGAACAACTGGACATCAAGCGGGAATTATTTGATCCTTTTCAGGTCGAAAACGACGCAACAGCCGCGAATCATTTGAGTCTGAACGAAAGAATCTCCATGGGCACCGCGATCGGACTGGCCTTATCCGACCGAAAGCACACACCGAATGCCATTTTCACTTATCTGGAAAAGAACAAAGAAGTCATGAGAACGAGGATCAACCGGATTATCTTTGCCGCTTTCGGCGTTTCTCTGGCAATTTGTCTGACTGTTCTGGCTTTTCAGGTAATTGAAAACCGGTATCTTGCCGGAAAAAAGGAAAAACTGGAAAAACAAATGGCCCTTTTTCAGCCGCTTTTGTCCAGGGATAAAGTCAACGCTCTGGCCGGAGAAATTAAAGCCGGCAATGCAATCAGCCGGCAGTATTCGAAAAAATACAAAGGTATGGCGCTGATTGGCGAATTGGCTTCTTTAACGCCGGAAAACATCAAATTGACCAATGTCCTCATCGTATTCCCGCATGAAGGCGGCATTCCGGAACAAAAGCAACCGGAACAAAAGCAAGAGAAAGATGCAAAGCCGGACGGCGAAAGTATAATGATCGAAGGCGTTGTGATGGGCAATCGAACGGAGCTGGATGCTTTTCTGGCTCAATATGTTTTAAAGCTTGATAATTCGGCGATTTTTTCCGGAGCAGCTTTACAAAAGAGCAGTCGGTCGGAATTCAGAAAAAAAGAAATACTGCAATTTACAATCAAAATGAAAACAGGTTAGTGATGTTCAAGAAACTAAATAATGTTTTTCCGTCCGAAAGCGTCAGCAAGATGGTGGTTTACGGCGGCATAATCGTCCTCGTCGTTCTTTTGCTGATTATTCCTTTATATCAGTATAACGCCGGTAGTGCCCGGGAAACGGAAACTGTTCAGCGCCAGATAGACGAGCAAAAGGAACTGGCGGAAGCTTATAAGCTTCTGAAGAGTGCCAAGGCAAAAAAACCGGCATATATCCTGCCCAATCCGGCCGGGGCCAAGTTGGCCAAACAGGATGTGGACAAATTTTCGGAGGCTTTCCGCCTGGAGGCCGAAAAATCCGGACTGATGACCGCTTCTTTAGTCCTGGATACCAAAACGATGACCGGCGAATCAAAAAGTTTTTTATACAACGCAACGGTTAAAGGAGAATTTTCCAATTTTCGAAAACTGCTGATCGGATTGGGGGCCTTGCCCTACATTGAACAGATTGAGGAAATCAGCATCAGGCAAGACAGAGAAAGCATGGAATTTAAATTAAAGATATGGATTGCCCTGGCCTGATACCGGAGCGCTCAAAAGAATGAAAAAACTGGAAAAAAGACAAATTATCATCCTGGCTGTCGCCGCTATATTCGCTTTGTATGCGGCCTATGAATTGCTGATAGCCGGTCCGGCGGCCAAAAAAGCCAAAACACAAGCGACTGCCGCGCAAACGGAATCTGTCGCCAATGTGGCAGGCGGCGATGTAGCCGGTTATCAAGTATCCGCCGCCGAAGCCTATATCGTAAAAAAAGCGGAAACAGACTGGGACAAAAGCCCGTTTTGGGAAAAAGCCTCTTATCGGGAATTTGCGGGAAAAGAAGCAGGCGCCCCCGCCGTCGCCAATGCAGCAAAGATAATCTATTTCGGCTACATGGAATCCGGACGAAAAAAAATAGCCATTATCAACGGTGCGGAGTATGAAAGCGGAGAGTCGCTGGATATTGAGGGATATGTGTTAAAAAGTGTAAACCCGTCGCGTGTTGTCGTTGTCAATCGCAATACAGGGGACGAATTAACCGTGCCGATACAGGAATAATATAAAAGGATTAAGACAAGGAGGTTATTGTCTTGAAATCACGAAAAATTATTATATTAATGAATACAATAGTCATCGTCTTTTTTATGATGACGTGTTTTATCGGGTGCGCCGGAGATACCAAAAACGCCAAGAAGGATCCTTTTTTTGAAAAATGGAATACGCTGGCGGATTCGTCACAGGGGCATTCTCCGCAATCAAAATCTAAAAAATTGGACATGCCGGAGCTTCCGGTCCAAAAAACTCAGCCATCTGCGGAAATAGGGAAATCAACCAAAAAACTGACGACCAAACCGGTTACTTTGACCATGCGCCAGGCCGAACTTAAAGCCGTTCTTCGGTCCATGGCCCGTGCTGTCAATTACAACCTGCTGGTGAAGAACGATTTAAAAGGGGAAGTGAATGTTGATTTCCGAGGCGTTCCATGGGATCAGGCCTTTACCGGTTTGTTAAAAACCCATGGTTTATCTTATACCTGGGAAGGAAATGTCATCCGCGTGATGACCACTGAAGACATGGAGCAGGACTTAAAGCGGAAAGTACAGATGCGCGACATTCAATGGGTCGAGCCGCTGATGGATCCGGTAGTGGTTAAAATTGACTACGCCGACGGCAAAAAGCTGGAAAAGACTCTGCAGGATTTCCTCACCAAAGATAAAGACGGCAAGGTGCGCGGGTCGGTAGTGCTTGATGAACACAGCAACTCTCTGGTTATATCCGCCACTTCCCTGGATCTGGCCAAGATGATTCCTATTATTGAAAAACTGGACAAATCCACGCCGCAGATTAAAATCAAGGCGCATATCGTGGAAACATCAAAAAACGTTGCCCGCGATTTGGGCGTGATGTGGGGCGGAATGTATAAAGGGAATATTCAGGATTCTTATCATTACATCACGCCAGGCGGAAGATCGGGCAGCACAACCGTCGATCCCACAGCGGGTGGTTATACTCCAACAAACAGCACACCCGGAATTTCCGGTCAGGGTTTTGCAGGAAATTTCCCGATTTCCAATATTAACACCTTGGCGGGTGCAGGATCTTTAGGCCTGCTCATCGGAAAAATTGGCGGCAACATTCTGGAAATGCAGCTTCAGGCTCTCCAGCAGGACAACAAACTCAACATCCTTTCCAGTCCGTCCATCACCACGCTGGATAATCAGAAGGCTTTTACGGAAAACGGCGAAAGAGTTCCTTTTACGACGCTGGAATCATCGAGCGGCAGCGCCCCGACACAGACAACCAAATTTGAAGATGTTGTGCTGCGGCTGGAAATCACACCGCACGTCATTGACGGCAAAAATTTAAAAATGACCATATTTGTCAAAAAAGATGAAGTGGATATGACACGGAAATCAAGTTTGGGCGATCCCTACATCATCAAAAAACAGACGCAAACCGTACTAATCGTTAAGGATGGAGAAACCATCGTAATTTCCGGTTTAACCAAACAAACCATCGGCGCGGGTGATCGCGGCTGGCCATGGTTCAAAGATATTCCCGTGCTGGGCTATCTTTTTAAGTCAGAAAGCAAAAGCGATGCCATGGAAGAAGTGCTGATTTTTATTACCCCGACTATTTTAAAGCCGGATGAAGAATCGTCTCAGGCGTCATTGGTTCTTCCGGAAGTCAGTAAAACCGCGAAAACAGCTAAAAAATAAAATAAAGCTAAGCCATGGAATATTTCAATCTTCTGGAATTCAAGAAGGAACCTTTTTCCAATTCGCCGGAGCCGGAGTTTCTCTTTGCGGCGCCGCAATACAATGCCTGTCTGCAAAGGTTGGAGCTGGCTGTTCGTTTAAGGCGCGGCCTGAATATCGTCATCGGCGAGGTGGGCATCGGCAAGACAACCCTTTGCCGCAAGCTCATTCAGGTTTTATCGGCGGCCGATGCCGGCGACGCCCCGGCGGTAGAAACGTTTCTTTTGCTGGACCCGGCCGTGGAAAGCCGTCTGGAATTTGCCAGAACGGTTGCATCGGTATTGGGAGTGTCCAGTGTTGCCGAAGACGATAACGAGTGGCAAATCAAAGAGAAAATCAAAACTTTTCTATTTGAACAGGGTGTGGGGAATCAGAAAAATATTACCCTGGTCATCGATGAAGGCCAGAAAATTCCCGATGATTGCCTGGAAATCCTGCGTGAATTTTTAAATTACGAAACCAACAGCTTTAAACTGCTTCAGATTATCATCTTTGCGCAGCCCGAATTTCGCAAAAACCTTGCCGCCCGCGCCAATCTTCTGGATCGTGTCAACTACTTGTGCAATTTAAAACCGCTTTCCTTTCGGCAGACAAGAGCGATGATTGAGCATAGGATTGCGGTTGCCAGTCAGGACCCGTCGCGGCCTTCCTTGTTTACGTTGGGCGGAATGCTGGCGGTTTACTGGCATGCCGGCGGATATCCCCGTAAAATTATTTCACTTTGTCACCAGGTGCTGCTGATGCTGATTATTCGGGGCAAGAGGCAAGCCGGATGGTGGCTGGTGCAAAAATGCACGGGTGAGGAAAATCGCCGCCCATTTTGGCGCGTTAGTCGGGTGGTGCCGGTTGCACTGCTTGCGGCGGTCAGCTTGATTGCCGTTAATGTTTACTGGAATTATTCGGAAAAAATCCAGAGGATAGTTTCGAATCCGCCTCTCTTATCCGCCGGAGTGCCCAAGGTCGGGCAACTGCACGATAGAGAAAAGCAGCACGAATTGTCCAAGACATCGGAGCAAGTTAAAAAAGAAAATCAAAAAGCTGCCAAAACACCGGAAAAAATGCCCGATTATCTTGGAGAAATCGTCGTCAAAAGAAAGATGACGATCTGGTGGATTCTTAAAGATATTTATGGCGATACCGGCAGGGATATGGCGTCGCGCTTCCTTGCCGCCAATCCTTCGATTAAAAATCCAAATTACGTACCATCCGGAGCGGTCATTAAAGTGCCCACTGTCGTGGAAAAGACGCGCCTGCTTGGGCAGAATGACGTTATTGTTGCACTGGAACAAAGCCGGGAATTGGGAGATATTTATTATTCGTTTATTGAAAAAAGAGATTTGGCTTCGATTCCTCCAATACATTTTGTCGCTTTGTGGAATCAATGGGAAGGCCGGCAATTTGTGATTGCCCTGGACAGGCGCTTTGCCGATGCAAAAGAAGCCCAAACAGCCATTCGACGCCTGCCTTCAGACCTTGCCGACCACGCTCGTGTCCTTTCCAGTGGGGGGAGCGACACCATTTATTTCAATGCCATGTTTTAGGGCTCGTCGTACGCGGCAAATGATAAGCGGGCTGCAGGTTTTCAGGCGACGAGCTCATTGTCACAATTAAAAATTATTAGGGTGAATTATTATGCAGGTTAAAAAGCGGTTGGGCGAAATGCTGGTGGAGAATCGTCTCATCACGGAAGATCGCCTCAAGCAAGCCCTGATTGAACAAAAGAAAGCAGGCTTAAAACTCGGCCAATATCTTACGCGCCTGGGCATTGTCAGCGAGCCGCAAATTATTGACCTTTTGAGCTTTCAGCTTAAGATCGGCAAATATCATCCCGACGCCTATCCCCTCGATATGGATCTGGTGCGGCTGATCCCCATCGATATCGCGCAGAAATATCAAATTGCGCCGCTGCGTAAAAAAGGAAGGCTGCTGACCGTTGCCATCGTTGATCCTCTTGACATCAATGCCCTTGATTCCATAGAAGTATTGACCAATTCAGAAGTTGAGCCGGTGGTTTGTTCTGAGCGTGAACTCAATCAACTGATCAGCTCTCTGTATGGCACGCAATCCGGCCTGACGGACGTCATGGAAAACATGGAAATAAAGTCCCAGGATGATGCCGCAGAAGAAGCTGGACCGGAAAAAGATGGGGTGCAGATCAGTTCTCTGCAGGACATGGCAGGTGAAGCGCCCGTGGTGCGTCTGGTCAATTCAATTTTTGCCCAGGCCATCAAAGACGGCGCCAGCGACGTCCATATCAGTCCTCAGCAAAACTCCGTATCCTTGCGCTTTCGCATTGACGGCAGGCTGATCGAAGTTCCTTCTCCGCCTAAATCGATTTTCCTGCCGATTATCGCCCGGGTCAAGATACTTTCCAATATGGACATTACCGTTTCGCGCATACCGCAGGACGGCAGGTTTACTTTGAAACTGGATAAAAGAGAAATCAATGTTCGTGTGTCGGCCATTCCGACCATCTATGGTGAAAATATTGTCTTGCGCCTGCTGGATACCGGCGGCGGAGTTTATTCACTAGACAGATTGGGCATGATCCCCTCCGACATGGAGAAAATTAAAGAAGTCAGTGAAAAGCCCTACGGCATGATTTTAAGCACCGGGCCCACCGGCAGCGGCAAGAGCACCAGTTTGTATGCCATCCTGAACAATGTCAACAAGCCGGATGTCAATATTATGACTCTGGAAGACCCGGTTGAATACCGGATTAACAACATCCGCCAGATTCAACTCAACCGCAAGGCGGGCATGACCTTTGCCAGCGGTTTGCGTTCGATTTTGCGTCAGGATCCGGATGTCATCATGGTCGGTGAAATCCGCGATACCGAAACAGCGGCCATTGCCGTTCAGGCAGCCCAAACCGGTCACCGGGTGCTCAGCACCGTGCATACCAATGACGCCGCGGGCGCTATCTCCCGGTTTGTTGATATGGGCATCGAGCCTTTCCTGGTATCATCCGTTTTGCTGGTATCGTTTGCCCAGCGCCTGATCCGGACCGTATGTCCTTATTGCAAAGAAGCCTACATGCCGCCGCAAAAAGCATACGAAGCCCTGGGAATTACGCAGGAAGAAGCCCAAAGCGCCAATTTTCAGCGCGGCAAAGGCTGTTATCAGTGCAAAAATACCGGCTATAAGGGAAGAACCGGTCTTTTTGAGGTTCTTGTGAATGATGAGATGATGCAGGAAATGATTCTGATGCGCAAATCCAGCCAGGAAATTACCCGCGTGGCGGTGAAAGCGGGAAAATTGCGCACACTCAAACAGGACGCCGCCGAAAAAGTAGTGAAGGGAATCACCACCCTGGAAGAAGCCTCGACTGCCGTAATGACCTGATAGAATTTAGAGGAAACAAGATGCCCTTTTTTCAATACGAAGCAATTGACGAAACCGGCAAAACCGTCAAAGGCACGCTGGACGCGGAATCTCTGCAAGTTGCCAACAATGTCATGTCGGTGCGCGGCCTGATTCCCTTGAAACTGGAAGAAGAAAAAGAAGATCAGGCCGGCGCTGTGTTGAATAAAATCAAAGCGCTGTTTGAGCAAGTCAAACCCAGAGAATTAATCCTTTTTACCAAGCAATTGCGGGCCATGCTCAACGCAGGCGTGCCCGTTGTCAAGTCCATGCAGATTTTAGAGTCTCAGTCGGAAAGCAAAACTTTGCAGAAAGCCGCCAAGACCATTTACTACGACATTCAGCATGGCGTTTCCCTTTCGGAGGCTTTTGAAAAGCACCCCAATGTTTTTTCGCGTCTCTATTGCAATATGCTGCTTGCGGGAGAAATGAGCGGCAACTTAAACAGTGTTTTAGAGCGGCTGATTTATATTATTGAACACGAAGCGAAAATCAGAGCCGATATTAAATCGGCTCTGCAGTATCC
>JAGOMJ010000050.1:0-12500 GCA_017993615.1 Smithella sp. | reverse complement strand
TATCCGGGAAAATACCGGACTGGTGCTTGACGCTTATTTTTCCGGAACCAAAGTAAAATGGATTCTCGACCATGTGGAAGGCGCCCGACAAAAGGCGCAAGACGGAGAGCTGCTTTTTGGCACCGTCGATACCTGGTTGATCTGGAATTTAACCAGAGGAAAGGTGCATGTGACCGATTACAGCAACGCTTCCCGGACAATGCTTTTCAACATCAAAAAATTGAAATGGGATCAAAAGATATTAAAGGAACTCGATATTCCCGCCTCCATGCTGCCGGACGTCAAACCGTCCAGCATGGTTTACGGTCATACGGATTCCCGTCTCTTCGGCGCGGAAATCGCCATCGCCGGAGACGCGGGCGATCAGCAGGCGGCGCTCTTCGGACAGGCCTGCTACACGCCGGGTATGGTTAAAAATACATACGGCACGGGCTGCTTCATGCTCATGCTGACAGGAGAGAAACTGGTTCATTCACAGCACGGCCTTCTGACAACCATCGCCTGGGGCATCAACAACAAAGTGGAATACGCGCTGGAAGGCAGTATCTTCGTCGCCGGCGCGGCCATCCAGTGGCTGCGCGACGGCATGAAACTTATTTATGACGCCAAAGACAGCGAATATTTTGCTACGAGAGTTGAAGACTCGCTGGGCGTTTATGTCGTTCCGGCCTTTGTCGGATTAGGTGCTCCCTACTGGGACATGTACGCGCGCGGCGCCATTCTCGGACTGACGCGGGGAACAACGAGAAATCATATCATTCGCGCGACGCTGGAATCCATTGCCTATCAAACCAGGGATGTTCTGGAACTGATGCGCAATGAATGCGGGCTGGATCTGTGCGAGCTGCGTGTGGACGGCGGAGCCTGCGCCAATAATTTTTTAATGCAGTTCCAGTCGGATATTCTGGGCGTCCCCGTCGAGCGGCCGGAAATCATCGAAACCACGGCCATGGGGGCTGCTTATCTGGCGGGGCTGGCCACCGGCTTCTGGAAAGATCAGTCCACAATCACCCGGAGACGTAACGTTGATCGTCGTTTTAATCCGGCGATGGACGACGATAAACGCCATACGCTTTATAACAACTGGAAGAAAGCGGTTAAAAGGGCGATGAAATGGGAAGAAGAGGAATAAGAAACGTTCAACGTTTAAAGTTCAATGTTCAACGTTAAGGACAAGAGAAAAATAAATAATAATGATTAAGACGGATGTGATTATCATCGGCGGAGGCGCGACAGGGTGCGGAATTGCGAGAGATCTTGCGTTGCGCGGCATTCCTCACTGCCTCGTTGAAAAAGGCGACTTCGCGGCGGGCGCGACCGGCGCGTGTCACGGTCTTTTGCACAGCGGAGGCAGGTATGCCGTCACCGATCCGGTAGCCGCCCGAGAATGTTACGAAGAAAATCTTATTCTCAGAAGGATCGGCAGAAAGTGCGTTGAACAAACGGGAGGACTGTTTGTGCGCCTTCCAGGAGATTCTAAACGTTTTCGCGAATTATTTCTGCGGGGATGCGAAGACGTCGGAATTCCGGCCGAAGTTATTTCGTCAACACTGGCGATCGATCTCGTTCCAAACCTGAATCCGGACATCGAGGAAGCCATCCGGGTTCCCGATTGTTCCATTGATCCGTTCCGGCTCTGCCTGCTCAATATCCGGACGTCCGAACTGCGCGGCGGCATGATTTTCACACGGCACAAAGTAACGGAAATTATCAAATCCCACGGCCGCTGCACGGGCGTCAAGGCGGTTGATCAGACCACCGGCGAAGAAAAAGAAATTCACGCCAAAATCATCGTCAACGCCACCGGCGCCTGGGCAGACATCGTTGCAACGCTGGCCGGATCCGAAGTGCCTTTGACGCTGGTGAAGGGATCCCTCGTCATCACGAATCACCGCCTGACCAACATGGTCATCAACCGGCTAAGACAACCTTCGGACGGCGACATTATCGTGCCCAATGAAGCCGTCTGCCTGGCCGGCACAACATCGCTGGCCATTGAAAATCCCGATAATCTCCTGATCGAAGCTTCCGAAGTGGATACAATCATCAGCGAAGCCGGACGGACCATTCCTCATTTCAACAAAACGCGCATCATCAGGGCCTTTTCAGGCGTACGGCCTCTGCTGAAATCAAAAAAAGCCGACAGCCATGAAATCACCCGCGGCTTTCAGATTATCGATCATCAAAACGGACTATTGAGCATCGTAGGCGGAAAACTTTCAACCTTCCGGCTGATGGCGGAAAAAACGGTCGACACCATCATGACAATTTTTCATCTGAAAAAAGCTTGTGAAACGGCGGAAATTCCGCTCGACGGTCAGGAAGAGTTGAGTGGCTACCCGCTTTCCAAACGGCTCGCGGACATGACCAACATTGTCTGCGAGTGCGAACTTGTTACCAGACAAAACGTGGAGAAAATTATCCAACAGACGGCAACCCGAAACGTCGGAGATATTTCTCACCGGACGCGTCTGGGCATGGGCCCCTGTCAGGGCGGCTTCTGTACCTTCAGGGCGCTCGGCATCATGAACGATATGAGCATCATATCGCCCGAACAATCCATGGAGATGCTGCGCGGATTTCTGCAGCGGCGTTTCAAGGGCATCCGGTACGCGCTCTGGGGAGACCAGCTTCGTGAAGAACAGCTTGTTGAATACATCTATCTGGGCATCCTGTCCATGGAGAAACCGCAATGAGTGTGACTGAATACGACGCTGTCATCATTGGAGCCGGCGTAGCCGGACTGACCGCGGGAACGCTTCTTGCCGAACGCGGTTTGAAAGTCGCGCTGGTGACCAAAGGAGAGCCGACTGCGTGTCTTTCCACTGGCTGCGTCGATGTCTGTTCCCTGTCAAAAAATCCACTCTCCGGCATAAGGAGCTTGCCTCCGGAACATCCCTACAATCTTGTTGAGGAAAAAACTGTCAAACAATCTCTTGAAAAATTTCTTGCAGATATGAAAGACGCCGGATTGCCTTACAGCGGTTCTGCGGACGCCAATCGTCTGATTCTTTCCGCGCTCGGGACATCCAAGATTTCCTGCCTGATCCCCTCCACCATGACGGCGGCGCCTCAGGAAAACCATGACGGGAGCGTCCATATTATAACGTTCAAGGGATTGAAGGATTTCTATCCCGGATACATCGTCTCCCGGCGCCGCAGCACGACCTTTTCGGTGTATGATGCAGGCGTGTCCACCACCATGAGTATCGCCGCCCGTTTTGAAGAGAAGGATTTTTTCGAAAGATTCATCGCCTGGATGACGCAACGCGGCATTCACGAGGACGGGATCGCCTTTCCTGCCGTGCTGGGCATGGAATCCGCGGCAGACATCGTCGACACGATATCGGAACGGACGGGAAAACCGGTTTTTGAAATACCGACCATCCCGCCGTCCATGCCCGGCAGAAGACTTTTCAATGCGCTGAAGAAAACGTTTCGCAATAAGGGTGGAACCATCTACTGGTCATGGCCTGTGGCAGGCATGGAAAAGACGGGGAATATTGTCGAAGCGGTAACGACGCCCTCCGAAGGAAGACCCAACAGTATCAATGCCCGGGCATTTATTTTGTGTACAGGCTCCTTTGTCAGCGGCGGTCTGACCGCCACACGCGAGGGCATCCTGGAAAATATTTTCAATCTGCCGGTTTATGTTCCCGGCCCCCGGGATACCTGGTTTGATAACGATTATTTTTCCCTGAATCACAACATCGGCAAAGCCGGCATCAGGGCCGACGCATCCATGCGCCCGCTTGATGCTCCGTGGAAAAATATTTTTGTCTGCGGCAGCATTCTCGCCGATACCCAAATTCTGAAAAACGGCTGCGGCCACGGTCTCGCGCTGGCCACAGCCCATGTTGCAGCACAATCCTGCGCGGAGTACCTGCTCGATGAAATTTGAACATTGCATACGCTGTACGATTTGCGTGGAGAACTGTCCGGTCTTTCGGGTCAATCCCGAATTTCCCGGACCGAAACAGGCCGGACCGGACGCGCAGCGTTTCCGCTCGGAAAGAGACAAGGCGCAGGACGGCTGGGTGCTGCTGTGCAGCCAGTGCAAGCGCTGCGAAATGGCCTGCCCCTGCGGTGTGGAGCCGGCACAGATCATTCTGAAAGCCCAGCAGCGATACGGCAACGAACATCCGCAAACGCCGGCGCATCTTCTGTTTGCCAATAACTATTATTTGAGCGCTCTGGGGTCTTTCACCGCTCCCCTGGCCAATGTTGTTGCGTCAACTCAGACCGGAAAAAAGATTTTTCAGAAAATGGGGATCTCGACGTATCTGCCCTTTCCAAAATTCAGCTTCCGGACAATGCGCCGGGAAAAGAAAAGACTCAACAAGGGCAGAAAAAAAGTCGCTTTTTTCTACGGGTGTTTCATCAACTTTTACCGCCCCGACATCGGCAGAAAAATCATCCGCCTGCTGGCTTCGATGAACGTCGATGTTGTTCTGCCGCCCCAGTGGTGCTGCGGCCTGCCCGCACTGGGCAACGGGAATCTGACGCTGGCAAGATATTTCGCGAAAAAAAATGCCGAATCCCTGTCAAATTACATCGACGCCGGTTACGACGTGATTTACACCTGCACCTCCTGCGGGCTTTGCCTGCTCCATGATTACCCGGGCATTCTGGAAATTCCGCAGGGCAGAAAAATTGCTGAAAACAGTTATGACGTGCATGAGTACATCATCAAACTCATCAATGAAGGGTATGTCAAACCCGACTTCCGGGAGGTCAGACGCAGCATCGCCTATCATATTCCCTGCCATCTCCGGGCTCTGAAGATCGGTTATCCGGCGGCAAAACTCATGTCGCTGATCCCCGGCCTGGAATATGAAATCCTCGACGACGCCTGTTGCGGACTTTCCGGCAGCTACGGTTTTAAAAAAGAAAATGCTCTTACGGCGATACAGATCGGCAACCGCGCCGTCTCCCTGATCAGCAAAACCGGCATGGACAATATCGTGTCGGATTGCGGTTCCTGCCGGATGCAGCTGGCCGGACTTTCCGGCATGCCCGCTTTGGATCCGGCGGAAATTATTTTTGATTCTCTGGGCAGATGACGTTTATGAACGGTTTATAAAGAACACATGCTTTGTCCCGCTCTCATATTTTGATATTTTTAATTTTCTTTTGCACCCGAAAATGGCAATGAATGACTATGTATAAGATTCTGATTGTCGATGATGAAAAAGATATCGTGGATCTCGTTTCCTATAATCTGGAGAAAGAGGGATTTTCTACGGTCAAGGCTCTCGATGGCGAGTCCGCCCTCCAAATCATCAGAGCACAAAAGCCGGATTTGATTATCCTTGATTTGATGCTGCCGAAAATGAACGGTCTGGATGTCTGTAAAACCGTCCGGCGCAATCCGGAAACGTCGGGTCTGCCGATCATCATGCTGACGGCAAAAAGCGATGAGGTGGACAAAGTCACCGGTCTCGAAGTCGGCGCCGATGACTATGTCACCAAGCCGTTTAGCGTCAAGGAATTGACCGCCAGGGTGCGCAGCGTCCTGCGCCGCCTGAAAGAAAATGAGCTATACGCCGGAAAAGAGAAATTCAGTCACGCGGGACTTAAAATCAATTACGAATCGTGTCTTGTTCTGGTAAATGGTAAAAAAGTTACGTTAAGCCCGACGGAACTGAAGCTTCTCTTCTTTCTATCGCGCCATCCCGGCCGGGTCTATTCCCGCAATCAGATTATCGATCATGTCTGGGGTGACGACACGTTCATAACCGATCGCGCTGTTGATGTGCATATCCGGCGACTCCGTTCCCAGATCGAGCAGGATATTGAAAATCCCAAATATATTCTTACCGTTCGCGGCTTTGGCTATAAATTTGCCGACCTGAAGTAATCGGCCGTCTGCTTTTTTTGCGTTTTTTTCTAAACTTTCTTTAAGCTGTCATCAAACTGTAACATAAATTCTGTAGAGTAACGGCAAATTCAAAAAGCAGGAGGAAAGTTCAATGTTCAGTATTCTTAAAAAAGCAGCCTTAACGATCGCAGCCGTAGCCCTGATGAGCTCAGTTGCTCTGGCCGGCTCATCGATCGTTATCAAGGGATCAACCACCGTCTTGCCGATAACCCAGAGCACGCTTGAAGCCTTTATGAAAAAGCATCCTGACGTGCAGATGTCGCTTTCGGGCGGCGGTTCCGGCGAGGGGATCAAAGCCCTGATTGATAAGACGGCACACATCGCCACATCATCCCGAGAAATCAAGAAGGAAGAGATTGCGCTGGCCAAAACCAAAAATGTAAATCCGGTTGCCCATGTGGTCGCGCATGATGCGATTGTTCCCGTTGTCCATCCAAGAAACAAGGTCAAAAATTTATCGGTTGATCAACTCAGTCAGATTTATCAGGGTAAAATTACCAACTGGAGGGAAGTCGGCGGCGATGATTTGAAGATCGTTGTCATTTCCCGCGATTCTTCATCGGGCACATTTGAATCATGGGATCATTTCGTCATGAAAAAAACCAAGGTCACGCCGAGAGCGCAAATGCTGGCCTCCAACGGCGCCATCGTTACGGCGATTGCCAAAAATCGTTATGCCATCGGGTATCTCGGCATCGGCTATCTGGACAAAAGCGTGACCCCCTTGCAGGTCAACGGCATTACGGCAACCATCCAGACGGCGCTTTCCAAACAATATCCTTTTTCCCGCGAGCTCTACATGTACACCGACGGTAACGCAACCGGCGACGTGGCCAAGTATTTAGCCTTTGTTAAATCCGCCGAAGGGCAGAAAATTGTCCAGAAAGAAGGATTTGTTCCGTTGACAAAATAAAATGATTTTATGACGCCAATACGCTTGAAAAGGGAACCTGATGCAAAATGACAGTATGAAGAAAAACGTATTGTTTTTATGCACCCATAATGCGGTGCGGTCGCAGATAGCTGAAGCGTTTTTGAATCATCTTTACGGGGATCGTTACTCGGCATTCAGTGCCGGGTCCGATCCCACACAGATTGATCCTCTCGTTGTCACGGTGATGAAGGAAACCGGCATGGATCTCAGCGCCAATCAGTCGAAGAGTTTAAGCGTTTTCCCGGATATGCATTTTGATTGCGTCATCACGGTTTGCGATCAGGTTCAGGAATCGTGTCCCCACTTCCCGCGAGGAGATAGACATATTCATAAACGTTTTTCCGATCCGTCCAAATTTAATGGGAACGCTGAAGACATTACTCATGAATACAGACGTGTCCGCGATGAAATAAAAGCGTGGGTTGAAAAAGAATTCCATCAGGCAATAAAGTGAAATGTTATGACCAGACAAATTAAAGAAATTATCATCAAATACATCTTTTTTATTTTTTCACTGGTGTCGGTCCTCGTTCTGGGTTTGATCGTATTTTCTCTTTTCCGTGAAGGCATCCCGCTGTTCGGAAAAATATCTATAAAAGATTTTCTTTTCGGGATGGAGTGGTATCCCACGTATGATCCGCCGTCTTTCGGCATTTTTCCGCTGATCGTCGGCTCATTGATCGTCACCATTTTATCAACGTTCATCGCTGTTCCTCTGGGTGTGCTGGCGGCCATTTACATTTCCGAAATCGCGCCGCAGAATATTAAGATCACGCTCAAATCGGTTATCGAACTGCTGGCCGGTCTGCCGTCCGTTGTTCTGGGATTTTTCGGCATGGTCATCGTCGCCCCCTGGATGCAGGAAACCTTCGACCTGCCGACCGGTTTGAATATTGTCAATGCATCGCTGATTCTGGCGCTGATGGCGATTCCCACCATATCCAGTATCTCAGAGGACGCGCTTTACGCCGTCCCGCGGGAATTCAAGGAAGCTTCTTATGCGCTGGGCGCCACAAAATTTGAAACCATTGCCAGGGTCATTCTGCCGGCCGCCCTCTCCGGCATTTCTACGGCGGTTATGCTGGGCATGGCCCGGGCCATCGGTGAAACGATGGTTGTGTTAATGGTTGCCGGCGGAGCGGCCGCCATTCCGGAAAGTCTTTTTGACTCGGTGCGGCCGATGCCGGCAAGCATTGCCGCGGAAATGGGCGAGACGCCTTTCCGCAGCCTGCACTATCAGGCGCTTTTTGCCATCGGGATTGTGCTGTTCTGTCTGACGCTGGCTTTTAATTTGATTGCCGATTATGTGTCGCACAAGTTTAAACAGGTCGGATCCGGAACGCTATAAAAGGTAACGTGATGCAGATACTTCAAACCCATGCGATGAAATGGCGCTATTTTAAACAAGGATTGTTTTTTTCCTGCGTCCGCCTGTCGGCTCTGATGATAACGCTTGCGCTGGGCGGAATCATCTTGTACATCCTGATCAACGGCATTTCTGTAATTAGCTGGGATTTTATCACGAAGCCTCCGACGGACGCGATGACCAAAGGCGGTATCATGCCGGCTATCCTGGGGACGATTTATCTGACCCTGGGCGCTATTGCGATCGGCTTGCCGCTGGGCATTGCCTCGGCAATCTATCTGACGGAGTATGCCAGACAGGGCCGGGTTGTGCGGTTGATCAAAGTCGGCATCAATTGCCTGGCCGGCGTTCCCTCGGTTGTGTTCGGGCTATTCGGATTAGGTTTTTTTGTCATTTTTTTAAAGTTCGGCTCAAGTATTCTGGCCGGGTCTCTAACGCTGGGTTTTTTAATTCTGCCGACGATCATCGGCGCGTCGGAAGAAGCGCTCAAAGCCGTGCCGCAAACGTTTCGTGAAGCGTCTTTATCGCTCGGTGTTTCCAAATGGCAGACAATTTATCGAATCGTTTTGCCCAATGCCCTGCCGGGAATTCTGACCGGTTCCATTCTGGGGATCGGCCGGGCCGCGGGGGAAACGGCCCCCATCATGTTTACAGCCGCCGCTTTTTTCACAGCCAAGCTTCCTTCTTCGATATTTGACGAAGTCATGGCGCTGCCGTATCATATCTATGTCCTGGCGACGGCCGGAACAAACATCGAGGCAACGCGACCCATTCAGTACGGAACAGTGCTTGTTCTGGTGGCCGTTGTCCTGGGTATTGATCTCATCGCGATTATCATCCGCGGATATATGAGGAAAAATAAAAGGTGGTAAGAATGGATTCCAGAATTATTCAATTGAACAATGTGAATTTTTATTATGGCGAAAGCCGCGCCCTGACCGATATTTCAATGACATTTGTCAAAAATAAAGTGACGGCGCTGATCGGCCCTTCCGGCTGCGGCAAGTCCACATTGCTGAGGCTTTTAAACCGGATGAATGATCTGATTGACGGGACAAAGGTGGAAGGAGAAATCCTCTTTGAAAGTAAAAATATTTATGCCCCTGATGTGGATCCGGTTGAAATCCGCCGTAAAATAGGCATGGTTTTTCAGAAGCCCAATCCCTTCCCGAAAACCATCTACAACAACATTGCCTATGGCCCGAAACTCACCGGCATCGCCGTGGACGATATGGCCGCACTGGTGGAACAAAGCCTCAAACAGGCCGTTCTCTGGGATGAAGTCAAGGATATTCTAAATAAGTCCGCCATGAATCTCTCCGGAGGCCAGCAGCAGCGGCTCTGTATTGCCCGGGCGCTGGCCATGAAGCCGGATGTGCTTTTGATGGACGAACCGACGTCGGCGCTGGACCCCATTTCGACCGCCAAAATCGAAGAGTTGATTGAAGAGTTGAAAAAAGACTATACTATCATCATCGTGACCCATAATATGCAGCAGGCAGCCAGGATTTCCGATGAAACGGCGTTTTTTTATCTGGGTAATCTGGTTGAATATAATAAAACTGAAAAAATATTTACCAATCCGGATGTCAAACAGACGGAAGATTATATTACAGGAAGATTTGGCTAAGCATTAACCGGAGGATCATCTATGGAAGAAAGAAGACATACCAGTTCACATTATGAGATGGAGCTGCAGGACATAAAAAACAATCTGATTTATCTCGGCGCACTGACGGAAAAAGCCATCCATTCAGCCATGACATCTCTGACGGACAGAGACACGGATTTGGCGAAGAAAGTTATCGCCAATGATTATGAAATTGATAAAATGGACAAGGATATTGAAGAGAAATGTATTAAGATGCTGGCGCTGCGCCAGCCGACAGCCATCGATTTACGATTCATCACCACAGCCATAAAAATCACCGGCCATCTGGAACGAATCGGCGACATGGCGGTCAACATCGCAGAAAAAGCCATACAACTCAACGAAGAACCCAAACTCAAACCGTATATCGATTTGCCCAATATGTCGTCCATTGTGGAGAAAATGGTGGCTAAAGCGCTGGATGCCCTGATTAAACGGGATTTACAGATCGCCGATGATGTCCGGCAGATCGAACAGGAAGTGGACGATCTCAACGAGCAGATATTCCGGGAACTTTTGACGTTTATGATGGAGGATTCCAAATCCATTCATCGGGCTTTATTAATTATGCACGTTTCAAAAAACCTGGAGCGGATTGCCGATCATGCCCAGGGGATCGCGGATATGGTAACGTACATGATCACGGGTGAAAACGTCCGTCATCTTTCCAGGGATGAAAAATAGAGGCATATCGAGTGAAAAAAAACCTGTTCTATAAAATATTTTTCAGTTATCTGGTCATCATCTGCCTGTCTTTCTTTCTTCTGGATATTTTTGTGCGGGACGAAGTCAGAAAAGTTCTGACGTCACAAATTGAAACGGAATTATTGTCCTATGCACAACTGATTGACCAGACGTCTCTGGAAAAGGCATCCGGCCATCTGAAGCAGGTTGCCCAAATCTCCCAGTCGCGAATCACATTCATGGACGCCCGGGGCAGGGTTTTTGCGGATTCGGAAAAAGACATTGCTCTGCTGGAGAGTCATTTTAACCGCCCGGAAGTGCAGGAAGCCCGGCTCAGAGGCACAGGGAAATCTGTCCGGTACAGCGATTCTCTCGGGATCGATATGCTCTATATGGCTGTCGCCGTCAAAGACGCACAGAAGATCAAGGGATACGTAAGATTGGCGCGCCCGCTGCATCACGTACAAAACGTTATCGACAAGGTATATCAGTACATTCTCCTGACTTTATTCGTCGTGGCGCTGATTGCGTTGGGAATTGCACTGTTCTTTTCATATCGTTTGTACGAACCGATAAAAATCATGGAACAATTTACCGAAAAATTACGGCGCGGAGATCCGGTCGGGTCCATCATTCTGGATACGTCGGATGAAACCAAAACCCTGGCCGATAACATCAATTATCTGGTTGAAGAACTGCGGGAAAAGATAAACATCGCCAACGAAGAGAAGAACAAGCTGATGACGGCTTTCACCAGCATGAACGAAGGCGTTCTGATTCTTGACGAACAAGGCGTCATCGAATTCAGCAGCCCGGTTTTAAGTAACATGCTGGCGATTCAATACGACGATGTCGTCGGCAAAACACTGATGGAAGCTTTCCGCAATATTGATTTGCAGAAGGCATTTCAGGAGTTCAAGGAAAAACGCATCAGCGTGTCGCGTGAAATTATCCTCGGCCATGCGGATAAAGTCGTGCTGAATGTCAGCCTCTCCGCCGTTCACGGCCGCCCGGATGAAGAGAAAACGATGATTGTCTTTCACGATGTGACACGCCTGAAAAAACTGGAACAGGTCCGCATGGATTTTGTCGCCAACGTGACGCATGAAATCAAAACACCGCTGACGGCAATTATCGGCTATCTGGAAACCATTCAATCCGGCGCGATTACCAATCAGGAGGAAACGAAAAAGTTTATCGACATCATTTTGAAACAGGCCGAACGCCTCAACCGGCTTGTGGAAGATCTGCTGACGATTTCCAATATTGAAACGAAACAAACCGTTTTGAATTTTGAAAGCGTTTCTCTAAGAAAGGCCATCGACACTATGCTGTCGTTGATTGAAGCGAAGGCCGAACTGAAAAATATATCCGTGCGTAATAATGTCAGCGATAATTTCCCTCCGATTACGGCGAACCGGGACAGGCTCACGCAGATCTTTGTCAATATTCTGGACAACGCCGTCAAGTTTACCCCGAACGGCGGCGAGATTAGTATTAACGCTTCTGAATCGGGATCTTACACGGTTGTATCGATCCAGGATTCCGGTATCGGCGTTCCGAAAGACGACATCAGCCGTCTGGGGGAACGTTTTTATCGCGTTGACAAATCACGTTCACGCGATTTGGGCGGCACGGGTCTGGGATTATCCATCGTTAAACATCTCATGATTGCCCACGGCGGTAGAATGGAAATTGAAAGCCAACCGGGCAAGGGTACAAAAGTATCTCTTTATTTCCCTGTAAAATGAAAGCAATGGACGATCGTTTTTTTACTTAAAATAGACGGCGTTTTGGAATTGTCCGTCTGCAGGAGGATGCCGTATTAAGAAAAAATGCCGTTTTGCCCCATATCTTGTGGTCAAAATATCCTTGACACACAAGATAACGTTTCTTATACTGGAAATGCCGAAAATGAAGTTCTTATCAACTCAATAACGAAACCGGCTGGTCCGGTTCAGGAGGTGTGCCCGCAGAACTTCTA
>JAGOMJ010000007.1 GCA_017993615.1 Smithella sp. | reverse complement strand
TCAAAAAATGCACCCCTAAAAAGGTGCTTTTTTTTTAATGACACTCGCTGAGAGCGAACGAAGTGAAGCTCGAAGCGCAAGTGGAATTATCCCCGCAGTGAGGCGAATGGGGATTGACACTCGCTGATAGTGAGACTCGCTGAGAGCAAACGAAGTAAAGCTCAAAGCGTAAATCGAACTATCCCCGAAACAAAGTGAAGCGGGAGAGCAAGTGAAACGCAGCTCGAAGCGCAAGCGGTAGTGAGGCAAGCTGAACGATAGTGAAGCGTAAACCGAACTATCCAATCCCGGTGTATCGGGGTTGGATACTATTCCTGCAGCGAAGCGGAATGGATTCTTGTTAAGAGCAAGACGAAATAAAAAAAATGACCCTGAACTTCATGTCAGGGATTGAAAAAAAGAAGGAGAAGATGATTGAAAGAGCAATTATTATTACTGATAAAAATTCAGGAATGTGATTCCGAACTGGTGAAGTTGTCCGCAAAGAAAAAAACACTGCCCGAGAAGATCGAGACACTCAATAAAGAATTTAATGCATTTGAAGATGGCATAAAAACCAGCAAAGTTAAGTATGATGAACTCAAGTTGCGTCATACGGATAGCGAAAATAAAATCAAGAAAATCAACGAAAGCATAGTCAAAACCAAAGAAAGAATGCTGGAAGTTAAAAATAATAAGGAATATCAGGCGATGCTCAAAGAAATTGAGATTGCAGAAAAATCGCGTGGCGAAATTGAAACCTCGATCATTTCCATACTGGATGAATTGGATAAACTTTCTGTGCTGGTCAAAAAAGATGACGACGTATTGAAAGAGAGAAGACATCAATACGAACAGGAAAAGAAAACGATCGAAGATGAATTGAATGCCGTGGACACCGATGCGGCGAACTGGGAACAAAAAAGAGGGGATTTACAGAAAAATGTTCCTGAAGATCTGCTGGTCCGATACGAAAGAATCAAAAAACGAAACAGAGGCGTTGGCGTGATATCGGTCTGGAAATCGGTCTGCAACGGGTGCCACATGAACATCCCCCCTCAACTCTATAACGAAGTCCAGAAGTCGGAGGAGTTGTTCAGTTGCCCGAACTGCAATCGGATTATCTATTTTAAGGATATGGTCAAGCCATCATAAGGGATATGTCTGAAAAATATTACAAACTGTTCAGCGACGGCGCCTGCCGGGGGAATCCGGGCATCGGGGGCGCGGGGGCTGTAATCACCGATGATGCTGATCATGTGATTTGGGAAGGAAAGGAATATCTCGGTCACTGCACCAATAATATTGCCGAATACAAAGCGCTTATTCTGGGACTCAAAGGTGCCCTGTCTCAGGGATATAGAAACCTTCAAATATTTTTGGATTCGGAGCTTCTGGCCAAACAAATCAACGGCGCCTACCGTGTCAAGAATGAAAATCTACAGACACTCATGAAAGAAGTCCGTCATCTTCTGGTGTCTTTTGATCGCGTTGAGGTGAAACATGTCGCGCGTCTGTACAACAGCCATGCAGACAAACTGGCCAACCTGGCCATTGATGAAAAAAATTAGTTTTTAGGGATTGAAACGAAAGATCATTACCGAACAGTTATCCGTTTTTTTTCTTCATCCAGGGCTTTTTTTACCTGCGATTCATGCGCCGAGGTTTCTTCTCTGATGTTATTGATCAGCAGGACCGCACCGGGATCATTTGAACTGAAATAATTATAAAATTTGTGTTCGATGATGGATTGCTCCAGGCTGAGGCTGAACGATAAAGCGTTGACGACGGAGTATTGATGGTTCTCTGTCTTTTTATATTTATCGCGGATATCATCGATAATCGATCGAATCGTGTAGGTTTTGGTCATTTTTTCATCAAAGGTCACATGGCCGCTCAACGCGAATGCTTTTAAAGTGCGGACGTATTCGGCGTGTTGCAATTCTTCCCGGCTCATCTCAGCCCAGAGATCCTGATGTCCGGGAAATTGCTCGGCGAACGATTTATAGAGATTGGAGATTTCCATTTCCAATTGCTCGAGAAAACCCAGCAACTGCATTTGATAATCTTTCAGCATGTGACGTTACTTTTCCGCGTTATTTTTTGTAATGTTGTCCGGTGACGGCCATATTGTCGCGATGAATGATTTCATCATAATCCTTGTGTCCGAGAACCTGACCGATTTGTTTTGTTTTTAATCCTTTGATTTTATTAATTTCTATGGAATTATAATTCACCAGTCCTTTCGCCAGGATCGCACCATTGTTGTCCACGCAGATGACCGGGTCTCCGTGGTCAAAGCGCCCCTCAATGTCAATGATTCCTGAAGGAAGAAGGCTCTTGCCCTCTTCCAGCAGTGCTTTTTTCGCCCCGTCGTCGATCACGAGTTTGCCGCGGGGACGCAGGGTGAAAGCGATCCAGTACTTCTTGCTGTTCAAACGATCCGTCATGGGTAAAAATAAGGTTCCGATTTCGCGGCCCGTCATAATATCCGTCAGGATATTTTTCTTTTTTCCGGGCGCGATGATGCAGGGAATGCCGATAGCCGTCACTTTCTTGGCGGCTTGAACCTTGCTTTTCATTCCTCCCGTTCCCGAGGAGGATGTTTCTTCAGTCGCCGCGGCTTCAATTTCTTCAGAAAATTCAGAGACGACACTGATCAATTTCGATTTCTTGGATGAGGCCGGATTGCAGGTGTAGAGGCCGTCAATGCTGGTCAGGTTAATAAAGAGATCGGCTTCGATAATATTAGCAATCATCGCGGCGAGATTGTCATTGTCGCCGAATTTTATTTCATCCACTGCAACCGTGTCATTTTCATTGATAATGGGAATCGTTCCCCACGCCATCAGTGTGGAAAGGGTGTTGCGGATATTCAGGTATCGCTGGCGATCGGTCAAATCGGAAAGCGTCAAAAGAATCTGCGCCACATAAATACCGTTTTTCTCGAAGGCTTTGGAATAGACGCGCATCAATCTGCCCTGACCGATGGCTGCGGCAGCCTGTTTTTCAGGAATACTTTTCAGATTTTCCGTGATCTTCAACCGGTGTTTTCCCGAGACAATCGCTCCGGAGGTTACCAGCACGACCGCATAACCTTTCTTGGCGAGATTCGCCATTTCCAGCACCAGAGAATCGATGATTTTCAGATCGAGACCGTCATCTCCCGTCAGTACGGCCGAACCGACTTTGATCAGAATTTTTTTTGCGCGCGTGATGATATTTTGCCGAATATTTTCCATGACATCAACTCTAACCGGTTTATTTTAACTTTTCAGCAATCCTGTTTAATATTTCCTTTACCCCTTCGCCGGTGACTGCTGAAAAAGCGTGTAATATTATGCCCTTTTTTTTGAATAGAGCAACTTCTTTTTTGATTTTTTCCCGGACAAACGGAAGATCAATTTTGTTGATCGCTGCGATTTGCTCTTTTTCGGCCAGAGCCGGGTTATATTTTTTCAGCTCGTCGTTAATCGTTGAGAAATTGGACCAGGCGTCGGTATGGGGGGTCATGGAGACATCGATAATATGCAACAGCAATGACGTTCTTTCGACGTGTTTCAGAAATTTATCGCCCATGCCCATGCCCTCATGAGCGCCCGGAATCAGTCCGGGAATGTCGGCAATGACAAAATTTTTATCGTCTGCATATTGCACGACGCCCAGATGCGGCGTAAGCGTGGTGAAGGGGTAATCGGCAATCTTGGGTTTGGCTGCGGAAACACGGGAGATAAAGGTCGATTTGCCCGCATTGGGGAAACCGATAATGCCCACATCGGCCAGAAGTTTCAGTTCGAGTTTGAGCGTGAATTCATCGCCTTCCATTCCTTCCTGGGCGAAGCGGGGCGTCTGATGCGTTGAGGTGGCAAAGTGAGAATTGCCCTTGCCGCCGATGCCGCCACGTGCGGCAATATACGTCTGTCCCGCTTTTGACAGATCGGCAAGCTCTTCTCCGGTATCAAAATTTTTGATGATTGTTCCCACCGGAACGGAGATTTCCAGATCCGGAGCACTTTTCCCGGTGCGGTGATTGCCGGAACCGTGGCCGCCGTTCTTGGCGATTTGATGCTGCTTGTATTTTAAGTCCAACAGCGTGTGATGACTTTCCGTTGTGCGAAAGATGACATCGCCGCCTTTGCCGCCGTCTCCTCCGTCCGGACCACCTTTCGGGACAAATTTTTCCCTCCGGAAACTCACGCAACCGCTTCCGCCGTGTCCGGCCTTGACATAAATTTTTGCTTCATCGACGAATTTCATAACCTTGTTCAGCCGTATGTTCTTTTGAGTTAAGATAAACTATATTTAATACGTTGATCCCTTATTCCGCATACGCGGGATAATCCGGCTAGCCAATTCCAATGCACTTCGTTTTTGGAATTGGAGCCTCATTAAAAACAAAAGGCGCTTGAAGTAAGCGCCTTAAATGGTTGTAATCGATCCGATCGAATATTCTTATGCTGCGTAAACGCTTACTTTCTTCCTCGTCTTATCAAGTCTTTCATATTTTACAACGCCGTTAATCAGGGAAAAAAGAGTGAAATCTTTGCCCATTCCCACGTTGTTGCCCGGGTGAATTTTTGTTCCTACCTGTCGCACAATGATCGAGCCGGCGTGAATTTGTTCTCCGCCGAATACCTTAATTCCGCGTCTCTGGGAATTGCTGTCTCTGCCATTGCGGGAACTTCCCTGACCTTTTTTATGTGCCATGACTTCCTCCGCTTATATCGAAATTTTCTTAATTTTCATGCTGGTTAGATTTTGACGATGACCGGTTTTTTTATGGAAACCTTTCCGTCTTTTCATATGGTAAACAGTAAGTTTCGGTCCTTTCTTCTGGGCGATAATTTCACCGACAACTTTGGCGCCGTCCACAAAAGGTTTGCCGACTTTTATCTCTTTATCGTCGGAGACCATCAGCACATCGCTGAAAACGACTTCATCGCCTTTATTCCCGTCCAGTTTCTCGACGGATAAAATGTCGCCTTCGCTTACCTTGTGCTGTTTTGCTCCTGTTTTAATCACTGCGTACATAACGTATCCTTATGAAAATTGAATTAAGACTGATCTTTATAGACAAAACGTCCCCGTTTGTCAATAAATTTTAATCCGGACAGGAGAAATATTTCTATTTCTGCGAAAAATGGATAAGTTGCTGATATCATATGAAAAGTAAAAAAATAGAAACATTTTATGCCGTGATACGGTGCACTGGCAAGAAACAATTTCACCATGTCGGGGCAAAAACGAATTTGAAAAATACTGTTTATTTTTCTGCGCAGTTATGAAATAAGAAAAAAATACGAACACAACCATATACTGTAAGAACCATGTGCCGTTAAAATCATACAGTTCAACCAAGGAGGTTTATCATGAATGCTGGCGCACCAGTGGCGCTCATCAGCGGATGTTCAACGGGAATCGGACGTTTCCTGACCACGGAACTGGCGAAACGCGGCTGGCAGGTGTTTGCCACTGCCCGCGACCATGCGGCCATTGAGGATCTGAAAGCGCCAAATGTGCAAACCGCCGCCCTCGACGTAACGGATGAAAAATCGATTAAAACCTGCGTGGAATCGGTCATGGCCAACGCCGGTAAAATTGACATGCTGATTAATAACGCCGGTCTTCTGCTCATCGGCCCCTTGTCGGAACTGGAAATCAGCGAGTTGCGCAGGGAGTTTGAAACAAACGTCATCGGACTGGCGGCTTTGACCCATGCGGTTGTGCCGCACATGATCAAAAGAACATCGGGAAAAATTGTCAATATCAGCAGCATCTCCGGTGTTCTGAATACGCCTTTTTCGGGCGCGTACTGTTCCACCAAAGCGGCGGTGACCTCCTATTCCGATGTGTTGCGCATGGAACTGAAACCTTTCGGGATCGACGTGATTACCGTTCAACCGGGCGGCATCAGGTCAAATTTATCGGATAACGCCGACAAAGGGCTTGAACGTTTCCGAAAAACGCCCTATGCCCCGATAACCGATTTTATTGTCGATCGTGCGCACATGTCGCAACAGGGTGCGACACCCACGGACGTCTTCGCGAGACAACTTGTCGACAAACTCGTGAAAAGTAAAACACCGAGAATCATCCGCATCGGAAAGGGGGCGACGATGTATCCCTTTGTCGCCAAATTGCCCCGTACGTTTACGGACAGACTGCTTTCCCGGAAGTTCGGGCTGGACAAACTTTAGGAAATTCGTCAATTAAGAAAATAGCGTTTGTTGGTGCGCGATTATTTTCTTGACATAAAAAATCACGGCACTTATATTTGCTCCATCAAAACTTGCTCCTCGTTCGAAAATACAATGTGGCAGTGAGATGATTTGACATGAAATACGGCATTATCGCGAACCCTGTTTCCGGCAAACGCTCTGTAGATGACAAAATCAAAATTTTAAAAGAAGTAGCCGGTATTTTAAAAGACGCCACCATTGCCGGTCTCGATACAAAATCTCCCGAAGAATTCAGCACTGCAGCGCATGACCTTTCCCAAAAAGTGGCCAGGCTGCTTGTCGCCGGTGGGGACGGAACCTTTTCACTGGTGATGAACAGCGTTTCCAGAGACATCCCTCTGGGATTTCTGCCGTTCGGTTCCGGCGATGTCCTGCGCCATACCTTCAACCTTCCCCGTTGTCCCAAAGAAAATGCTCTGTTGATTCAGAAAGGCAAAGAATATTTGCTGGATGTCATTTGCTGCGACGGGAAAACAAAAGCCTTGTTCGCGAGCATCGGCATTGAAGGAAGTATTCTGTTAGAACGCGATAACTATCTGGAAAATAATTTGACCGGTTTTACCGCCTATGGTCTGTCGACATTAAAAATTTTATTTGACGGATACATCAAGGCTGATTTGCGTGTTTTGATGGACAAAAAGGAAATAAGAACCTTCAACTCTCTGACCGCCGTTATTACAAAACTTCCCTACTACGGCTACGGATTCAAGGTTGTCCCTCATGCTCAATTTGATGACGGATATTTGCATTTGCTGATCCTGAATGCCGGACCCATCGGCACGCTCTATGCTTTGGCAACTTCTCTTGCGGGGGGGAACAGAATGGGAGAGTATTACAAAGCGAAAGAAATTGATATCACCACTTCAACGGAGCAATTGCTGCAGCGCAACGGCGATCCGGAAAAAGAAAAGCGAAACAATTTTTCCTTCAGGATTTTACCCAAAGAACTTAAACTGATTTTTTAGTGAACTGATTCCCCCGTTCAGCCAAGCCTTTTTGACCTGGCCGCAAATAAAAATAATCCGTAGAGTCCAAAAAACTCGGCTGATCTTAATGCTATTTGGAATGGAGAAACTCCATGAGGCAATTTAATTCAGACAGGCGTCTGATCGTGAAAACAGCGCAAAAGCTTGTTGAAAAGGGTTATCTTGCGGCAACCGGCGGCAATATTTCCGTGCGGATTAAAAAAGAAAATGCTTTTGCCATAACACCGTCCAATCGCAATTACATGACCATGACCGCGGCCGATATTTGTATTCTTGATGAACACCTCAACGTGCTTTCGGGGCCATGGAAACCATCCATGGAAGCGGCTTTGCACGGTGCCGTTTATAGAACACGCGGCGATGTCAACGCCGTTATCCACACACATCAGGTTTATGCGGGCGCGCTGACAATTATCAAAACGCCGCTGCCGGCGCTGTTTGATGAGCAGGTGCGTTTTCTGGGCAAAACGGTGGCGGTCATTCCTTATGCTCCTTCGGGATCCGTGCCTCTGAAAAACAATGTTCTCCGACACATCAAAAACGGCAACAATGCCTTCCTGATTCAGAATCACGGCGCGCTGGTTTTAGGTCACGACATGGATCGCGCCGTTCATAATGTTGAAATTCTGGAAAGATATTCTCTGGCGTATCTTCTGGCGATTTGCAGCGGGTACAGGGTGAGCAAAATTCCCATGAGGATGCGGGAGACGTTTTTCAAGATGCTGCGTCAAGAGCAAAAGAAACTGCAGAAAGACCATTGCGGTTCGAGGAAAAAATAAAAGATACGGATGATTGTTTCATCCAATCTGCCACGCCGGCAATTCACCCAGCGCCGTTGATTCTTTCAGGTAGACAATATCATGCAAAACGGCCGTGCGCTGTATCTGCTTCAAAAGATGTCGTGAAGATTCTTTTTTCATGGCGGTTGCGGGATGCGGCGCGTACGCGCAAACGAAATTCCACATCTGTTCAAGAGCGTTTCTGAGATTGGCTTCGACGGGCGGGCAGCGAAGCAGCGAAACCAGTTCCGGATAAATCTCATGGATTCCCTTGCCGCTTTTCCGGGATGTCACCCAACCGCCGATGTATTTGTATTCAGCTTCATCGCGCGCCATGACCGAATATTGATGCTGCGCCCATAGCTGCTGAACACTATTGGGCAACGGAATGCGTCCCTGTTCTTTGTTGACGTATTTCTTTTTCAGGATGGAGAATTGAGACGTCGGAGAATCGACAAATACATGCGGCCATTTTTGCGGTTGCGTTTTGATCATCGCCGGCGACCTGTCCGTGAAACCGCGCAGATTCATTTCCGCCGCCAGTAATCTGTGGCGCTGGCTCAATGCCCAGCCGAAACCATGCCAGCGCAGCGTTTCCGGATGCCGCGAATATCCTTTTTTATTGTGCTGGATGATGGAAACAATCGCGTGCAGCTCGCGGTGTTCACCCAATAAGCTTTGCCGGTTTAAATAACCGGGATTGACGTCCCAAATTCTCACAAGCTCTCCTTATTGATAAAGCTATCCGAGCAGTGTTTTGGTTTTGACCACCCTGATTTGACGCGATTCGTCGGGGTCGGATTTCAGGATGTGGGCGATGATATCGACAGGCCTGGCCGAACCTTCCTGAACAAAGGATACGATAAATTTTATTATTTTCTTGTCACGGTCTAGGGAAAGCATTTGCACAAAAGGACGAATGTCTTTGGTTATGGTTTTCCCTTTGGATATTTTCTTGATGTTGAAATTGGATGCCGCCAGAAATTGATCGATGTTTGCTTTTATGGCGCTCATTCGGGGAGCGTCGGTAGCGGCAGGCAGTTGCAGTTCATATTCGAATCCCCTTGTCGCTTGAGCGATAGCATTTTCTTCCGGAGATAGCTTTCTGATTTCCAAAATTTTAATACCTGTGGGAAGCAGAGTGTTGATTTCAGTTCTTAATAAATCCAGACTGCATGAATATTCCTGTGCGTTGATGTCCATATATTCCTGTCTGCTTTCCATGCCTACAGCGGTTGCCGTGGCAAAGGAAATCTTGGGATGCGGATGAAAACCACCGGTATAAGCAAGGTTGATGCTGCTGCGGCGCAAGGCGCGAACCAGAGCGGTGGCTAGTTCCAGATGAGACAGGAATCCGGCGCTTTCCATTTTATTAAACATAACCCGATATTTTTCTTCTTGTGCCGAAGAAGTCTCGGGTGCCAAAGACGATGGCAACACAGATTTGTTTTCGTTGTCTGCGGCGAGAATATTTTTCGTGATCGAAAAATCGCATGCTCCGCAATTCCGGCAAGTCTCAAACCGGCAATCTGCTGTTGCCGTCTGCTGAAACGCTTTCTGCTTTTCCTCCAAAAGGAATTCACGGCTCACGCCGCAGTCAATGTTGCCCCATGGCAATTTTTCGTCAGTCCCGCGTTCGCGAAGGTAGTCGTCGGGATAAATGTCCGACTCGGCGATGGCTTCTTCCCAGAGGTTGAAACGCAGAATATCAGACCAACCGTCGAAGCGGCAACCTTTGCGAAACGCATTTCCCAGAAGTTTTCCCGCTTGCTCATTGCCGCGCGAAAAAATGCCTTCCAGAAAACTCATCCGCGCGTCGTGCCATTTGACGCTGAGATTGCGGTTTTTGATCCGCGTGCGGATGAAATCCTGCCTTTCATAAGTTTCTGCCAGTGAAATCTGTTTTTCCCATTGAAAGGGAGTATGCGGTTTGGGGACGAAGGTGGAAAGACTGATGGTAACCTGACCGCGGTTTTTTGCCGCGCGCAGGGTTTCATGGCTGAGATTGACGATGCCTTCCCAGTCCTCCTGTGTTTCATGAGGCAGGCCCAGCATGAAATAGAGCTTGATGGATTTCCAGCCGGCGGCAAATATTTTATCCGCGGTGGAAAGTAAATCTTCGGAGGTGTTGCCCTTGTTGATAACCAGACGCATTTTGTCCGTTCCCGCTTCGGGCGCGAGGGTGAAACTGGTCTTGCGCGTGCGCCTGATTTCTTCCATTAAAGTCGTGTTGAGGGATTCCACACGCAGGGAAGGGAGGGCCAACGCCACCCGTTTTTGACAATACCGGTTCATCAGGCCCTTTACCAAAGGTTCTAGACAACTGTAGTCGCCGGAGCTGAGGGATAAAAGCGATATTTCTTCATGGCCGGTTGCCGCGAGCATCTTTTCAGCCATTTCCATAAGCAGGGCGGCGTTTCTTTCGCGATAAGGCCGCCAGATCATTCCCGCCTGGCAGAACCGGCAGCCGCGGGTGCAACCGCGCGCGATTTCCAGCGTGATGCGGTCGTGAATGGTTTGCATCAGCGGAACAACGGGTTTGAGGGGATGCCTCCAGGCATTGAGATCGCTGACGGTTCGTTTTTTGATGATTTCATTGTCATGATGAACGGCGGGAACATACATGCCGGGTATGTTCGCCAGTTCGCCAAGCAGCCCGTTTCGGGAGATGGATTTTATTTTGCCTTCGCGGACGGCTGCAACAATATCGCCGACGATTTCTTCGCCTTCGCCGATAACGAACGCATCGATAAAATCAGCAAGCGGCGCGGGATTAAAACAGCAGGGACCGCCTGCAATAATCAGCGGATGTCCGTCCCGGCGTTCTTTACGGTCAATCGGGATACCTCCCAGGTCCAGCATATTGAGCATATTGGTATAGGAAAGTTCGTATTGCAGTGAAAAACCGATCATGTCAAAATTCTGAAGCGGGATTTGACGCTCCAAAGACGTCAACGGCAATTTTTTGTCACGCAGTATTTTTTCCCGGTCCGGCCAGGGCGCAAAACAACGTTCTGCTGACGCGTAAGGGATGTCATTGATAATCGAATAGAGAATCTGCAATCCGAGATGCGACATGCCGACTTCGTACGTGTCCGGAAAGGCCAGCAGAAAGCGAACATCGGCTTTATCTTTACGGACGGCGTTTACTTCCGTGCCGATGTAACGGCTGGGTTTCTCGGCGGAAGATAAAAGCTCATCGATTTTGCCGTGGCGCATAATGATTTTTTCCTTTTTGGGCAAAGGTCCCGGATCTATGCTTTTTTGTCGGATTGAGCGTGGGATCTGTATTTATGCGGATTGCTTTTTATTTCCCTGAGCTTGGATAATGCCATTTTTTGAGCAAAATTCGCGGCGGAGAGATATCCTAAAGAATTATGCTTAAATGTGCTGATTAACTCATTGCGGGTCGAATCTTCATTGTCTTTGGACACGAACGTTCTTTCCATGGTGTGTTCGTAAGCCAGTTCGTCGCCCATAATATTTTTTACCAGACGATAATCTTCCGTGCTGGTGAAAAAAGATTCTTTCAGTAAAACGTTTGTTTGGAAGGAAACTTCCACCTTGACCGTATCTGTCGCTATGGAACGGGACAAATCGAAAATTCTTAAATCCAGCCCGTTATCTAATTTTATTTCTTCAATCAGTTTCATTTTGCTCATCTCAATCCATTTGGTTTACAAGACGGTTATTAACATTTTTATACTTGACCTGCAACTTTAATCCTTTTATACGTAGCTCGCAGAGGAAACTGGTGAATGTTTTATGAATAATGTCAATGCTGTTTTGCTTTTGTCCTGCGCCGACAGCAAGGGACTAGTGGCCAGAATATCCGATTTTATTTTCCGTTTCGACGGCAATATTGTGCACGCCGATCAATATACGGCAAAGGCGGAAAAGCTTTTCTTCATGCGCGTTGAATGGGAGCTCAACGGGTTTGCTTTGGATCGTGACGACATTCCCGTAGCGTTCGCGCCGCTGGCCAAACAATATCAGATGAAATGGGATTTGCATTTTACCGATTACGTCCCGCGCGCGGCGATTTTTGTTTCCAGGCATCTGCATTGCCTGCACGATCTGATTCTTCGTCGGGACATGGGAGAGCTGGCGGCCGATATCAAAGCGGTCATCAGTAACCATGAGGATGCCCGCGATCTGGCGGAACAGTACGGGATGCAGTATTTTTATTTTCCCGTAACGGGAAAAAATAAAAAGCAGCAGGAAAAGAAAGAGCTGAGGCTGCTGCGGGATCTCCATATCGATCTCGTGGTGCTGGCGCGCTATATGCAGATTCTCAGCGGCAACTTTCTCAAATATTATCCCAGCAGGATCATTAACATTCACCACTCGTTTCTGCCAGCCTTTGCCGGCAGGAATCCTTACCAGCAGGCCTATGACCGCGGTGTCAAAATTATCGGCGCAACCGGCCATTATGTGACGGCGCAGCTGGATGAGGGGCCGATTATTGCGCAGGATGTCGTGAAAATCAGCCATCGTGACACGGTGACTGATATTCAGAGAAAAAGCAAGGATCTGGAAAGAATTGTCTTGGCGAGGGCTTTACGCCTGCATCTGGAAAACAGAATACTCGTTTACGGATCGAAGACTATCGTGTTCGAGTAAGGAAGTATTGTAATGTTGTTTGAAGACGTCACACCGGTGCGGACCGGTGTCCGGAAAATGCTGCAAAAAAGAGACTCCGGCCTTCGCCGAAATTATGAAAGAGAGCAATCAACAAGTATTTTACAGGTTCATCAGATCTGATAATCATTATACAGACCGGATAATTATTTATGTCGAATTCCAATATTTTCGTCCTTTGTCAGCCGGATAAGGGAAAATCCTGCGGCGCGTGTTGCGGACTTTATAATTACGTGGACAGCTCCCGTTCTTCTCTTGCACGGCGTCTGCGTTCGCGCACCAAACGTTTCCGTGAAACAGTAAAAAGTCCAGCCGATCTTAAGCGCTATGCGACTGAAACGCTGGTCGCGGAAGATTTCAAAAAGAGATATGACGTGATTCACTGCTGCGAATATCTGGGGTTTCTCGATCACGATGAAAAGAAAGTCGGCTGTCTTGTGCATCCGGAACAAAACGCAGGGTGCGATATGCGCGATGTTTCGTTTTACGGTCGCGAACTGTGCGCGGGGCATCTCTGTCCCAGTCATTATTTTATTCCGCAGTCCCAGTCTCAAATTCTGATCAAAATCATTGACGACTGGTATCTGTATGGTCTGGTGCTGACGGATATTGATCTGGTTGTTCAGTATTTTCGTCTCATTGCCGACAGGGTCGGCGCCGAACTCAAACCGGACGTTTTCGATCATGACGAGTTAAAAGAAATTGCCCTGGATTATTTTGGCTGGAAACTGAACTGGCCGTTTCGGTCGCAGGAAGCGAATCGTCTGGGCAAATATTACTTTGACGGCTCGCAATACATGATCAGTCATATCGAGTACGAAAAATTCGGCAGAGAGGTTTCTGTGCTGAATTCGATTTTATTGAGTCTATGTTCTTCTTTTAAAAGTGCGGTCCAACTGGAGGAAGCGGAGAAGATGATCTGGGCCAATATTGAAAAATTTGTATCCACATATAAGCGGCATGTTTCATGAGGTTTGCTGAGTACAAATAACAGACGGTATGATGCGTTGCCCGAATTTTTCACGCCGAGAAATATGCAAAGCCGCACTCCGGAATTTCGTCTGATGCTCAGAGGATAATTTTTATTGACATAACACAACGACTTTGGATAATCTTAATACCCTTTTGGGTAATTTATAAGCAATTTAAGGGGATGTGCAATGGATCAGGCGTCCAGAAAGATTCTTTTTCCCAAAGAAACCATTCAAAAACGGGTACGGGAAATGGCGAATCAAATATCCAAAGATTATGCAGGAAAAGAATTGATTTTGATCGGCGTACTGAAGGGCGCTTTTATTTTCATGGCCGATTTGATTCGGGAAATCAACATTCCCTGCAGGGTGGATTTTGCAAGGCTGGCCAGTTACGGCGCCGGATCTGAGAGCTCCGGCAAAGTCGTCCTCACGAAGGATATTGAAACATCCATCAAAGACAAGGATATTTTGATTGTCGAGGATATTCTGGACACCGGACTCACTATGCAGTATTTTGTGGAGTGGCTGAAGGAAAGAAATCCTAAATCTCTCAAAACATGTGTTTTTCTGGATAAACGGAAGAGGAGAAAAGTGCCTTTGGAGGCCGATTATGTGGGGTTTACCATTGACGACGGCTTCGTGGTAGGTTATGGACTCGATTTTAATGAAATGTACCGCTTTTCTCCTGATATTTATACTATTCATTCGAATAAACTGTAAGACATAATATCAGAGAAACTTTCAGAAATTCATCATGCAATTTTTGAAAGCACCGTGTCGCAAGCAGTAAGGACAGACGTTATGATTATTCAATGCCGGCAATGCCGGACAAAGTTTCGCTTCGATGATTCGCATATGCAGGGAAGCGGTATCTGGCTCAGATGCAGCCGTTGCGGCCATGTGTATTTTCAGGAAAATCCTTTTGCGAAAAGAACCGATTCCGGTGCGCTTCCGCTGACCGAACCGGACCTTGAAACGAAACCGGTCAACGAGGAAGAAAAAACAGCTCCTTCCGAAACGGTGTCAGTGCCGCCAGAAGAAGCGCCTTCCATCATCCGCAGAGACGAGCACGTTCTGAAATCCATCGATAAGATCATGACGGCCAGAAAGCGTGACCGCGAAGGGATCGATCTGGACATCGCCACTTTCCGGGATGAAAAAGTCGGCGAAGCAGACGGACAGACGGGTGACATCGTACAAGAGGAACAAGAAGTCAATGTTGAAGAGACCGACCATCAGAAGAAAACGCTCCCGAAAGGTTCCGGCAGAATCTGGAAAACGGCTCTCTGGTCGGTTCTGGTCATAGGGGTTATACCGCTGTTGATCTATTTCTTCATTTTACCGCAATATGGCGCACAGCTGGTCGGCAGCGGTGAATATCTCTTCAAAAAGATCAGCGAATTAAGAGGCGCTCCGGAACTGCCGACATCAGGGGCTTATATCAACCAGATGGTGAAGCTTCAGAATGTGCGTTACCGCAGAATCAACAATTACATTCTAGGCCAGATCGGTGTTCTCGAAGGCACGGCGCTGAATCGTGCGGATTTCCCGCTGTCCCGGGTTCAGGTGAAAGGTGAAATCGTGGATGCCTACTCGGTCGTTTTGGGTGAACGTTCCAGTTACGCGGGGAATATCCTGACCGATGAAGAACTGATTAATTTGTCTGAAGAAGAAATTTTAATGAAACTGCTTCGTCCGGAAGGTCTTAATAACGCCAACGACAGGATTATGCCCAACGGACAGATCCCTTTCATGATTGTTTTCCCCAGCGAACCCTCGGGTGTCATCAAGACAACGGTCATGACCATCGGCGCGGAACGTCTCCTTGAGCCCTGATCGGGATATTCATTGACCGCAGTATTCAAAAAATCAGCACGCATTCGTCCCCGATTGAAAGGAGTCAAAATTGAGATACGAAGGAAATATTTTCCGGCCGTTCAGTGAAGCCAACAGTTATCTTCTGCAGTGCACGGTCGGCTGCTCGCATAATCAATGCACCTTCTGCGGTATGTACAAGGACAAAAAGTACAGGGAACGGTCGCTTGACGAAATCATGGAAGACATTGCCATGGCCAAAGACCATTACGGCGATCTGGAAAAAGTTTTTCTCTGCGACGGCGACGCGATTGCGCTGAAAACAGACATGCTGCTGACCATTCTGAAAAAGCTGTACGGGACATTTCCGTCGCTGCGCCATGTCGGAAGCTATGTCGGACCGCAAAGTACGCTGTCCAAATCCCTGGAAGAATTGCAAACCCTCCGGGCTGCCGGTTTGACCAAGGCATATATCGGTGTGGAAACAGGCGATGACGAACTTTTGAAAAAAATTAAAAAAGGCGTCGGTTATGAAGAAATGCTCCAGGCTGGTCGGAACCTGATCGCGGCGGGAATCAATCTGTCCGCGATGGTGCTTCTGGGCCTGGCCGGGCGAGGAAAGGCCTCTCGACGGCATGCTCTGGCCACGGCAAAAATCTGCAATGAAATGAAACCGCAGTATCTGGCCGCGCTTACCGTGACGCCTGTTCCGGGCACGGTGCTGTACCGTCAGGTGCAGCGGGGCGAGTTTGAATTGCTGGACGCCTTTGAAACCCTGGAAGAAATGAAGCAGATATTCGAGAATATCACCGCCGACAATATGAAATTTGTCGGCACGCATGCCTCCAATTATCTTCCGGTTGTGGGGACGCTGCAGAAAGACAAACAGAAAATGATCGCCATGGTCGATGAAGTTTTGAAAAACAGAGATGAGCGGATGTTGCGTCCGGATCACATGCGCGGACTGTAAATGATTTTTTCTGCAATGAAGCAGCAGGTCGTTTAGACGAAAATTGTGTTTATCGGGGACATGGATGTATGATCATGGTATCCGGTGTTCAAGATTTTCTTGACACGAAAGCAGGGTGTCTTTTATGCTTCGGGGCAATATCAGGGTAAAAAAATATTTTTAAATGGCGGCGGACAATGATGGCAAATGTGATGGATAAATATTTCAATATGAGAATCATCTTATGCGTCGCGCTGATGAGCATGGTGTTATTGTTGCAAGCCTGTTCAATCAATCAGGTTTATTTGTCCGATTCAGACGAGGAGGATTACAGCGCGGAAGATATAACGGATCAGGAGATGATGCGCGTTGCAAAAGTGAAATTACAGTCAACGGGTATGGTCAAGAGAGCCTTTGATATTGAAGAGCGCCACAGAAAACTGACCCTCAGGGAAACCAGACAATTGCTCAAGATTTTGAGCCAGCGATTTAAGAAAAGCGGCTTGTCCGTCGGCGAATTTGAAGATCTGGTGCTGGAGAGGATAGGTCGCGACCTTGAAATCATTAGCGCCTTTAATGAGCGACTGAAAAACGCGGAGGCGAAAGAAAAAGATCACGGGTATGAATTGTGCAAAAAAAATGAATTGCTGGAAGTGATTAAAGGTTCTGAAGACATTGTGGAAGAATATATTGAAGACATGGTCAACGGTATCCTGCCGGAGGAATTTGAAACGTCGCTATCTGAAATCACCAGACTTGAACGGACCAAAGAGGACGACATTGTGCCCGGATCATTCAAACCCACATGCTTTAAAGGAGCCCTGATTACCATGCTGGTCGCTTTGAGAGGCGACCGCGCCAATGTGTCGGCATTAAAGTTATCCGGCGGAACGTGGTCAAATTCCAGCATTATCTTTCATACTATTCCGATGCCGGGAAAAATCAGCAGGTCATCGATTCATCCGGATTTTGAATCATTTACCTATTATTATAAAGGTGCTTCCAGCCCCTCGCAGGGGGAACTGGGGTTCCCGCACAGCGGTTATTATGCCATCGGCTACGGCGCCAGAAAATCCTCCAAGGGCATAGCCAATCCTGAAGATTGCTCTTCCTGGATATTTCACCAAGTATTGCAAACGCAATATCCGGTGACCTCGTATGACGTGATGCAGTTTTTCAGAATTAAAACCGGGACGGGAATACGCCACACAGGTTACGCCGCCACTCCTGAATACGGCTGGCTTAACTCGGTGTTCATCCCTGTAGAGAAAATAACGAAAAAGAACGCGCGGGCGATGATAAAACCCGGTTATGTATTGTGTATACGGCGACCGGACGAAGACGGTAAAGTCATTCGAAATCAGAATTACGGAGTTTCCGGTCATATGGCTATCGCGCTATTTGCGACAGATACCCACATTTTTGCCGTGGCCTGCACACGCGACGTTCCGCTGATGGAAGGGATCGGTATTCAAAAGATCAGCTTTTGGAAAGAGAGAAACAGCGATATCATGATTTTGCGAATGAATAAATAACGCGTTTGATGAAGCTACGCTCCGATTCAATGACTGCATCACCCCTCTGATGGCCGATGCCAGTCGCCGATTTGGTTACGACTCACCCAAAAAAAATCATATCCGTTACGATGAAACTTCGATGTGAAGGGGCTTTTACTTGCTGATCAAATGACGTGAAGATGTTCTTTAATCGATTGCCTGCTGATGGATCCTTCACGAAGGACGACCGGCGGATTCAACGTAACATCAATCAGAGTGGATGATGCCCCGCCCGGCGTTTTCCCCCCGTCCAGAATTGCGTCAATTTTGCCGCCGATTTGTCCGGCAACTTCTGAAGCCGTCGAGCATTCCGGCGCGCCGGATAAATTGGCGCTGGTGGCGGTCAGGGGTTTTTTTATGTTTTGAACGATTTTCAGAGCGATTGGATCAGACGAAACACGCAGACCGATCTTGCCGGTTCCCGCCGTCAGCAGCGGCGACAGGGTGTCTGACGCCTGAAAAACAATGGTCAGCGCACCCGGCCAGAACGCGTCGATCAGTTTTTTTGCCGTTTCCGGTACATCCGTGACCAGCACATTGATATCTTCCGGTTTTGCGATGATTAAAGAGACGGGATTTTTAAAATTCCGGCCTTTGACGGCGAAGATTTTACCGATGGCTTCTTCATGGGTGGCATCAACTCCCAGACCGTAAAACGTTTCCGTCGGATAGGCAATGATACCGCCGTCCGTCAGGATTTTTACGGCGCGACTGATCATTGCGTCTTCGGAAATGTCCGTTCCCGGCTTCAGGATTTCCGGCATGTGAGATTTTCCTGCTTTTTCTCCACGTCTTTAGCCATTTTCCGGATGTAATCGCGGAGTTTCTTTCCCAATGTCTTGTTGTCAAGCGCAAGCATGCGAACGGCAAACAGTGCGGCGTTTTTGGCACCGGCTTTTCCGATAGCCATAGTAGCCACGGGAATGCCTCCGGGCATCTGCACGGTGGAAAGAAGCGCATCAAGTCCGTTTAAAGCGGTAGCGTCAATCGGAACGCCGATGACAGGCAGGGGCGTCTGAGAGGCAATCACACCGGCCAGATGAGCCGCCGCTCCGGCGCCGACAATAATCACCTTGATGCCGCGCCCGGCTGCAGCTGAAGCAAATTGTGTTGTGCGAAGCGGCGTGCGATGTGCCGACGTCAAAATCAGTTCATGAGCGATGCCGAATTCTTCCAGTACCTTTGCGGCTTCGGTCATAACGGGAAGATCCGAATCGCTGCCCATTACCACACTGACCAAGGCATTCCTCTTGACGATTTTTGCTTTCATGCAGGCTCCTTTATTGGCTGATATTATTGCTTTTTATTATTTTTTATATCTAACGCATCGGGCCTTCATTTGCAATAGTTATTATAAAATCGATCTTTTTCCCAAATCCAGTTGACATAACAATATGATCTTCATATACTCCCGCCAAAATTTCTTACCCGCACTCAAGGAGAGATGTAAAAAATGAAAAATAATTTATATGAATTTCTGGCCGGCAACGATTATCCGGGACGCGGTATTTGTATCGGGATGACGCCCGGCGGCAAAGCCGTGATTGCCTACTTCATCATGGGCAGAAGCACCAACAGCCGTAACCGTGTATTTGATCCAATTGAAGGGGGCATCCGCACCAAGGCTGCCGACCCGTCCAAAATGACCGATCCGCATCTGATTATTTACAATCCGGTACTGATCTTTGCCAAAACAACCATCGTGACCAACGGTGATCAGACCAATACAATCTATGATTTCATGTCGCAAAACAAATTTCCGGGCTTTCATTTCGAAGCCGCGTTAAATACCCGCACGTTTGAAGACGACAGTCCCAACTGGACGCCGCGTATTTCCGGTATGGTGGATATGAAAACAGGCGCTTACAAGATCAATATTTTAAAAAGTTGCGGCGGGGATGAGAAAAGCGTGCAGCGTTTTACCTTCAATTATGCTCAGCCGCTGTCCGGCGAGGGACACTTTATCAGCACTTATAAATGCAACGGCACGCCGATTCCAAGCTTTCAGGGCGAACCGATGCGCGTCATAATCGATGAAGAAGATCCCGACCGGTATGCTGCAAAACTCTGGGATGCATTAAATGAAGAAAACAAAGTCAGTCTTTTTGTGCGCGCCGTCGATCTCAAGACGCAAACCTGTAAAGACGTCATTATTAACAAATATAAAGCAGTGGAGGAATGATCATGAACGAAATACAACTGAAATACGGCTGCAATCCCAATCAGAAACCGGCGAGAATCTTCATGGCGGACGGCAGCCATCTGCCCGTGGACGTCTTAAACGGCAAGCCCGGCTATATCAACTTTTTGGACGCCTTCAACAGCTGGCAGTTGGTCAAAGAACTCAAGGAAAATACCGGCATGGTGGCGGCAGCCTCCTTTAAACATGTATCTCCCGCAGGCGCTGCTCTGGGTTATCCTTTGGACAGAGTGTTGCGCAAAATGTATCACATCGATTCCAAAATAAAGCTCTCCCCGCTGGCCTGTGCCTACGCGCGCGCCCGCGGCGCCGACCGCATGAGCAGTTTCGGCGACTGGATTGCGCTTTCCGATGCGTGCGACGTGTCCGCGGCTAAAATAATCAAAAATGAAGTTACTGACGGAATCATCGCGCCGGGTTATGAGCCGGAAGCTCTGGAAATCTTGAAATCCAAAAAAAGCGGCAATTACAACGTGGTGAAGATCAATCCCGATTACGTGCCCGTTTCCCTGGAACACAAGCAGGTGTACGGCATCACGTTCGAGCAGGGACGAAACGACTTGAAAATCGACAGCCGCATGCTGGAAAACATTGTAACCGAAAACAAAACACTGACCGACGCGCAGAAACGCGATCTCGTACTTGCGTTGATTACCTTGAAATACACACAGTCCAACAGCGTTTGCTATGTACAGGACGGCCAGGTTATCGGTGTCGGCGCCGGACAGCAGAGCCGCATTCACTGCACGCGGCTTGCCGGACAGAAAGCCGACAACTGGCAACTGCGCCATATGCCGAAAGTGTTGAATCTGCCTTTCCGCGACGATGTTGCCAAACCCAACCGCGACAACGCCATTGATGTTTATCTGGGCGAAACACCGGAAGATGTCATCGGCGATGATGTCTGGGGCCAAACATTTACGAAGCAGCCCAAATCCCTGACCAGGGTGCAAAAGCAGAAATGGCTCAGCAAGGTAACCGGCGTTTGCCTGGGAAGCGACGCGTTCTTCCCGTTTGGCGATAATATCGAACGCGCCCGCCGCAGCGGCGTAACCGCCATTGTCGAACCGGGGGGGTCGATCCGCGACCAGCAGGTCATCGACACCTGCAACAAATACAGGATCGTGATGGCGTTTTGCGGCCTGCGCCTGTTCCACCATTGATATTTCTGTCATGCTGGCGCAGGAACAGGAATAAAAAAAATTGACCATAATCAAGACGGGCGAGTCCAAAAGACTCGCCCGAATGCAGACAGCAAACAGAAAGATCGGAAGTCAAAAAACGTTTACATACTCATTATTATTCTAAGATGAAAACCTGAAAAATTTTCTGTACCACGGGATTTTATGCCCTCCATTTTTCAATATGGATGAATAACTTTTTATTATAAAAGCGATATTGTATTTTTCCAGCAGATGCTTCAGTTCTGTCTCCGGCTTTATTTTGAATCTTGAATAATCGCTGCCGACGGGTTTGGTGTGTACGGCGGTGATATCGTCAATAATGGCTATTTTATCTTTCGGGGAATTCAACCGGTGAGACCATGTTGCATCCAGGCCCCAGCCGGATTGGGAAAGATCGAAATCATTACGGAGAAACAAGAGAGTGTTAACATCGAACAGCGGCATCATGACTTCGACAAAGTTTGTAAATCTTAACGTGTTTTCTCTTTCCGGTTTCGTTATGGCATGCGATACATCGCCGTGTAAGGATACTAACGCGGACTGGCAAATCTGTAGAGAGTATGTCCGGGCTGTATCAAAAAGACGGTCCAGATCACCCGCTGATATGGAAATGTCATCATCGGGAAGCCAAACATAGTCATATTGAGATACGAGTTCCAAATTCGTTTCAATAAAGGATTTGATTAAAGGAAATTTCTGACCATGTTGTTTGATGCATATCAAGGCATCTTTTGTATAGTCGAAAAAAATCAAATCGCTATTGCCGTAATAAATGAGGATCAAATCAAAGGCGGGGTTGCCGCTTTTCCATTGTTTGTGCAGGGAGCTGTCTCCGACAGCGGCTATAACCAAATTTTTGTTCTTCATCATTCAATCGGGCCAAGAATATTGAACAGAATAATGGACGTTTACCGTTAACAGCTCGGGTGATTTTTTGATACGGCATATGGCATTTAATATTTCCCCGCTCTCAACATCTTATCAATATGGATAAGCGCGTTCTTCTCGCGGGGCGAATATATGAAACGGTGCCCTGTGTGTCAAGGCTTCTGTTGAGGTGTAAAGCACTCGTGATGATTTTCTTCTGTGCACGATTGAGTTTTGAAGAGGTGAAGTATGGTAAAGAAAAGGCACATGTCCTTTGTTACTCGAATTGATTTTCTCAATATGCAAAAATAACGTCATAAGATTTCATCCAGAATCAATCTGTCGATCTTCGACATGGGCAACTTTTTTAAATCGACAGGTGATACAAATCGCGAGTTCTGGCACCCGATAGGTTTGGGAGAGCTTTTCAACAAACGGCAATTGTAGGCGTGAAGGGTTATGCGGAAGTGCGTATACGTATGATTGACCGAGGCCAGATGTTTTTCCGTCTGGATGGAAATGCCAAGTTCTTCTTTAACGCTTCGCCTTAAACTTCTTTCAATATCTTCACCCGTTTCAACGAAACCGCCGGGCAGTTTCCACAAAGATGCCAATAATCCTGATGCAGGGCGTTGAACGAGCAGTAACCTGCCTTTTGCATTGCGGATGACGGCTGCTGCTGCCTGTCGATGCGGGATTGCGGGAGTCTTTTTGATTATAGGCAAAACGTTTTGTAAACTTTTGATTCGAGCCTGACAAAGGTTGGCCACGGGACAACGGGAACAGTCGGGATTTTTGGCTTTACAGATTGTCGCTCCCAGATCCATCAGGGCCTGGTTGAAATCACCCGGATGGTTGACGGGAATCAGCGACGCGGCGAGCTCCTGCAATTGTTTTTGTTCCCGTGCGTCGTCCACCGGTTTGCGGATGGCAAATACACGGCACAAAATCCGGCGGACATTTCCATCCACGGCAGGAAACGCCTGTTTATAAGCGATGCTTAAGATGGCACCGGATGAGTATTGGCCGATTCCGGGGAGAGTTTTTATTTCTTCCAATTTGTCAGGGATTTGCCCACCGAATTTTTCCACAATAACCTTGGCGGCAGCGTGAAGATTTCGGGCCCGTGAATAATAACCCAGATTTTCCCAGACTTTCAGCACATCCTGCAAAGGGGCGCGAGCCAGTGAGGAAACGGACGGGAATGTTTCCAGAAAACGATAATAGTATGGAATTACCGTATCCACCTGGGTTTGCTGAAGCATAATTTCCGAAATCCAGATACGGTAAGGATCATTTGTTTTGCGCCAGGGAAGCAAGCGTTGATTGCGGTTGTACCAGGCCAGCAGTCGGCGGTTCAGAAGCTTTTTGATTTTGTCGGTATCCTTCATCATCGTGGTCTGTATATCCTATACCAGCGAAAGGAATCAAATCTTAATTGGCGATATTTCATGTCTGCGTTGATCATCAGGCAATTTCAGGACAATATTTTAGGCGAGGAATCCTGATGCGTTAAGATTTCTTTTCCGAAAGGCAGTGTGTTGACTTTTTAATATAATGTTTGAAGAGGAGAAAAGGCGCCGCCCCGGTTTAATCCTGGAGCGACACCTTCTCCCGCCTGTGGTGTTTTGGTTATGCCGCCAATGCATGTTCCGGCTGCGGGTGAACCAGTGGCTTATCTTTTTTTAATCGCCTGCAAAACCTCGTCTTTTTCGAGCGGCTCGCCCGCGTATTGTTCCACATGCTGATAAACGATTTGTTTGCCCGGACCCAGGACAAATACCCCGCCTTGTTGCCAGAGGTCACCGGCGCTCAAGCCCTGGTGGAAGCCGCTCTGCATGGCTCTAACACCGCACTTGAGTGATTTCCACCCCAGGGTCTTGAAGAATCCGCGCTCAAGCGAAAAGGCATTGTATGTCTGAAGAGATTCATCGACATAGATATCAAGTTCGACGTTGAAATTCTCGGCAAATGTCTTTGCCTGCTCGGGTGTGCCGCTCCCGATAATCAAGATTTTTGCTCCGTTTGCCTCGATTTGTTTTTTTATCTCCATTAAGGCAGCAGCCCGCTGCCTGGCGAACATTCACCCGAAATGGCGTATAAACACCAGCACAACGCGATTGTGTTTCCAAAGGGATTCAAAAGCAACCTCCTCGCCCTTCATGTTCGTGACGGAGAGATCCGCAATGCGTTTTTCCAACTGGGGATAATCGATAGCAGCAGTTATTTCCTGCTGATCGCTTGCCCAGCCGATGATCGGTAAACACGTCACCAGCAAAAATGTTAAAAAGTATTTCTTAAAGTGATTCATGCAACACGTCTCCTTTCTTACCCGTATTTAATTTTTTCCAACGATTGCGGGTTTGCATCATTCTTCCCCGAGGTTGAAAATCGCTTTGAGATCCTCCTGCCTCAGGATATCGTCCAGCCAGGATGTAACATCCGGCGGATCATAAAAAGGCTGCTCCCTGAATAACGCCAGGAAGGGTTCATAGTAGGACAGGTGAAACCTTTCGAGCCGGGAGCCCAGCATGTCCTTCACCATGCGCGAGTTCGGGCGGTGATACCTGAGTATTGCGGAATCCAGCATGCCCAGGTCGAGAAAGGACTTCACTTTGTGCGAGCAGCGACACTTGTTGGCGGGGTTCATATGGCCGCAGGTTCCGTTCATGTAATTAAATACCTTGCGCCGGCTGCGCGAAAGCAGTTGCCGGAAATTTTCCCGCGATATATCCATCAACTCGCTTCCGACGGCATCGGACACGGCAAAAACGGCTCCCAGAAGAAAAGCAATTCTCTCGGTGCGCTTCAGGCACAGCAGCATACCCATCATGCAGCCGGTTTTGACTTCTTCGGCCAGAAGGCCCGCGTCGGGATGCGTAAATGAGCTGTCATCCGGAAAATTTTCAATGGCGGCAATGTAGCGGTCGAAGTCATAGATCCGCGTTTCAAACTTCCTTTTTTTCATATTAAGCACATGATTGACCACAATCCGGTAGGCCCACGTCCTGAAATTTCCTCTGTCGGGGTTGTAGGATGCCAGATTCGTGATGATTTTAATGAGTATTTCCTGGGTGATGTCCGCCGCGTCGTCATGATCCATGATCATCTTGAACGCGATGTTATAAATCCATGGCTGATGGTCGGCCACCAGTTGCTCCAGGGATTTTCTGTTGCCGTCCAGAGCATGCTGAATAAGAATAGCATCCGGATTGTCATTCCCGGTATTTTGGCTCAAGGGGTTGAGCATTATGTTTTTCTGTTCGTTTGACATACTCCACTTATACAATTGCAATTCACCTCTGTGACAGAAAAAATCATGTTCAGGTGATTATCTACTAAAATAATATTATTATTTCACTATTTTAACTCCAGAGGCTGCGTTGTGTTCTTTTCCCGGCAGGAGAATATGAAATGAAATAAAAAGCAAGACAAACATGAGTTTAAAAGTGCAAGGCGGAACCTGAAGAGCCGGGGGCGTAAATGCGGGTAAAGACGGCACATTATCCTTTTTGTCTTGACTTATTCATGGCCAATCTTTAAAGTTTAACGAAACTCGTTGAGAACGAACGTAATGATGTTTGTCCCAGCCACCCGAAGGTGGCGGGACAATTCGCTCTGGGATTTTCCGGCGCTACGTTTCGAAAAATAACGGTTTATTAAAGCATCAGTCGAATTATCCCCGAAGCGTTGCAAGGGGGAGGGGACACTTCACATCTTAACAGGAGATTAAAATGGCAAGTGATTTAAAAGCGGTTATTGAAACCAGCAAGGGGACAATCAATTTAAAACTATTTGCAGATCAGACGCCGGTTACGGTGGGAAATTTTGTCAACCTGGCGAGGCGCGGTTATTACGATGGTTTAAAATTTCATCGGGTAATCCCAGATTTCATGATTCAGGGCGGATGTCCATTTGGCGACGGCCGCGGTGGACCCGGATACAGATTTCAAGACGAATTTGTCAAAGAATTGCGTCACAATAAGTCCGGTATTCTGTCGATGGCCAACGCCGGGCCGCAGACCAACGGCAGCCAGTTTTTCATCACGCACGTGGATACCCCGTGGCTGGACGACAAACACACGGTATTCGGTGAAGTGGTCAGCGATGCCGATCAGGCTGTGGTCAACAAAATCGCCCAGGGCGATAAAATCATCTCCGTGAAAATTGAAGGAGATGTTGCGCCGCTGTTGGAAAAAATCAAACCGGCACTGGATAAATGGAATACTGCCCTGGATGAAAATTTCCCGAAGCTTGCGAAGGTTTAATGCAATAAACAAGACGCGATATGAGAAAAGTAACAGAAACTCCCTCAAAGATGGTGGAAAAAGACGGAACGATTCATTTCGGGACGTTTCGCACGCCTTTTCGCGATGTGAATATTCTTGACGTGCCGCTTTATTCGTCTTCATCCGGCGTTCCCGCATTCTGGAAGAAATTCCGTCTCAAGGAATGGCAGCATTTCGGTATCATCACGTCCAACTATTATTTTGGCATGGTGATCTTTGACGCCAAGTTTATGGGAGTCTCCTTTTTTTATGCCTACGACAGAAATGAGAATAAGCGTTTCGAACACAGTGTGCAATTACCGGGCGGTGCGGCGAATGTTGCTGCACAGGTTTATGATGGCCACTGCGAATTCAAAAAAAAAGGTTACCGACTTTATATTGAAAACAGATTGCAACAGGGCTATCATAAAATCATCATGGACATCGACGGCAAAAAAGATCTGCCGGCTGTTCAAGGGGAAATTAAAGTTCTGGAAGACCTCAATGGGATAGAACCGCTGGTGCAGGTTTCTCCGGTCACGCCTTTCCGTCCTTTTTACACGCATAAGGTTGTTGCGCCGGCGGAAGGTGAAATTATGCTGGGCAGGGATAGCATCAAGGTTAACCGGGAATGGGATGTCGCCCTGATGGACGAACAGAAAACATATTACCCTTATGTCAGTTTCTGGAAATGGGCGACGGCCGCGGGGTACAACGAATACGGAGATCTCCTCGCTTTTAATCTCTGTCAGAACATGATTACCGATGACGGGAATTTCAACGAAAACTGCATGTGGGTGGACGGAAAAATATACTGCCTCAACGCGGCGCGATTTAAATTCGATGAACAGAATGTCCTGCATCCCTGGGAAGTCAAAACGAATGATGGATGCATGGATTTAATATTTACGCCTTCCGGTGAAAGAGCCGAAAAAATCAGCATCGGGCTGATCGGATCCGATTTTCACCAGCCGTTCGGCCTCTATAACGGACGATTCAAGGACAACAACAATAGAATATATCCGATTACCGATTTTTTCGGATTGGCCGAGCATCACGTGACAAGATACTAAATAGTGCGGCAATTTTTTTGCATATGTTTGATATCGGGAATCAGGATCAAAAAGCCACGCAGTATCCTCTGCGCTGGGATCGCTTCTGGGCAAGATGCATAGATTTGTTTTTGCAAGCGGTATTATGTTTCTTGATATGGATTTTCTCTGGAATTGGTTCTTGGGTTTCAGGTACAATACACAAACGAGATCTGCAGGATATTAGTCATTTAACAAATCCTCATTTCTGGCAAGTTTATCTCATCTTTTTCGCGATGATGTCCTTAGCATTCTTTCTTTACGAGGTTTTTTCCGTAAGTGTTTTAGGGGCAACTCCGGGTAAAATATTATTTAAAATCAAGATTGCAGATCGTGAAGGAAGAAAACTTAACTTTTATAATGCCTTCAAAAGATCAATTTATCTTTTTTGGTTTGGCTATTATTTTTACATTTTTACTTTTCACGGTTTTATTATTGGTTACTGGCTTTCCAGTCGATATTATAAAAAAAGAGGCACTTTCCGGTGGGATCAAGCGAGCGATAGCATTATAAATCAAGAAACATTGACACGAACACGCAAGAGAGTTTATAGATTTCTGGCAATGTGTTGTCTTTTCGTCTGTATGGTGCCGGTTCCGGAGATTAGTTTTTCGATTGGTTCCTTGATAGGGAAGTTAGCATTATAAGAAGTATTTGAGATAAAAGTATTGTTTTGATCTCTTCAGTTGTCTGGATGTCTTTTAACGATAAATTTTTCTCCCATAGCCATTCCCGTGCGTTCAATATATCTGTAAGATAAGAGCGATATAATAGTGAGTAAAAAAAGTGTAATCAGTAGCGACGATAAATATCCCAGCATGTCTGTCGGAATGAAATTGTAGATCCGGCGATAGACGGGAATCACGGTAAAAATAAGAAGGGGATGGAATAAGTACATCGAGTAACTTGTCCTACCCAAGGAAGCGGTTTTGTCGTTGACCAGAAAATTAAAAGGCTTCAATCCCAAACCCAGCGCCAGCAAAGAAAAGCAGATGCCGTGCAGAATCTTTTTCCCCCACATGATGTTTTGTATGTTTTCAGTAAGCAGGACACCATAAAAAAATATAAAAGCAAGAATGAATAGCATCCCGTAAGTTTGCCGGGACTTTTGGTTTGTTTTGCTGAAGTAATCAAAGAACAGGTGATAGACGATAATGCCGCAGGCAAATACCGGCAGGTGTTGAAGGAAACCGAACCCCCAGACGAAGCCGACGTCATCCGCTTTCAGATATCCGGTTGCCACGCCGTAATATTTGACAAAATACGACCAGCTCCACGAGGTCAGAATGGAAAATATAAATAAAGCCAGCGCCCCGTGCAGGTTGCGGATGTATCTGTGGATGACAGGGAAAATCAGATAAAGTACGGTAACGACACCGATGGCCCAGCTGGCCCACACAAATCCGGTTATACAGGATGGCACCAGATTAAACAAAAGCGAGGCGTTGACGAGAATTTCAGAGAAAGGATGAAATACACCAAAAACAGCGGCATCGCGAATCCAGTACAGCAGCATCAGCAAATAAAACAGAGGCGCGATTCGGAAAAAGCGTCTGACATAAAAATTGCGCAGAAGCCGTTTCTCTTTCGCGCGTTTGTCCATGGCATAGGAGAGGGAGAACGCGCTCAAGACAAAGAAGAGACTGACGCCGGCGTCGCCGCCGTTGATTAAAAACGGCGCAAGCCATTCGGGAATTGCGAGATTAGGTTGAGGAATCAGGATCAGGTGACTGATGACCACATAAATGATTGCGAAACAGCGCAGGGAATCCAGAAAGCCGAGGCGGACATAGGGCGTGGTCGTAGAATTGTTTGGCATTAAACGCTCCGTAAAATTGGAGTATTCCGGCAAAAGAAATAAAAAACTCTTTAAGCGTCTTTTCGTATCTTCTTCATGTGATCGATACGTTTCTGGATGAGCGCGTCGGTGCCGATGTCTTCGCGATAAGCAACGGGACCTTTGACGGCCTTTACCCCTTCCTCGGCAATTTTCCGGGCATCCGCCAGATTATCGGCAATTCCGACAATGCCGATGGCGCGTGAAGAGCTCAAATACAAGCCGTCATCCTTCTGATCCACAGATGAATAATATAGCCTGGCCCGGCCCACATTCCCCACTTCAATTTTCGCCCTGGATGAGGCGGCATCGGGATGGTCGGCGGGTAGGCCGTAGCCCTTCGGCACAACATATTTGCAAACCGTAGCCTTCTTATCAAACTCTATTTCTATTTGATCCAGAGTTCCTGCAATGATGTGCCGGCACACATCCACGAAATCGGTTTTGAGAAGCGGCAGAATATTCATGGCTTCCGGATCGCCGAACCGTGCGTTGTATTCCAAGAGCTTGACGCCGTCCTTCGTGGCGATGAATCCTCCATACATGACGCCTTTGTAGGGACTGCCCGTTTCTTTCAAAAGTGCTTCTGCGACCTGACGGGTGATTTCCAGTCCGTCATGCAGATCCTGCGGTCTCAAAAAAGGCATCGAATGGTCCGCCAGTGAATAAGAGCCCATGCCTCCGGTATTGGGGCCCTTGTCACCGTCAAATCTTCTCTTGTGATCCTGCACGAGCGGAGTAGCGACAACTGTCTTCCCGTCGCACAGGCATTGCAGCGAAAATTCTTCCCCGTCGAACTTTTCTTCAATCACCAGCGAAGCGCCTCCGGCCAGTATCTGTGCGCATAGTTTCAACGCTTCTTTTTTTGAATCAAAATGATCTCCCTGGACCTGAACGCCCTTGCCGCCCGTCAGTCCGTCCGGTTTCAAAACGATGCCTTCCAACTGATTGAGAAAATCTTCGACGCCATCGAGCGTTTTAAATACTTTAAACTGCGGATTACCGGGAATATTGTATTTGCTGACTAGATTCCTGGTGAACGATTTGGACGTTTCCAGCCGGGCCAGCGATTTTGTCGGTCCTACGGCGGGAATATTTATTTTGGCCAGCGCGTCCGCAACGCCGTTATTTAAAGGATCTTCCGGCCCGATTACGGCAAATTCGATTTTATTTTCCGTGGCAAATTTTGTAATCGCGTCAAGATCGGCATAAGAACCAATCAAGGTTTTTTCTGAAAGAGAAGCGATGCCTGGGTTATTGGATTTCATGAAAGAGAATAAGCTGGGCTTTTGTCCGGAGCGTGTAATCGCTTCAGCCAGTGCGTGTTCGCGGGCGCCGTTTCCGAGCAGTAATATATTGGGCATGGGGATCTCCTGTCGGGCTTTTGGATTTTTCGCTTTTATAAAGAGAATAGATTGGGCTGTCAATGGAATATTCAAACGAAGGCAATGTTTCTTTTTTTGACAGAATCTGTTAAATTAATAACCAAGGTTAGAAATCTTGGTATAACTTCTCTTGGGTCATTTCGGGGAGCAAAGCGACGGGAAATCTACATTCAATATTATTGCCGGATGATAGTTTTTGGTCGAAAAGACAGTTTGATAGTTATGCAAAAGTTTCAATTCATGAGATGAGGTGTCTGGGTATTGGGCTGGAATTCCGACATAGTTGTTTTAATCCTTCTTTTCACGCTTTCCGGATTTTTTTCGTCATCGGAAGCCGCTTTGCTTTCACTGCGGGATTTGCATCTGCATAAGATGCAACAAAACAATTACCCTTTTTTTAATTACGTCGTCAAACTGCTTTCCAACCAGCGCCGGTTGTTGATTACAATCGTAACCAGCAATGAAGTGGTCAACGTCAGCATTTCCATCCTGGCGGCGTCTTTTTTTATCGGGCTTTTCGGTAGCAGCGGGCAATGGGTGTCGATTGTTTTTACAACCGTCGTTTTGCTTTTTGTCGGCGAAGCTATTCCCAAAACTTTTGGCGTAACCTACCCGATGCAGATTTCCTCGCTGGTGTCTCCGCTCTTGATGGCCATTTCGCGAATCGAGTCTCCTATCGTTTCAGCCCTGGAAAAAGTATCCGGTCTTTTCCTGCGGCGTTACGGGGTTAATAAATCCGAGGAATCGGAAGTCATTATGGAACACGAATTCAAAACGCTTGTCGATGTCGGAAGTCTCGAAGGCGTTGTGAATGAGGCCCAGAAAGAATTGATCAATAAAATATTCGAACTCGGAGACAGGCCGGTGACGGATATCATGGTGCCCCGTGTGGACATGTTTTGTCTTCCGCTGGATATGCCGGTCGGGGAGATGCTTCAATCCATCGCCGCCGCCCGGCAGGAACGGGTTCCGGTTTATCGGGAGGATAGAGACGATATCGTCGGAATCCTGTTTGCGAGGGATTTGCTCAATAATGTCTGGCGCGGCAGATCTCAGACCGGTATTTACAATCTTTTGGTCAGACCGTTTTTCGTGCCCGAACAAAAAACAATCAATGGTCTGCTGCACGATTTTCAGAAAAATTTTATTCAGATCGCCATTGTGGTGGACGAATATGGCGGCGTTTCCGGCATGATTACGCTGGAGCATATTCTGGAACATCTTTTTGAAGAGCCGGAAGGTGATGAGGAAATGGTTTGCGACGGTTGTGAAAAAATCGACGAGCAATCGGTTATTGTCCCCGGGAGTATGTCGGTCGAGCAGTGCAATAAGCTTCTGGAAGCGGAATTGCCGGAAGACGAGTTTGACACCGTCGGCGGACTGGTGCTTCATCTTTTCGGTAAAATACCGCAGAAGGGCGAAGAGGCGCATCTGGACGGATATATCTTTTGCGTGCATGATGTCGGCAAAACAAGAATATTGAAGGTCAGGATTACGAAAAAAACAGTTGAGGAACCTGAAGAGTCATGAGCCTATATTTAATCGTCGCAGCCATATTGTTTTGTCTGATGCTGGAAATGCTTTATTCCGGCGGTGAAGTAGCGCTTTTTGCTTCCGATATCAATAAACTGAAAAACCGAGCGCATCAGGGGTCAACATCCGCCCACCAGGCCGTCAAGCTCAAAGAAAAGCCGGAATGGTTTATCTCGACGGCACTTGTCGGGACCAATCTGGCGATCATCATCGCTTCAACGCTTATCACCGGTCTTTTAATTTCTTTTTACGGTCCGGCACGCGGCGAAAAAATCGCTTTCCTGATCATGATTCCCACGCTGTTTCTCATGATCATTGCCCGCAGCATATTTCTTTACTACGCGGAAGCCATGGCGATGCGTGTTGCCTGGTTTATCCGTTTTTCATCGATACTTTTTTATCCGATCGCCTTCGTGATCGCGGCCGTTTCCAGAAGCACGGTGCATTTCTCTTCCGATACCAGAAGCGGGCAGTCCTCGCACATTACCAAGGAAGGCCTCAAATACATCTTGGGCGAAAAAACAAAAGGGGGCGATATCCTGACGCGTGAGAAGGAAATGGTCAGCCGGGTGTTTGATTTCTCCGAACTTACGGCCATGAAAATCATGGTGCCGGTTTCCGCTTTGACGGCGCTGTCCGCTTCCATGAAAATTTCCGAAGCCGTAGGTGTTGTGGCCGATAAAAAATACATGCGCATTCCCGTTTATGAAGATACCGTTTACAACATCGTCGGCATTTTACGCTACTTCGATCTTTTTGAAATGCTCCTCAAGGACAAGGAGAAAGGCGAAGGTGTCGGCGAAGCGACGGTTGCCTCCTGCATGCGCAAAGATGTCTTTTATGTTCCGGAAACAAAAAAGGTCAGCGAACTGCTCGCAGCAATGCAAAAAAGAGACGAGCAGATGGCGGTGGTGGTGGATGAATACGGTGGCGCGACCGGCGTTGTCACCATTGAGGATATCGGCGAAGAAATCGTCGGAACAATTGATGAATACGTGTCGGGAGAAAAGCTTTACAGAAAAATTGCTGAAGGACGTTATCTTGTGTCAGGCAGGCTGGAAATAGGAACTCTGCGGCAATTGGTTAAAGCGAAATTCCCCGAAGGGAATTATGAAACCGTAGGCGGCTTTCTAATGTATCAGATGGGTAAAATTCCCCGAATAAAAGAATATTATCAGTATGGCGATGTGACGTTTATTATTGAAAACGCCGACCAGAAATCGATTAAGGAAGTGACGGTAATCGCGCCTTTTATTCAAGAGGGGAACAAATAAATATCTTTTTGTCATTCCCGCGCAGGCGGGAATCCAGTAAATGTTTTTGTTCAAAAAAGATTATTAATAATTGGAGTGATTTTGATAAGTGTAGATGAGATAATCAAGGATTATTAAATGAAATCAGATTTAACAAGACAAGATTGGGAAGAGTATTTAATCCGTCTCTATTTTGGGACCAAAAATGATTTAATAAAATCATGTATCAATAGAGCCTATCGCGATTTCAATAGAACCCTTCATGGAATGGATGATCACAAAAATAAACAAGATTTATTTGATAGAGCCGTAAAATATCTGCTCTCAATTTTCATAGATATAAAAAAAGAGTCATTAAATGACCACGAAGAATTTGATAAATGGCATAAAGAAAAATGCCTTCATTTAAAAAATTTATATAAAGAAAATGATTTCATTAATTTTTCCATTGGGCAGGCACAGAAATGGATAAACATGACTTTTAAGTATATATTTTGTGTGGGTGAGAAAAGATTACCCGGTTATTCTGGTTTATATGAGTTTTGTCATGTTCCTATTGACAATATAATTTTAGATAAAATTAAAAAAAGAGGTGCTCCTGTCCCGTCAAAACCGTGGAGTCGACTTGGTGATTATAACGAATATATCTCTCTCCAGAAGTGGTTCCGAGAACAATATAAATTACCATTGGATGGTGAATTTATATTATGGATGGAGGAACCTCATGATAATGTCATTATGCCTGTTCAAAACAATATTGTTTTGGATAAAACCAGAGTCAAAGAAGCAAAAGACGAGACCATAGGACCATATCAACTTAACAGAATAATTCTGTGCTCTGCCGATGCGAGTCCGGCATCACAAAAGAAAGACAAATATAAAGCAGAATATTTCTTCCCAAGCGCAAAGTGGGTTGGAGCCGTTAGAAATGTCGCAAGTGATTTGGGATGTAAATTTGTTATTCTTACGACCAAACATGGGCTGGTTAATCCTTCCGATGATATTGATCATTACGATCTAGAAATCAAAGGTAATGAAAATATTATTAATGAGAAATGGCAAGATACAACGTCAAGATTAATTAGAAGAGGACAATATGACATTCTAGTTTTTTACGCAGGTGGATGTCCTCGGGATGAATACTTGAGAATATTAAGTCCGATTCTTAAGAACCTTGAAATAGATTTATTAACGTTTGGGAAGCCCAACATGGGAGATGCGGGAAAAATTAAAGACATCGTCGAATCGTTGGGGGAAGAAGCATCTATAGATACATTGAAAAAGAAACTTAAATTCCCAGATAGACTATTATTTTTCCCCCACAATAATAAGGCATAATTAATTTTAAAATACTGGATACCGGCCTGCGCCGGTATGACAAACGAATAAGGATTGATAAGGTGTAGGAAAGTGCGTTGATATTGGCGGCGGGGAAGGGTACCCGCATGAAATAAATCCGGGCTTGCAAAATTTTGCAAAGTATATATAATTAACAAAAGTGATAACTATATATGCTTAGTAAAAATATGGCAGAATTGCAGGAATTGAGCAGGAAAACCTGCTTTACCCTCGAAGATGTGGCGCAGAGTTTGGGAATGCAAACGGCATCCGCCCGCGTATTGTGCAGCCGCTATGTCCGGCAGGGGGTGCTGATAAGATTGAAAAAAGGTTTTTATACCACCGCCTGGAAGTGGGAAAATCTTAATCGTCAGGATTTTTTCAAAATCGCCAATATCCTGCAGGTTCCTTCCTATATTTCCCTGATGTCGGCTCTGGCTTATTATGAAGTAACGACGCAGGCGCAGAACAACTATCAGGAAAATATTTGCCTGAAACGTTCGATTGTTTACAATGTAAGGGAAGCGGTCTTCAATTATGTCAAAGTTCAGGCCCGATACTATGGTGATTTTGTTAAAACGGATGGCATCTTCATCGCCACTAAAGAGAAAGCGTTTGTGGACGCTGCCTATCTTTATTCGTTCGGCAAATATAAGTTCGATGTTGATTCTCTGGATATGAAGAAGCTGGATATCAAGAAGCTCAGGAGCATCATCAAAATCTATCCGCAAAAAACAAAAGAGACGGTTAAAAGATTATGCTGGATTTGATTCAACATGAACAATTTGAGCTGGAAGTTTTAAACAGACTTCAAAGCGGGCGGTTTCTGGCCAACTTGATTTTCGGCGGCGGCACCATGTTGCGCTTGTGTCATGGACTGAATCGTTATTCAGTTGATCTGGATTTCTGGGTAGTTAGGGAGATGGATTGGGCAAAATACTATAGCCGGATGGAAAAATATCTGGGCCAGTTTTACAAAATAGCCGATTCCGCCAATAAGCATTTTACAATTCTGTTCGAATTGAAATCGCCGCAGTTTCCACGGTCGCTGAAAATTGAGATACGGAAAACGGTAAAGAACGTCAAGACAGAAACGAGCATCGCCTACAGTCCGCACGCGCCGGTTCAGGTGATGTTGAAAACCGTGGCGCTAAAAGATATGATGACTTCAAAAATCGAAGCCTTTCTTGACCGCCGGGAAATACGCGACGCATATGATATAGAATTTCTAGTAAAACGCGGGATTGTTTTGAATGCCGATCATGAGGTTATCACCCAAATGCTTACGAAACTGGGGAAATTGGGCAAAAAGGATTTTTCAGTAAAGCTAGGTTCGTTGCTTGATGTCTCGGAACGAAAGTATTATGTGGAAAACGGATTCCGCATTCTGGAGGCGAACCTGAGGGATAAACTCAGGTAGAATTTAAAATACAGGATACCGACCTTCGTTGGTATGACGATTGAAGGAGATGTTTGATAAGGTGAACGAAACGAAATTTTGTGCGTTGATACTGGCGGCGGGGAAGGGTACCCGAATGAAATCGGATAAGGCCAAGGTTCTGCATGAGTTGAACGGAAAGCCCCTGCTTTATTATTCCATCGAAGCGGCAAGAGCGGTTGGCGTCGAAAAGATTGTAGCCGTGATCGGCCATCAGGCGGAGAGAGTCAGGGAAACATTTGCCGCCAACGGCTGTATTTTTGTCGAACAGAATCCGCAGTTGGGAACGGGGCATGCCGTTTTACAGGCGAAGGATGTACTGACTGATTACAAAGGCTTTACCGTAATTCTTTGCGGCGATGTGCCGCTTTTAAAACCGGCGACAATCAAATCGCTGGTGGATAATCATGTCGCCGAAAAAGCGGTCGTTTCTGTGTTGACAACCATTCCACCGCATCCTCATGCCTATGGCCGCATCGTAAAGGACAGCAAGGGCAATGTTTTGAAAATAGTCGAGCATAGGGATGCCACGGAAGAGGAGAAAAAAATCGGGGAAATCAATACCGGCATTTATTGTGTGGATACAGAGTTTTTGTTTCATGCTTTGGGAAAAGTGACCAATAACAACCGGCAACAGGAATATTATCTGACCGATATTGTTGAAATAGCCGTTTGTGAAGGCCAGAAGGTAAAATCATTTATCGCTGACGATTACGTTGAAGTGATGGGAATCAACACGCTGGAAGAACTCACCCGCGCGGAAAAGTATCTCCGAAAAGGCTGAAAATTTTCTGTTTTATTTGTTTCTGTCCTGATATTAACATTAAAGTGAAACAATTATTTTTCGGTCATACCGGTCGCAGATGACCTTCAGGTTACGAAGGCCGGCCATGGTGCCCCTATAGGGTATATCCAGTTATTCTTGGATGCCGTTCTTCAACGGCATGACATAGTTGTGCGTGATATTTTATTTTTCAGTCAGCTAGGTAATTATTGGTTTGAAAAATATAAACAACATAATCGAAGCAGTCGCAAAAAAAGGAGCTCTGCTTGCGCCTCTGGCGGGAATTTCCGATTTACCTTTCCGTTTAATCGCCCGATCTCAAGGATGTTCCCTGGCCTATACGGAGATGATCAGTTCCAATGGTCTTGTCCGAAACACCAGAAAAACGTACGAGTATCTTCAAACCTGTCCGGAGGACCGCCCGCTCGGAGCGCAAATTTTTGGCGCTGATCCACAGGTCATGGCTGGGGCAGCGAGGATCGTGGCGGATACCGGGGTGGATTTAATTGATATCAACATGGGCTGTCCGGTGAAAAAAGTGATTAAAACCGGTGCCGGAGCTATCTTGATGAAAGATCCCGATCTTGCTGCCCGGATAATTAAAGCGGTAAAAAAAGCCGTTATTATTCCGGTTACGGTAAAGATTCGTTCAGGATGGAATCAGTCGTCTATCAATGCTGTGCAAATTGCAAAGATAGCGGAGGATTCGGGAGCCGACGCAATTACCATACATGGCCGCACGGCTGACCAGGGTTACAGCGGTCATGCCGATTGGAAAATCATCGCGGAAGTCAAAAAAGCGGTTAAAACACTGGTCATTGGTAATGGGGACATCCGTCAACCGCAGGATGCAGTCCAAATGCTTGCTGAAACTGACTGCGACGCGGTGATGGTGGGGAGGGCTGCATTGGGCAATCCATGGATTTTCAAAGGAATTTCTCAAGCACTGCGGGGAGGCGAAATTGAATGCCATCCCTCGCTGAATCAACGTCGGGAAATGATTGAAAATCATTGGAAAATGGAAGCCCGGATGCTCGGTGTCAAACTGGCCGGAAAAAGTTTTCGTAAGCATATTCTCTGGTATACCAAAGGTTTGGACAATTCACACCGGTTCCGGGAAATGGCCGGCAAGGTTAATAACGAACAAGAAATCTTTGAGGCACTAAATAATTATTTTCATTTGCTGAATACGGAAAAAATCTAAAATAAGGACTTGACATTAATGCGATAAATTGGCATAAAATAAGGAAAAAGAAACTATGGAAAATCATACTTTATTTAATGAAGGAAAGGTAAATTCTACTGTGGAACTCGAAAAATTTTCAAAGCTCGAAGAGAAAATTAAAGCTATTGTTGAAGAGAAAGTTTCTTTAAAAAATCAAATTAAGACATTGGAGGATACATTAAAAAATAAAGAGGCGGAAATAGAAAAGTTGAACGGAAAGATAAAGGTATTGGATGAGGAAAGGAACAGCGTACGCGCGAGGGTAGATTCACTGCTTGATTTAATTGCAGATGTAAATTCAGCAAAATAAGCTTCCAGGGCGTGTGTTTTGAAAAACAGTTACAATATAACAATATTAGGCCAGGAACTTTCTGTTTTGAGCGATTCGGAGGATGAGCAGGTGGCCGAAGTTGTTCAGTTTTTAAATAAAAAGGTGGATGAGATATTACATTCGGGCAACGGTTTGAAGACATTGAACGTTGCCATCCTGGCAGCTTTGAACATTTCAGAGGAGTTTTTAAAGTTAAAAAAAGTTAACAAAGAGCTCTGTGACAAATTGGAAAACAGGGCCGAAGAATTAATTCAGCTTATAGAGGAAACAAGTTAGAAACTTTTTTTATTAGCCCCTGCGATGTGCGTGATTGACATTTGTTTTTGAGCCAACATTTTGACCTTGGGACCTTATCCTTGATTGTGGTGTGCATGTCCGCTTTTTCCTGAGCTGGTCGGGAAGCAGAAAGCCTGAAACAACCAATACCGGTTCCCACCTTGTTAAAAGGTTCAAAAAAGGTGATTAACACGGCATAGGCGGGGGTCTTTTTTATCTGTTCATCAACATCAATTCTTTCCAGCCTTTAGAAAATCAATAAAAACGCCAAACACCGAGGTGAAGCATCTGAACCATTGATGCGCGCCGTGGTTAAATATAGCTCAACCGGAAAAGAAGTTTATATTCTTGAAATTGACTGTGATCAGGTCGGGGAATGAGGTTTCCGGAAGGGCACCAAGGAGGTAACATGATATGTTTGATGCCAGTTTTTTATCAGTGCTGGTTTTAGTTGTAGCGGTTGTTTCAGGGATCATTATCGGCTTCATTTTGAAGCAGTCCATTGCGGCCAAAGAAATCAGATCATCCAAGAATTTGATGGCTCGCATGGCGGAAGAGGCCAAGAAAGAGGCTGAAACAATCAAGAAGGAAGCGGTTCTTCAGGCCAAGGAAAATCTCCTGAAGATGAAAGCCGAATTTGATGCTGAATCGAAGGAAAGAAGAAACGATTTCGAAGCGCGTGAAAAACGCATTCGCACCAAGGAAGAAAATCTGGATAAGAAAACCGATGCTCTGGCGCAAAAGGAGTCGTCGGTTGAATCCAGGGAAAAATCAATCAGCAGTAAAGAGCAATCCCTTGAAGACAAACGTCGTAAACTGGATGCAGCGCTTCATGAACAACAGGAGAGACTCGAAAAGATAGCGGGTATCTCTCCCGAGGAAGCGAAAAACCTGCTGATTAAATCCATGGAAGCGGAAGCCAAACAGGATGCCGCAGCGCTTGTCCGCAAGATTGAAGACGATGCCAAGCTGACCGCCGACAAAAAAGCACAGGAAATTATTTCCTATGCGATTCAGCGGTATGCCGGCGATGTAGTGGCGGAAAAAACAGTTTCGGCGGTCAGTCTGCCCAGCGAAGAAATGAAAGGGCGGATCATCGGCCGTGAGGGCCGCAATATCCGCGCCATTGAAGCGGCCACGGGAATTGATTTGATCATTGACGATACGCCGGAAGCGGTTGTTTTGTCGAGTTTCGATCCGGTCAGACGCGAGGTGGCGAGAATTTCGCTAGAGCGCCTGATTCAGGACGGACGGATTCATCCCGGCCGTATCGAAGATATCGTCAAGAAAGTCAGGACAGAGGTCGAGCAGATCGTCAGGGAAACGGGTGAAAAGGCATCCTTTGACGCCGGTGTGCACGACATCCATCCGGAAATCATCAATCTGCTGGGATCGCTGAAGTACCGTACCAGTTATTCTCAGAATGTTTTGCAGCATTCTATTGATGTTGCCTATTTGACCGGTATCATGGCGTCGGAACTGAAAATGAATGTCCGGGAAGCCAAGCGTGCCGGTCTTTTGCACGATATCGGCAAGGCAATAGACCATAAAGTCGAAGGCACGCATGCAGCCATCGGCGCCGATTACGCCAAGCGTTTCGGTGAAAATCCGCGTATTGTTCAGGCGATAGCAACGCATCATGATGACGGACGCAACAATACCCTGCTCGGCGTTCTCGTACAGGCGGCGGATACGCTTTCTGCTGCCAGACCGGGAGCGCGTCGCGAGATGCTCGAAACATACGTCAAACGTCTGGAAGAGCTGGAAAAAATTGCCAATTCCTTCAATGGTGTCGATAAATGCTTTGCCATCCAGGCCGGTCGTGAAATCCGTATTCTTGTGGAAAATGAAAAAATATCCGAAAATGATGCCACGATGCTGTGTAAGGATATCGTCAAGAAAATTGAAAACGAACTTACTTATCCGGGCCAGATCAAGGTGACCGTCATCAGGGAAACAAGAGTTTCTGATTTTGCCAAGTAATTTTTCCGGTATGGGAAAGGAACGATGCAAATGAAAATTTTATTTATCGGTGACATTGTGGGCAGCCCCGGCCGCATGGCGGTCAGGGAACTGTTACCCGACCTGAAGGCCAGAAAAAAAATTGACTTTGTCATCGCCAATTGTGAAAATGGAGCCGCCGGATTCGGGGTGACCAAGAAAATCATGGAAGAACTCTTCAGGGATGACATTGACGTGCTGACATCCGGCAATCATATCTGGAACAAAAGAGAAGTCCTGGAGTTTATCGGAGAATCCGACCGGCTTTTACGGCCGGCCAATTATCCGGCCACGGCGCCGGGCGCGGGAGCGGTTCTTGTCCCTTTGAAAACGGGCGGCTATGTGGGTGTCCTCAACCTGATCGGACGGATCTTTATGCAGGCGGTCGATTGTCCTTTTATCACGGCGAAAAACAAAGTTGCGGAATTGAGAGAAAAAACAAAAGTCATTATTGTAGACATGCATGCGGAGGCAACCTCCGAGAAAAAAGCGCTGGGCTGGTATCTTGACGGCGAGGTATCCGCAGTCTTGGGGACCCATACGCATGTGCAGACCGCTGACGAGGAAATTTTGCCGAACGGAACGGCGTATATCAGTGACGCGGGCATGACGGGGCCTTTTGATTCCGTCATCGGTATCCGGAAAGAAGCTATTATCGAGCGATTTTTAACCCAGATGCCGAACAAGTTCGATTTGGCAAAAGACGATTTAAGAATGCAGGGCGTCATTATGGATATTGATGTTGACAGCGGCAAGGCAAAATCCATTGATAGAATCAGCGTCAAACTGAAGGATTCGTAAGAGGCTGGATGCAATGAAAAATGCTTACGATATTTTAAAAGAAAGAGGTTTCGTCGAGCAGATCACCGATGAAGGCTTGATTCAAGAACTTTTTGCGAAAGGTCCGGTGACCTGTTACATCGGATTCGATCCCACGGCGACCAGCCTGCATATCGGGTCGCTGGTGCCCATTATGTCTCTGGCGCACATGCAGCAAAGCGGCAACAAACCCATCGCGCTGGTTGGAGGCGGTACCGGCCTGATCGGCGATCCCAGCGGCAAAACCGAAATGCGTCAGGTTCTCACCCGCGAACAGATCGACTACAACGCCAATTGCATCAAACAACAGCTTTCCAAATACCTCGACTTTTCGGACGGTAAGGCACTTCTTTTAAACAATGCCGACTGGCTGACGAAATTAAACTACATCGATTTTTTGAGGGATGTCGGCCGCCATTTCAGCGTCAACCGGATGCTGGCGGCGGAAAGCTATAAAATCAGGATGGAAAAAGGCCTGAACTTCATCGAATTCAATTACATGGTTCTTCAGGCTTACGATTTCTTTCATCTGTTCCAGAATTACGGATGTGCGCTGCAGATGGGCGGCAACGACCAGTGGGGCAATATGCTGGCCGGCACCGAGCTGATCCGCAAGATTGCCGCCAAAGACGCCCATGCTGTGACGTTCCCGCTCATTACCACGTCCCTGGGGCAGAAGATGGGGAAGACCGAAAAAGGCACGGTCTGGCTGGACGGCGCTTTAACCAGTCCTTATGAATATTATCAGTACTGGGTCAATTGCGACGACGCCGATGTGGAACGATTTTTAAAACTGTTCACGTTCCTGCCGCTGGACGAAATCAGCGCTGTGAAAAATTTAAAGGATGCTCAACTGAACATGGCCAAGACGGTGCTCGCTTTCGAAGCGACAAAAGTTACGCACGGAGCAAAAGCCGCTGAAGATGCGTGGCGCGCGTCCGCGGAGGCATTTCATTCCCGTCCGGTGGAGACCGGTATGTTTCCGTCCTGCAACATTCCCCGCACGGCAGCCGCCAGCGATACATCGGCCATCCCCCGCTATAAGATTCCCCGAAAGGATTTGAAATCCGGCGTCCAGATATGCGGAGCCTTAGCCAAAGCTGCGTTGACGCAATCCATCTCCGAAACGAAACGCCTGATTGAACAGGGCGGTATTTACATCAATGACCGTCAGGTGAAATCCATTGATGAAAAACTGACGCTTGCCGATTTTGGCGATGCCGAAGAAATTCGCGTGAGAAAAGGAAAGAAAAAGTATTTAATCGTAGAAATCGAGTAAAAAATATTTCCTTGTGCGGCACAGTCCTCTTTTCTCAAAAGCATAACTGAAATGCAGAAAAAAATTGAGAGAAAAAAGAAGCCCTTTCATTACCGGCACGCGAACCTCCGAAGGAAATCCAAAAGCAACAGCCATGCTGCTTTTTACAGGCCTGAAATCGTTCCCGCGCTGAAAAGCACTTTATCCAGGATCGGCAAGCCGTATCCAGCCCCTTTTGTTCCCGATGAATTTCAGGTCAAAGCTTTGGAGGCAATCAAAAAAACCGATTGTCTGGTCATCGCGCCCACGGGTTCAGGAAAAACATGGATTGCGCGGGAAGCCATTTTATCCGTCCTGGAAAAAGGCGGACGTGCCTGGTACGCGTCGCCTCTGAAAGCGTTATCCAATTCCAAATGGATTGAATTCGGCCTGCATTTCGATACGGAAAATGTCGGTATCATCACCGGCGATACCAAAGAAAACACCGAGGCGCCGATCATTGTCGGCACTACCGAAATCCTGCGCAATCAACTCTACGATGCCATGCATCAGGGAAAAGACTTGAACTGCGATCTGGTCATTCTGGACGAGGCGCATTTCCTGGGCGACACCGATCGCGGCGTTGTCTGGGAAGAAATCATGATTTATCTTCCCGCGCGGATTCACCTGCTGCTTTTGTCAGCAACCATCGGTAACGGCGAAGAAATTGCACACTGGCTGGAATCCATTCGCAAGAAATCCTGCGCTGTCGTTGCGGAAGACAAACGTCCGGTGCCGCTTTATCCCCTTTTTCTGCATCCATCCGGTTGTCTTCATCCTTTTCTGGAAGGGAAAAAAGTATCCCCGCCTGTTGCCGATTTCATCAGAAGAACCGATGAGAAAAGATTGCGCGGCGGGAAAATGCCGGATTACATCGGCATCATCCGGGTACTGGAAAAGTTCAATCTGCTGCCGGCAATATTTTTTCTGAAATCGCGCGCGGAATGCGATGCGGCGCTCACTGCGCGCGGAATGCTGCAGCCGCTTCAGAATGCCACGGTGTTTTCATATTCACTGGATGAACTGCTGGGACGTTTCCCCACGCTGGCCAGGCACCGGCAATTGAAAGTTTTAAGATCGATGGGACTGGCGTCTCATCACGGTGGACAGCTGCCCGCGTGGAAAATGCTGGTGGAAGAAATGATGAACAGAGGACATCTGCGCGTGATCTTTGCAACATCCACCATTGCCGCGGGCGTTAATTTCCCGGCTCGAACCATCGTCCTTTTCAACTCCGATTTGTTCAACGGCAGTGATTTCAGTCCGCTGACGGCTACAGAATTCCGCCAGATGACCGGACGCGCGGGACGCCGCGGGCAGGACAACATCGGCTTCATGCTGACAGTTACCGGGAAATTCATGAACCTGAATCACATCCGGGGTTTGTTGTTTCAAAAACCGGAGGATATTTTAAGCCGGTTGAAAAACGATTTCGCAATGGTCCTGAATCTGCTTTTGTCCCAGACGCCGGACGATGTCCGCAAGATATTCGAGCGGTCGCTCGCGGCATATCAGCAAAACAGCCGGCATGAAAGCGCAGACTTTTCCGCGGCCCAGTCGCTCTGGAAAGATTTTTCCCGCCACCTGAAATTTCTGAAGCAGGAAGGATTTGTGGATGAATCCGGAGCGTTGACTGATGACGGATGCTGGGCGTCAAAACTGCGTCTCGATTATCCGTTATTGGTGGCTCAGTGCCTGCGGGAAAACGCGTTTCCTCAGGACAATGAAAAGATTCTGGCCGCTCTTGTGGCGTTGTTAGCCTATGATCGGGACAATGATATGAAAATGACTGTAAAAGATTTGCCGCCGAAGCTTGCTCTTGCGTTTAAAAAGGTCATGCTGGCCGTCCGGCCTCTGATCCATCGGATGGAAAACGCCGGATTTGCGCCCGCCAGACTCCACACGCTGGCGGGCGTGGCCATGTATCTCTGGGCGCAGGGATATGGCTGGGATTCCGTCATTAAAGCCACCGGAATCGCTGAAGGCGATATGGCAACGCTGGTTTTGCGCACGGCGGATAATCTGCGGCAGATCGCATCGCTTAAAGATACATATCCCGACATTGCCGGATGCGCGCAAAGGGCAAGAGAAACGATCCTCAGGGAGCCCGTTCTCTTTCTTTAAAGAGATCTGTTGAAAGATCGCATTCTCTGAACGTCGCCACGTTAGATATCGTTTTGTATAGATCGCTTGGTCCATGTTTCGCAGATGCGTATGATCCCGCTCTTGCACGCCCATGGTGTCAGTATTTTTTGAACAGTCCATAAAAGTGAAAAAAATTTACAGCCGTCACGGCAGAGCGATGACCGGTGACGCGTATCTTTTGATTCAACTTTCATTTTCAAAATATTGATTTTATGATAAACTTAATACGTTTGAATTTGAAATTGAAATGATCATCCATGATTAGTGAAGATCTGAAGACGTTTTTTTAACGGACTAGCGCGCGTATTTGCCATTGAGGAAAAACGCAAGGGGAAACGATGTGGCTTTATCTTAAAACAGGTTTTTATTCGGTAGTGACCAAGGAACCGTGTAAAGAAGATGAGCTTTTAGTCAGAGCGCACAGTAAAGATGATCTGGATAAATTACAGGATTTACTGAAAAAACAGTGTCAATTTCACGGCGAGGTGCTGGATACTCCCCAAACCGATTATGCATACCGTATGATCGTTCCCAAAGAAACATTTGCGTCATTTATGTCCCGCGCCATCAATGATCTGGTTTATGAAGAATACAAAAACACAAAAAGCTGGGAAGCCGCTTATCGCTGGCAGAGTAATTTGCAGCGAAGTAAATAAGCCATCCGCTTCTTCGCGCAGCAACAAATCCGATCATTTAAAACAATCATAGCATATGAAGAAACTTTCAATGATAACGGATTTTGTTCCGGCCGGGGACCAGCCTCAGGCGATTGATCGTCTGGTGCAAGGTCTGGAAAAGGGCAATGAACATCAGGTCCTTCTCGGGGTAACCGGTTCCGGCAAGACGTTTACGATTGCCAATGTCATCGAACGCGTTCAGCGTCCGGCGCTGATTATTGCGCACAATAAAACACTGGCGGCGCAGTTGTATGAAGAATTCAAGGGACTCTTCCCTGAAAACGCCGTGGAATATTTTGTCAGTTATTATGATTACTACCAGCCGGAAGCCTACCTGCCGGTAACCGACACGTATATCGAAAAGGATTCGGCCATCAACGAGGAAATCGATAAACTGCGCCATGCGGCAACCCATGCTCTTTTGACACGGCGCGATGTTATTATCGTCGCCAGCGTTTCCTGTATTTACGGTTTGGGATCGCCGGAGGCCTATCTGGGAATGATCGTCCAGCTGGAAGCGGGCAAGGAATTCTCACGGGATGAACTGCTGAAACGGCTGATTGAAATTCAGTATGAGAGAAACGATATCGATTTTCATCGCGGGACGTTCCGCGTCCGCGGCGATATCGTGGAGATCTTTCCGCCTTATGAAGACGAACAGGCCTTACGAATCGAATTTTTCGGTGATATGATCGAATCGATGACGTTGATTGATCCGTTGCGAAGCAAAAAGATAGGCGTCATCCATAAGACTGCTGTTTATCCCGGAAGCCATTATGTTTCTTCCCGTGAAAATCTGCAACGGGCGATTCATGACATTCGCCGGGAACTGGCACTGACGCTTGCCGAATACAGAGACCAGAATAAACTGTTGGAGACGCAAAGGCTGGAGCAGCGCACCAACTTCGATCTGGAAATGATGGAGGAGATGGGGTATTGTCAGGGTATCGAAAATTATTCCCGTCATTTAACCGGACGCAAACCCGGTCAACCGCCGCCGACATTGATGGAATATCTGCCGCAGGATGCCCTGATTATTATTGATGAAAGCCACGCGACACTGCCGCAACTGGCCGGTATGTACCGCGGCGACCGTTCCCGCAAGGAGACGCTGGTCAAATATGGATTCCGCCTTCCCTCCGCGCTGGACAACCGTCCATTGCGTTTTGACGAATACGAAGCCCTGCCCAATCAGCGCATCTATGTTTCGGCGACGCCGGCGCAGTATGAAATGGCCAAAGCGAAAGGTATCCGTGTCGAGCAGATCATCCGTCCGACAGGATTGATGGATCCGGAGATCGAAGTCAAACCGGCCACGAATCAGGTTGATGATCTTCTGGCGGAAATCAGAGCGCGGATTGAAAAAAATGAAAAGGTGCTCGTGACGACGCTGACGAAACGTATGGCGGAAAATCTGACGGATTACTACGCCGGTCTGGATATCAAGGTGCGCTATCTTCACTCCGATGTACACACGTTGGAGCGGGTGGACATTATCCGCGATCTTCGTCGGGGCGTTTTTGACGTCCTGATCGGCGTCAACCTGCTGCGGGAAGGATTGGACATTCCCGAAGTGTCGTTGGTGGCCATTCTTGATGCAGACAAAGAGGGATTCCTGCGATCGGAACGTTCACTCATCCAGACCAGCGGCCGCGCCGCGCGCAATGTTTCCGGGAAAGTCATCATGTATGCTGATAAGATGACCCACTCGATTCAAGCCTGTTTGGATGAGACAAAACGGCGGCGCGCCATTCAGCAGAAATACAATGAAGAAAATAACATCACCCCTGAGACCATTAAAAAATCGATCAGCAGTGTTCTGGGATCGATTTACGAAGCCGATTATGTAACGTTACCTGCAACCGTGTCCGAAAGAGTCGCTCCGCTAAAGGAAGAAGACCTCCCGGCTTTCATTGCAAAACTGACCAGAGAAATGAAGCAGGCCGCAAAAAATATGGAATTCGAGCACGCCGCCGAACTGCGGGACGAAATCAGAGAGCTGAACAAAATATTGCTGGAAATGGGTTAGTTCTACTTTCCTTCAATATATGGTATAAATATTTATTGCCGATGTATGTTGAGAACATTCGATTCTGGGAATTACGGCAGGATGAATGAATCGGTCACAAAAAAGGGGTGAAGCATGAAAGCACTAAAATCGATATTATGCGTGTTGACGTTATTTGTTTTTGTATTTGCCGGTTGCGAAAAAGAGGCGTCCGATTGGGTTCAGTACCATAAAGATGCCGACGGGAATGTCTATTGGTATGATCAGAACAGGGTAAAAGTGGACGCGGCAAATTATACGGTTGAGGTCTGGGCAAAACAAGTCTATTCCGATATGGGCAGAACGATAGAACTGCAGTCCAGAATCAAGGATGGACTGTCCATGAAAGGGTATGACAAGCTTGCGCATAAAACATGCCGGTATGCGATCGATTGCGGGAAAAAAGGTATAACGGTATTGTCCATCAGCCATTTTGACAGCGACGGAGAGTCGTTATATTTCGATGTCGATAAAGGTGAAAAGAAAATGTTTATTATCAACCCTGGCTCTCCAGCGGCGGCCCTTCAAAAAGAAGTTTGCTCGAAGAAACAGTGATCCTGTTGCGAGCCGGGGGCAGAAATGATCATTGGTAATTGTCCGGGCGCAGAGATTGAAATGAATGTCTCATGGAATTATTGAAGAGGAATGCTTGTGAATAAAGTAGTGGCACGATTGGCAAATGGAAAAATGATCAAGGGAACAACCGCAGATTTTTTTCCGGGAAAAGACGTTTTTCACGTAACCGAATCGGCGGCCGCGCCGGGAACCAAGGCGTTGGAAGTGTTCACGAAGGATATGAAAGCGTTATTCTTTGTGAAAGATCTGGCAGGCAATCCGCAGCACGTCAAAACCAACGAGTTTAATGCATCGCAACCGGTTGTCGGGCGCAAGATCAAAGTGGTTTTCAAGGACGGGGAAGTTCTGATCGGCACCACGACAGGCTATCAACCCGGACGTCCGGGGTTCTTCCTTGTGCCGGCGGATGCCGGATCCAATAATGAACGTTGTTATGTCGTGACGGCGTCGGCCAAGGAAATTAGTTTTCTGTAAGATAAGCCGCTGAAGGGCCGGGCCGTTTGAGGAGGGTCTCAAAGGGCCAAAATTATTCAATGGAAAGGTAAAAATCAGATGCCGCAGAAACAGAAAAAGAAGAAAAGAGATATCGAAAAAGATTATGCCGCTGGGCAGTTTGTCATGAAACTGAGACGGCTGGCTGACTGTATCGAAACCGGTCATCCATTCCGTATACAGATTGCAGGAGAAAAAATTACAATTCCAACCGATGCCGTCATCAACATCGAACATGAACGTGGCACCTCAGAAGAGGAAGTGGAATTTCAGATTAAATGGAAGCTGAACCGGTAAGCATCAAAAATATCTTTCCCATCATGATCTTGATAAAAAAACGGCTTCGATGAAAATGATTTAATGGGATGTTTTGAAAGACGGGAGACACACACCATCATGCTGGACGATATCTATCATGGATACCTGGACTGGAACATGATGTTTGCTGCGGAAAGACTCGGCCGTCTTGATGCACAAAAAACAGGGATTGCGGCTTATCTTGCCCGGGACAGTTATTACAACGATCCGCGTTATGCGGAAACGCTGCTGACACTTGGTTTCTTCGATGTCCAGTTATTTTACCACAACCATTTACAGGCGCTGATCGGATGCCGCGGTATTCAGACCCCGGAAGGAGCCAAAGCGCTGGTTGTCATTGTGTTCAGAGGGTCGGACCAGGTCCAGGACTGGCTCCAGAATCTGGATATTCGAATGACGCGTTTCCTGAATAAAGAAAAATTTCCTCATTTCAGCCGCCTGAAGGTTCACAATGGAATTTTTGAAAGGGTTCACGATTTTGAAGACTGGAGCAGACGCGTTATTTTCAAGGACGGTCCGTTGAAAGGCAACCTGCTTCAGATGCTGGGAGATGAACTTAAAAGAAAGCAATGTTTCTTCTGGATTATCGGACATAGCCTGGGCGGAGCCATGGCAACGCTTTATGCCGCGCGATTATGCGACTGTTACAATGTTTCCCGGAACAGAATTCTTTCCCATACATTTGGCGCTCCGCCCATTGGCAACCGGTATTTTGCGGCACGCTATGGACATGAATCTTGTCTTCGGGCCCAAAAAATCAAAAGGAAGAGCGATTCTCTCGCGTTATTCCGTTTTGTCAATACCGAAGATCCCATACCGGCACCGAGATTTGCCGATGTCAGAGTTGAGAAGGCTCAAGGCGGACCGATTGCACAACCGCCGTATCGATTGCTGGGGTTTAAACATGTCGGCAAGGAAGTGAGATTTTCACCGCGCCACCTGCCGGGCTTTTATGAAAAATATAAGCAGTTCACGGGAAGGCGGTATAACAGCTCCCACTTTATGAAAGTTCATTTTATGGAAGCTTACATCACCGGAATCGATGTGTTGAATACGCATTGAGTCAATTGCGCATGACGGAAAATGTGCCGGAGTGAGTTGAAGAGTGTTTTACCGGTTGAAGAGGCGGTCATTATTCAGAAATCAATTGACACGTAAAAGTAACTTCCTTATATTCAAAGAAGACGTTAATCAATGATCAACGGGACACAGGCGAATCATCGTAAGCGGTTTAAAGTAAAATGACCATCAACCATTCAACAAGGAGGACATTATGCCGTTTGAAATGATGAAAAAAGTTATGTTGACAGGAATCGGCCTTGCTCTGAAAACCCGCTCGGAAATGGAAACCGTGGCCAAAGACATCATCAAAAAAAGTAAGATGAGCGAAGCAGAAGGCAGAAAATTTGTAGCCGATTTGACAAAGAAATACGAGCAGTCCAGACGTGACATGGAAAAAACAATTCAAAAGGGCATCGCCGACTACATGGCCAGCGCGGATATTGCCAGCAGGAAAGAACTCAATGCCCTTAAGAAAGAGATCGGCAATTTGAAAAAAGCCCGCAAGAAATAAGTCCGGGTATCCTGGATCTGTTGCCCGGCGCAAACGGCTTCAGAACGTGCAAGAGGATTTCAGCGGAATGTTAAGCATCAAAAAAATAGGTGTGCTGGGTCGGACGTACCGCAATTTCAGCCGCTATCGACAAATCCTCTCCATTCTTTTCAGATATGGATTTGATGATCTGGTGGAAAGACTGAAAATCGATCAGTATATCGAGATCGGTCTTCAGATGATTTCCCGTCATCAGCGCGAAAATGTTGAAAGATTAAGCCGTCCGGAACGGGTGCGGCTGCTTTTTGAAGAACTCGGTCCGACATTCATCAAATTCGCCCAGATTCTTTCCACGCGTCCGGACCTTGTTCCTGCGGATGTTATCCAGGAATTCGAAAAACTCCAGGATAACGTGCCGCCTTTCCCCTTCTCCGAGGCGAAAGCAATTATCGAATCCGAGCTCGGCGGTGATCTGGATAATTTTTTCTTGTCGTTTGAGGAGAAGCCTTTGGCTTCCGCCTCCATCGCGCAGGTGCATAAGGCCGTGCTCAATGACGGCGAGGTTGTTGCCGTTAAAATCCAGCGGCCGGGACTCAAAAAAATCATCGAAGTCGATCTAGAGATCATGCTCCATCTGGCGTCGCTGATGGAGAAAAACATCGAAGAAATATCATTTCAGAAGCCCACCCGTGTCGTCGAAGAATTTGCCCGAACATTGGAAAGAGAGCTGGATTTTACCACTGAAGCTTCCAGCATGGAACGTGTTGCCGGACAGTTCCTCAGCGACAGAACCATCTACATTCCCAAAGTCTTTTCAGAACTGTCCGGCAGGCGGGTTCTCACCATGGAATATGTGGACGGCATCAAGGTGTCGGATATGGAAAAACTTGAAAAGGCCGGCATGGATCTTAAAAAAATCACCTCCCGCGGCGCTCATTTCGTTATAAAACAGGTTTTTGAATTCGGGTTTTTCCATGCCGATCCGCATCCGGGTAACGTCTTTGTCCTGCCGAACAACGTCATTTGTGTTCTCGATTTCGGCATGACCGGTTCCGTGGACAAACGGCAACGCGCACTCTTCGTGGATATTATGGAAACGCTCGGCAGAAAAGATGCGGAACAATGTGCGCGGCTGATGCTGGAGCTTGGAGAATACGATGATGAACCGGATATCCGCCTGCTGGAAAGAGAGATTGATGATTTTATGGGCAGGCATCTTTTCAAATCGCTCAAAGACATTGATCTGGCCCGTTTGATCCAGGATTTGCTCGATATTGCCACCAGCAATAAAATCAGAATCCCCCCGGTTATATTTTTAATGATGAAAGCCTTCGCCGCGATGGAGGGCATCGCCCGCCTGCTCGATCCGGAATTCGATATGATTGCCTACGCCGAGCCTTTTATTAAACGGGCGAAACTGGCCCGATATGCGCCGGAAAAAATCGCCGCGGATTTATTGACCGTTGTGTCCGAATCCATGCATATGATTCAGGCCCTTCCCCGGGAAGTGTTGCAGGTAACCAGACTGATTCGTCAGAACAAAATGACCATCAATATGGAAATGCGATGGATCGATACCTTTTTGCGCGATCTTGATCAGGCCGGCAACCGTCTGTCCTTTTCCATTATCATTGCCGCCCTGATCATCGGTTCCGCGTATCTTCTCGCCTACAGCACCCCGCCGCTGGTGTATGGAATATCCCTCATCGGGTTGATCGGGTTTTCCGCAGCCGCTGTTCTGGGCGGCTGGCTTCTGATCGCCATCCTGAAAAAAGGGATGCTCTGAACAAGATCAAGGCGGTGTTGATTCAACACCGCCTTGTGTCATTGCTTCTTGATTTTTCGAACCCATCAGTGGTGCACAAGCAGAACAGGGGTCTTGGTTGCCTCCATGACCTTCTCGGCAATCTGACCCATGAGCCTCTTCAAGAGTCCTGATCTGCCGTGCGACGGCATCACGATTAAGTCCACACCTTTTTCTTCCTGTTCTTTCAGAATTTCTGCCACCGGTTCTCCCTCTCTGATATCACTGATAATTTCGATCTCCTGGGATTCAGGGAATTTCTGCAGCTCTTGTTGCATCATATCCCTTGCTTTAATCATTGTGCTTTCTTCGGCTTTCTTGAACGTGTCCACATCCAGACAATAATCGGCTGTGCATTGTGTTACCGGATTTGCGACGTGAAGCAGATAAACTTTCGAGTGGTATTGTTTTGCGAGTTCCAACGCCTGTTTCAAGGCTTCATCGGAGTAATCGGAGAAATCTGTCGGTACGAGAATTCTTTTTGGTGCAAACATGACCATCCCTCCTTTCACGTATGATCACCAAAACAGATAAGTGACTCACACCAACTGCTTTTTTTTGCGCTGATCTTATCACCTCCTTTGACTGAAGATTGTAATTATATTATAGGCATCCCGCATGAAAAAAACAATAGATCTCTCTTGCTGTGTCATGTGGCAAACAGCGGACATGCCGATTTGTAGATGGAGAAAATACAGGGTATCATTGATAAAATAACATGACTTGATAACCGGCGCTAATTATGTAAAATAAGAAAAAAGTGTCCGTGAAGATTGGTCATGCCTGGATTGGGGTCAAAAGGCCGTCATTCTTATAACCGGTGTAAATGCTTTTCGTCTTTAATGTGATGCAAATGAAAAACTATAAAATCTTGATTATCGGTTCCGGTCCGGCAGGGCTGTTTGCTGCGCTTCGGCTGGAAAAACTCGGAATGGACGACATAGCCGTCATCGATCGCAATCCATATCCCGCCGGCGGACTTCTCAACGACGGCAAACTAAACTTCGATTACCGCGTCGGTCTGGACATCGATGAACTGCAAATCGACCGTGTAACGGCGGAGGGTATGATGCTGGAAATCAAGCGTATATTTACGGGATTTCCGCGCTGCCGTCAGGTTACCTTTACCGATAACAGAAATAATCTTCGGGCTCTGGCGGATATGGCCGCCGAACACGGTGCACAGTTTATTGCGCCCGAACAGTGGCACTGGGGAACGGATAACGGCAGGGCTCTGGTGGATTATCTGCGGGGACAGCTGAAAAAAACCGATTTTCTGCTGAGCACAGAGGTCGAGTCCGTCGAAAAAAAACGGGAGGGCTCCTTCCGACTGCTCTGCCGCATCGATAAAAAACGAAAGAGCTGTTGCGCGCCGGTCATTCTGGCCGCTCCGGGCCGCAGCGGCGCCTACTGGTTCCGCGATATCGCCAGAGCACTGGACATCCGGAATAATTTCGGTCCGATCGATGTGGGGATCCGCCTGGAGCTCAACAGAAAATTCTACGACTTTGTGACCGGTATCGTTTACGATCCAAAGTTTATTTTTACGACGGGACGCCACGGCGATAAGGTCAGGACGTTTTGTACCAATCCCGGCGGGCGGGTCCGGGTGGAAAGCTACGGTGATTTTAAACTGGTCAATGGCGATGCCCTGTCAGGGAAGAAAACAAAGAATACCAATTTTGCCCTGATCAACACCGTTGCCCTGACCAAACCTTATTCGGATACTACGGAATTCGGATTGAGTATTGCCAAACAATTTTTCCTGCTCGGAGGCGGCAAGCCGATCGTCCAGCGCATCGGGGATTTCCGCGAAGGCAGGAGAAGTTCGCTGTCCACGTTCAACAGCACGGCGCGGCATTTTGAAGTCTGCAGGGCGACCTGCAGCGCAACCCCCGGCGACATCACCCTGGCCATGCCCGCACGCATCATGGACAATCTGTGGGAATCGCTCAAATCGCTGGACAAAATCATCCCGGGCATTTTGCATCCGTCAACGTTAATGTATGCGCCGGAAATAAAATTTTTCGATACGCATTTCCCGACCGACCATTATCTGGAAACAAACGTCAAAGGCATCTTTGTCGCAGGGGACGGTACCGGCAAAAGCCGCGGTATTGTGGGAGCGGCCATGTCCGGCATGATCGCCGCCGAGGGCATCATGAATGGCCGATGACGGGTATAACGATGAAAATACGCGGGGCGACGTTTTATGATTATGATACGAGTGCCGGTTGAGCGGATTTGCAGGAAATCGGGAGGATAAAACATGGATAAAGTCGCAAATGAAATCGGCCATTATATTATCCGGGCGTTCGATGCCATGGGAGCGGAAATTATCGGAGATGTGTTTAGATGGAGCGGCGTTACGGAAACAGGCTATGGCGCAATTTTTATCGTGCTGGCCATTCTCGTCGTGATTTATATTGTCAAGAAATAAACAAGAGGAAAGATTTCCCAAAAAGCGTCAAGGATTCATGAACAAAACGGCCATCAGAAGATTCTTCTTCCCTGACATAACCGCTCGCTATGTGCTGCGCCTTGCCGCCGTGGCTGCGGTAGCTTTTATTCTGTTTAAATATGTTTTCATTCCTTTTCGTATTCAGGGCGAGAGCATGGCGCCGACCTATGTTACCGGATCGTTCAATTTCTGTTTTGCCCTGCGTTATATGTTTGCCTCACCGGCACCGCCGGATGTTGTGACGGTGCGGATGGCGGGACAAAGGATCATGCTTTTGAAGCGCGTTGTGGCGGTTTCGGGGCAGCGCGTTGAATTCAGCAAAGGGATTCTTTTCGTGGACGACAAAAAAATTAATGAACCCTACGTCAAGAAAAAAAGTAACTGGAACCTTGAACCTATTATCGTCAAACCGGATCACGTGTATGTTGTGGGAGACAATCGCGCAATGCCTGCTGAAGCGCATACCTTCGGACAGGCGCCGGTCAGCCGTATCGTGGGAGTGCCGTTATGGTAAAAAGAAAATATCTGGCAATGGGATTGATTCTTGTTTCGGCTTTTGCGGTGTATTTCTTATTTTTTGTTGATTGGGAGGCCCGAGCGGTTAAAAAACATTTGCAGGCACTGGCGAAAGAACTGGAATGGTCAACAGGGGAAAACGAACTGGCGGTGGCGCATCGCATCAGACGCATTCAGGAAGGGATGGCCGAAAACTGTCAGGTTGATATTCCGAGCTACGGAATTTCCAGGGCTGTTGTCCGACATGATGTTCCGGTATACCTGATGACGGCCCGAGGCTATTACAAAAATCTTTCGGTCGAACTCGAGGATCTGGAAATTGAAACGCTTGAGCTTCCGGCAGCGCAAGCCGTTGCCACAGCGTATGTAAAAGCGATTCAGGCCGATGGAGTCCTAAATGACGAAGTGCTGGTGATCCGATTCCGTCTTCAGAAGGTCAATAAAAAATGGCAGGTCAACGAAGCAGGAGAAGTTCATGTTCTGGAAAAATAATAAGGGTATTTCATTTTTACTCAAAAAAAATCAGAGCAACAGGTCATCGCGAAAGACAGGGAATTATGCAAAAACGAAATGATCGGCAGCCCTACAGTCTTGAAAGCATTGTTGAACTTTATCCCCGGCTGTATTCGCAAAAACGTTTGGATGAATGGATGGATTTGTTTGATAAACGGGCGATCATGGTGCGGGTGCAAAAGGGAAACCCTGTTTCATTTGTCAGCATAACCGAAGGTATAACGGAGCAACGCGAATATGCCGCTGAAAATGCATTATTTGATGAAAAATGGCATCATGTAAAAATTAACAGACACGGCAATATTGCCGTCATCAAAGCCAATTACATCCTGACGGCAGAAAGAGAAATTCGCAAAGGTATTGATGTTCTGACATTATGCTGTCGTGACGGCGGTTGGCGGATTATTTGTCTGGCCTATGAGCAAAAAGAGATGGTTAGGCGTTCGATCCCTAGAAAAGATTCGGTGAAAACATCGTAGAAAACTGGTATGGGATACAGTGTTTCCATGAGGGCATTAACGTTTTGAAAGGATGAAATGTGCGTAAAAAAATTCTTCAGAATCGGAAATATTTTTATGGAAAAAATATCGTTTTCGGGCCACGTGGGCCGGCTGATGAGATCGAATGATGATCCACCGGATTGTGAAAGGGAGTAGTCATAATGAATGAAGAAATTGATGATGACTTAATCGACATTGAGCTGGAAGGCGATGCCCTGGAAAAGGGAATGCGAAAACTGGAAAGCGAAGCGGAACGATTGCTGCATTATACCAATGACCTGCTGCAGGAGCTTAATAAGGATCGAGCAAAGCGGGAAGCCATGAAACAGGAAGATGAGAAAACGCAAAGTACCGAAGAAGGTTCTGCCTCGTCATAAAGAAAATGTGTGGCGCTCCTATTCTGCCGGCAGAACCCCGGCATTGTTTTTTTAAAGAATTGATTGAAGAATGTGTCGCCGGAAGGGGACCGGCAATAGCGCGGATGAAGTGAGTCTGGGAACATAATTTAAACGGCTGAAAAAACAAACAGCGAGAAGGAGTCATTGTCTCGTGTGACAGTGTAGCGGTGAACCAACCCGAATCTTTCCCGCTTTTTCAGTTTTCCGGAACATATTTCCGAAATTATTTATAGGACACAGACGTCAGGCGGACTATTGCATGGAAGGGTCTTTTTACCCGGCAACGCTATGAAACTTTCCCTTTTGCGCAGAGCAGGCGACGACCTTATGTATCTTGTCGAATCCGGAGAGGACATCCTATGCTAATGGCGATGAAAGTTCTGAATAATCGTAATTTTATTTTTATTCTTGCGATGATCTTGGGTCTTTTTTTGCCGCAGCCGGCGGAATGGACCAAAGTTTTGATGATTCCCGCCCTGGCATTGGTGATGACGCTGGCAACGGTCAATGTTCCCAATAATTACTTTCTGAATCCGCGTGCCATACTGAAACCATCCCTTGCCGGAATGTTTATGAGTTATATCATTCTGGCCGGTGTCCTGTTGTGTTTGTCGGCTTTGCTCATTGAAGATAAAAATCTGTGGATTGGCTTTGTTCTTATTGCGTCCGTGCCGCCCGCGGTGGCAGTGATTCCGTTCACGGCAATACTGGAAGGTAATGTTGATTACACACTGTCCGGCACCGTTGCATCTTACATTGCCGCCTTGCTGATCATGCCGGTCATTTTATGGATTTTTATCGGGACCGTGTTTGAAGATCCCTATAAACTTCTGCAAATTATGCTCCTGCTCATTGTTTTGCCGCTGATACTGTCCCGGCTGATTCTCTATTTCAATTGGCAGGAGAAACTCTCTTCTGTTCGTGGTTTTCTGACCGACTGGGGTTTTTTTATTGTTTTATATTCCATGATCGGCGTAAACCGTGATTTGATTTTCAGTAATCCTTTAACGGTCTTTTCCGTAGCGGTCATTTCTTTTTGTACAACGTTTGTTTTAGGATGGTTCATTCAAAGAATTTGTGCTTTTTGCAGAATCGACAAAAAAAATATGGTCAGTCTTCTTCTTTTGGGAACGCTGAAAAATCAGGGCATTGCGGGAGGACTGGCCATCACGCTTTTTGAGAAGGAAGCGGCCATTCCCTCCGCAATATACAGCATTTTTATGATTGTTTATATTATGTGGCTGGATTGGCGAAAATGAAAAACGTTCCACAAATTTAGAAGGTGGCCGATCAGATATTCTACCGGTCGATTCTTTTTTGTGGTCAAGGAGGATTTGAATTTGACACGGGTCGGTGTACAATTGTAACAATCATTTGGCACATAAATATGAAAAAGGGATTTGCCTGTAATGCAATAGAGGAGGAACGCTTACGTCGCACAATGTTTGACTCTTTTCCTGAAAAAACAAAAACCGCAAGATTGCCGTGGGGCAGATTGAAATGTTCAGAAATATCGTATACGTTTTATTGATGATAATATTTTCCGGCTCTCTTGCCATGGGTGAAACGTCTACAGCTGCTGACTGGTTTAACAGAGCGGATGGTTTATGGGACGGGAAAAAATTTATTGAAGTGAAAGAAGCCATGGCATATCTCGACAAGGCCATTGAACAACAGCCGAATTATGCAAACGCTTACATCAGCAGAGGCATGGCGTACAATCAGACGGGCGACTATCAACGTGCAATACAGGATTATAATCTGGCGTTGCTTTTTACAAACGATGAAAATTCTTTGACGAAAATATTTGACAAGATGGGCGTGGCGTACGCCAATCTTGGGCAATATCAGCGAGCCATCAATAACTTTAACCATGCCATCAGTCTGAAGCCTGATTATGCCGATGCGTACAATAACCGGGGCATTGTTTATTTTCTTCAGGGCGACAAAAAGCAGTGCTGTAATGATGCGCAAAAAGCATGCGAACTGAAAAACTGCGAATTATTGTCATGGGCCAGGGAGCGGGGCGCCTGCCCCTGATGAAAATGGCCGATATCCGGAATCGTTATGCACAGGGCCTGTTTTTTTTCACTCCGGTTTCTGTGATGTTATGTGATAATAACAGGGTGGCGGAAAATTTTATTTTATATAGGTTGATAAATTATTATATTTGTATTATAAGAAATCATCCTCGCCGAATCCCCCCAAGGTGTCTAAGCTATGCATCCCATCCTGTATGTATAGTGGCGAGGATACCTTTTTTTCAATGAGAGCTTTTTTTACTACCCTTTGTCTTTGAAAACAAACCCATATCATCAGAAAAGGCATATCCTACCAATTTGCTTTGTTTTACAACTTCGACGTTTTAAAAAATGAGAAACTGAACATTTGCCGACAAGTTAAGAGATTCTTACCTGATAGTCATTTGTGGTTACGATGGGTCCGGTTTTGTATCCGAAATGGGTACAATATGCCCACCCATGATCTGTAAAATGATGTTAGGAAAATAGCGATAAAACTAATTAGTTTAATTATTACAATCGCTTACATTTTATGGCACGGGCTTTGCTGTTCAAGAGGGTAACTTTAAAAAAAGGAGACAAGTGATGAAGAAAATAACATTTACAATGATCGCCGTATTTCTGGGGTTGCTTTTGACGTCTCAGGCATTTGCGTGGGGGCCGGGTCCGGGGAAAAAGTCCGGATATTGTCGGGGAGTCGTTTTGGAAGAATTGAATGTGACTGAAGATCAGAAAACAAAACTTGATGCCTTGCAGTTGCAGCATTTTAAGGCGGTGCACCCCCTGCGGGAAAAGATACGCGACAAATCTGCTGCATTGCGTAAGTTATGGCTGCAGGTCGATCCGGATAAAAACAAGATTATGGCCAAACAAAAAGAAGTAAGGGTGCTGCGGGATCAACTGGAGGATAATAAAACCGCTTACCGCTTTGAGGTGAACAAAATTTTGACACCCAAACAGAAGGAAAAACTGGCCAAATGCGGATGGAACAAAAAAAGCGGATTCGGTCCGCGCGGCGGGAAAAGGGGTGAGCAATGGAATGGTCATGGGAATTGCCTCTACTTACCGTAATGAGCCGGATGTTTTTTTCATTCCGGAAATATGGATGATGCAACATGTTATTAGAATAAACAAAAAGGAGAACATAAAATGAAAAATAAGGTTTACAAGGCTCTGTTGCTGACGCTGATTGTATTGATGCCGGTTTCGGCAATGGCCGATGTAAGGGTCCATGTGAATATTCCTTTGCCTCTACCGGTTGTCTTTCCGTCGCCGCCACATCTGGTGGTCATACCGGACACTGATGTCTATGCCGTAGCCGACATTGGAGAAGACATATTTTTTCACGCGGGCTGGTGGTGGCGTCCTTGGAATAACCGCTGGTACCGATCAAGATACTACGACAGAGATTGGGCTTATCATCCCTATCAGCCGTCTTTCCAGAGATATGTTCCTGCCGATTGGCGACAGAATTACAGGCATAAAACGTGGAATGGATATCGCTGGGAACCCCAGCGGAGGTCATATCAGGACATCCAACGCAATTGGCATGTCTGGGAGAAAAACCGGCACTGGGATAAACAAAGCTATGGAGTTAAAAAAATAACAAAGAGAGCCCCTGCGCCGCAATACAGAAGCAACACGCGACCGGCCATGACGAAGCCCGCGATGCAGCATAACGTCAAAAGCCGAGGTGATTTCAGGACGTCCGAAAGAAGAGACAGACGTTAACGAGTCAACCGCTAAGACGTGGGATATACGACCAGCCTTGATTTTCAAAGATCGAGGCTGGTCTTTTTTTCAGTAAGCACTTCCGGGATTGTCGCCAGCCGAATTCATCACTTCTTTCTTTCCGTCTTTTATGTTACGTAAAGCACCATAATAGAAAATAGTTCGGGAAAGCTTCAGCATTTATGGGCAGATCGGTTTTAATTTTCAGAAACCAGGAGGCATACTGTGGAAGACATAAAAATTACACCGGCTGATGTTCAGGAAACGCTTTGTTTTACCGGGAACATTATAGAGGAATCCGGTGCGCGTCTCGCAGGGAGTGAATCCTGTAAAAAAGCGGCTGTTCTCATTATGAATGAAATGAATAAGCACTGCGATTCCGTAAGCATGGAGGAATTTGATATTCACCCCAAAGCGTTTCTGGGGTTTTTCAAGGTTGTCGTCGTGATCTACATCCTGTCCTCGTTTTTGCTGTATTTTGATTATGTCGTTGCCGGTGCGGCCGGCTACCTTTTGGGTGCTTTCATCATGTTGGGCGAATCAATATTTTACTGGGAAATGCTGGATCCTTTTTACAGGAAAATGAAAGGGTACAACGTTATCGGAACCATAGAACCGGAAGGCGAGGTCAAACAACAGATCATCCTGAGCGGGCATCACGACAGCGCGCATGAATTCAGGTTTCTCGCACATCATCAGAAATTATATGCCGTCCGGATCATGACGGCCGTCATAATCATTTTTGCCGCATTGGTTCTCTCCTGGATTTGGGTGTATCACCGGTCCTATAGCGGCGCCGATCCCGCCTTCGTCCCCTATTTACGCTACGGTGTTTTTGCCGGTCTGATTTTTGTTGCCCCGATGTATTTCTTTATAAGTGAGAAGGGCACTCCGGGAGCCGGTGATAACATGATTGCAGTCGCGGCGATTATTAAACTTGCGGAAATTTTCAACAGGGCAAGGCAAAACGGTGCGGGGCTTCTGAAAAATACCCGTCTGATGTTTCTAAGCGCCGATGCGGAAGAGGCCGGTCTTCGAGGCGCGCGGGCTTTTGTAAAACGGCATCGAGGCGCCTTGCTGAAGATGCCGACGTATCATTTCAATATCGACAGCATCTACAACCTCGGTGAACTCCAGTTTCTCACTAGAGATATTAACAGCGTCGTTCGTCTGTCTAAAAACATGGCCCGGGAATGCAAGGCAGTGGCTGATCAACTCGGATACCGGACGCGGCTCTTTGCAATAACGCCCGGAGGCGGCGCCACGGATGCGGCGGAATTTGCCAAGGCAGGCGTAGAAGCGACAACGCTCATCGGTATGCCGACGAATTTAATCCGGGACGGAATGGTCTATCACACTCTTCAGGACAACGTTGAGCATATCGAGCCGGAAGCTGTTGAAGCCACACTTAAAATCGCGTTCGTCTATATTCTGAACAAGGAGCGGGATAATATTTAGATCAGCTGCTGGATTTTTCAGAAAAGCCGTGCTAAACTTAATATAACCAGTATCATAGATGTAAATTATTTAACCATTCAACCTTCCGTGAAGTTGTCGTGCACTGATTAATAAATCCTGTTGTGATGTCCGGTTTATTTTTTATCAGGGAGGAACAGGTTTATGACAAAAAATGAAATCAGCAGGGAGGAGATCATTAAAAAACTGGTAGATTCTGATTTGGATGGCTTGTCGCAGGAAAAGAGCATCAAATTTCTGGTGCGTATTCTTCATAACGGCTGGAAAGGGTACAATGAAATGTCTGATACGGAACTGCTGGAGGCGTTCAATCACAGAGAATTCAGGAAAACAGTCAGAACGTGATGGATATCAAAACGGTATATAAAATTTGATCATTTGTGTGAACAGGCCGATGTTGATGCAAGGTATATTGTTTCACCGTTCTGACGGTATTGGGGAAATAGCGTCATCGTGGTCTTTCTGAATAACAATCGGATGATACGTTTCAATATCCAAAACTGAAAGTATCCGGAATTTTATTCTTTGACACAAAACCTTTATTTATATACCGTTTTCATGATGAATGAATAAAGGTCTGAACCCGACATTGATCGGCGCCATTTCCACATGTAAGGAAGACAGGAAAAAATGGAACAGCAAAACAGACAGTCAAGTGAAAACGAAGAACAATACGGATCCCTTCTGGAAGCCATTGAAGAGGGATACTATGAAGTGGATCTTGCCGGCAACTTTACATTCTTCAACAAGGCGATGTGCCGGATTCTGGGATATGCTCCGGATGAAATGCGGGGAATGAATAACCGTCAATTTACCGACAAAGAAAATGCAAAAAAACTTTTTGAGACCTTCAACAGGGTCTATAAAACGGGAGAATCGACCAAAGCGTTCGATTGGCAGCTCATCAGGAAAGACGGAAATAAAAAATATATTGAAACCTCCGTATCCTTGATCAAGGATGCTTCGGGGAAACCAACAGGTTTCAAAGGCATTGTTCATGATATCACCGAACGTAAGCAGGCGGAAGAGGCACTGAGAGAAAGTGAAGCGCTCTACCGGCTGTTGGCGGACAACATCTCGGAACATGTCTGGGTTATGGATTTGAACCTCAACCTTATCTACATCAGTCCTTCCGTGGAGAAAATATACGGATATGCTCTGGATGAAATCAGCCAGATCAAAATGAGGCAACTTTTTACGGCAGACTCCTACAGGAAAGTCGTGGAAACATTCATGAAAGAATTGGAGAAAGCGATGAACAGCAAGCCTCCTCCAACCGGCACGAACTACATCATGGAACTGGAAGCCTATCACAAGGACGGCCATAAAATATGGATCGAGAACCGCCTGCATTTTATCCGCGATAAAAATGGGAAACCGGTATCTCTTTTGGGAGAAACCCGGGATATCACCGACCGCAAACTTGCTCAAGAAGCTCTGAAGGCGAGTGAGGAAAAATACCGTCTTCTGGCCGATCACATGAAAGATCAGGTCTGGATGATGGATATGAACATGCAGATTACTTATGTCAGCCCGTCCGTGGAAAGAATCACGGGATATTCGTTTGAAGAAATAAAAATATTGCCTTTGGATCAACTGCTTACTCCCGAGTCGGTCAGAAAAGCCATGGAGTTTATTACCAATAGGATGCCGAAAGCCTTTAATCTGGCTTCTCTGGATTCTCAATATAGAACACTGGAACTGGAATTCCGGACTAAAGAAGGTAAAACGATATGGGGGGAATGTTCCTTTAATTTTATACGCAATGAAAATAATGAACCGATTTCCATTTTAGGTGAGGCGAGAAATATCACGGATCGCAAAATAGCGGAAGATAAACTGCGTCAGAGTGAAGAGAAGTACAGGACGATTCTGGAGGACATCAAGGAAGGCTATTTTGAAACCGACCTCTTCGGAAACTTTACGTTCTTTAATGATACTGTGTGCCGGGTCCTTGGATACTCCAGAGACGAATTGACGGGCATGAGTAATAAAATCTACACGGACGCGGAAGAACGGAAAAAAGTGTATCGCGCCTTCCATCAGGTTTATATGACCGGAGAACCCTACAGGGATCTGGAGTGGCAAATCCGTGGAAAAGACGGCACGAGAAAGTATATTGAAGGATTTATATCCCTTTTGAGAGATTCTTCGGGTAACCCGAAAGGATTCAGAGGCATTGCCCACGATATAACGGAGAGAAAAATAGCCGATGAAAAGCTGCAAAAAACACTGGAGAGCCTGAAAAAGGCCGTCGGTACCACCATACAGGTGCTCATTTCCGCCCTGGAAGCGCGGGACCCCTACACGGCAGGCCATCAGTCCCGCACGGCAAATCTGGCCTGTGCCATCGCCGCAGAAATGGGGCTGGATGGGGATATCGTCGAAGGATTGAATATGGCCGGCACCATTCACGATATCGGAAAATTATCCATCCCGGCAGAAATACTGAGCAAACCGACAGGATTGACCAATATTGAATTCTCCATGATCAAAACACATCCGGAAAGCGGATACGAGATGCTCAAAGATGTGGAGTCCCCCTGGCCGCTTTCAGAAATCGTCTACCAGCATCATGAACGCATGGACGGCTCCGGTTATCCCCGCAACCTGAAAGGGAACGACATTCTGATCGAAGCGCGCATCATGGCTGTGGCCGATGTTGTGGAAGCGATCGCATCGCATCGTCCCTACCGTCCTTCCCTGGGGCTGGAATTTGCATTGAAGGAAATTGAAAAAAACAGGGGGAAACTTTACGATGAAAAAGTGGTGGACGCCTGTCTGAAACTCTTTAGAGAGAAGGGCTACAAACTTATATAAAAGGAAAAAACTGAAATCTCGGGTATGATCCTTCTCGAGGTTTCATCCTGTTTTTTTTGATGAACATCGCCGCCGCTATTTGTTTTGCATTTTGTCCAGTCGTTTTTTGGCATCCGCGTGGCCCTGCTCTGCAGCTTCGCCGTACCACACCTCAGCCGAAGCAGGATCTTTTCTGACGCCTCTGCCTTCTTCCAGAATCACGCCTATCTTGAACTGCGCGTCGGCAATGCCCTGTTCCGCTGCCTTTAGGAACCATCGCGCGGCTTCAACATAATCCTGTAGCCCGCTGCTGTACATCAATCCCAGCATATACTGGGCATGGGCATGACCCTGCTCAGCAGCCCGGGTAAACCATTTGATCGCCTTCGGGTAATCCAACGAGACGCCTTTGCCGTTGTTGTAAATACAGGCCAGATTATACTGGGCATCGGCATGCCCCTGCTCGGCGGCCATCACAAGCCATTTAACAGCCTGAGCATAATCCAGAGATACCCCTTTTTCATTCTGATATATCAAGCCCAGATGATACTGGGCGTCAGCATCACCTGTCTCGGCCAATTTTCTGAAACGCTCAATATCTTCATTCGTATTCATTTTGAAATTCCACACCTTTTCATTTGAGGAAACATTATCATAATTGATAGCGGAAATCTATACGGATCTGCTTGATGATGCATGTGAAAATCCCCGGGTCTTCCATGATTGATGAAAACGGTCTCTGTCGAAATTATACGCATAACCATTCCTTGACATTCAAACGGTAATTCCATATAAATAAACCTATCAATAAAAGTTTTAGCAAATTCGATTAGCGTCATCTTTGGGGGATCTTTATGAATACAAAAATTGGTCTATCTCAGATTTTATTGTATTTTCTTATGCTGATGTTCATGATGGTCATAGGTTGCGGCGACGGGGCGGATGATTTTAAATTACCAAAATATCATGATGCCGATGCGGACAAATGCACCATTTCAGGCAGAGTTACCTATAAAGGTGTCGGGCGTGCGGGTATTACCGTTCTCCTGTCGGGGTACAGTAACGCTACTGTAGCTACAGATGAAAATGGAGAATACCGATTTGACGACG
>JAGOMJ010000049.1 GCA_017993615.1 Smithella sp. | reverse complement strand
ATTCCCCCCGGAATTCTGTTTATTTTTTTACCGGAAAAAGCCTGTCCACCGGCAAGTCAGATATTCGGTGACCGACATCGACGATATTGCCCTCTCTGTCCAGAAGAATCAGGGTCGGAACGCCGATAATATTATAATCGCCGGCTACACTGCCGTCTCCGTCCACCAGCACGTGGTACGGAAAAGCATTTTGTCCGGCAAACCGTGCCACCCGTTCGGCGGATTCGTTGATATCAATATACAGGAACTTTAATCCGCGTCCGGCATATTTATTGTAAAGGTTCCTGTAAAGCGGCATTTCCTCGCGGCAGGCGGGACACCAAGTCGTGCCGAAAAACATAATGACCGGATTTCCCCGCTGGGCGCTCAACCGGAATGTTTTCCCATGGATGTCTTTCAATGAAAAATCAGGAGCCGAAACTTTGTCGCGTCTTGTAAAAACACTCGGCTTAAACTGTTCAAAAGAGAAAGCAACCAACGCAAAAACAAACACCAGAGCGATTGCCAGTAAAATTTTTTTGTTCATCATCACCTCTTTTTATATAGACAGTCTTCCGGCAATATACAGGAAATATTCCGCAGCGCCAATTAATATCAGCCCGGATATGAATTTAATTTTTTCCATCCATGCTCCCGATCGCGGCAAAGCGGCAATCATCCCGGCAAACGTGCCGGCGATAATCAGCAGCGTTCCCATCCCGAAAGCGAAAATAAACAGCAGGCTCATCCCCAGAACCACATTTGTTTTGACCGCCACGTAACCGAGTAAAACCCCGAGGGCCGGGGCGGTGCAGGGTCCGATGACCACGCCGGAAACGGCGCCGATTAAAAAACTGTTCAGAAATCCTTTTTTGCCGTTTGCACCGGTCCATTGCATCAGCTTTTGCGGAACAGGGATGGAGAGGTTGAACACGTCCAGCATGGACAATCCCATGACCAGACATAAATTGGCCATGATAAAATACGTCCAGGGCGTCGTCTGCATCTGACCGAATATCTTTCCCGACAGCGCCGCCGCAGCACCGAGAACCGCATAGGTAACCGCCATTCCGGCCACATAAAACAACGAGAGGAAAAAACCGCGGATTTTGGATGACGGTCCCTGGATGCCGATCAACCCCACGGTTACCGGAATCAGCGGATACGTGCAGGGCGTAAAACTGATAATCACGCCCCCCAGATAAGCGGCAAGGACAGATAACATCAGCGAGCTTTCAAGATAAAATGACAGATTATTAACAAGGGGTTCAATCATCAAATACTGCCTGTGTCTGGTTGTTCGTTACCGGATAAAAAAGTTTAAAAAATCAACAGAAAAAGATCGTTTTCGGCTGTGACAAGTTATGATTATGCAAATCAATAATGATAAAAAATGGTGCCGAAGACTGGATTTGAACCAGCACAGGCGCACGCCTACTAGACCCTGAACCTAGCGCGTCTACCAATTCCGCCACTTCGGCACACAAAAAGTGCACTATACCGATCGGCACGTTCTTGTCAAGATAAAATGAGCTTGAATTTAATGTCCAACATGTTATGTTATCAAGCTACTGGTTGACGTTTATAGTATGAAACAATGATTATATTCAGGAGTACGGAAAACATAACCGGAGATTTTCGCGGATCATTTGTCTCCATAGGCAATTTCGACGGCGTGCATTTAAGCCATCAGTTTATCTGCCGGAAACTCGCCTCCGAAGCGAAACAGGCCGGGACCAAATCACTGGTTATTACGTTTGATCCGCATCCCAAGATGATTCTTCATCCGAATATCAGGCCGTTTTTTCTGATCACGACGCTTGACGAAAAACTGGAGCGGCTTGCGGCTTGCGGAATCGACGGCGTTCTGGTCATTCCTTTTACCATGGAGTATTCCAAAACGACGGCGGAAGAATTCGTTCATAATTTTCTGGGGCGGAAACTGGCCATCGGAAAAATTATTATCGGACATGATTACACCTTCGGTCAGGGGAAAAAAGGCAACAGTGATTATCTGATTGCTGCGGGACGGGACATGGGGTTTGCGGTTGAAGTCGTTGACGCCGTTAAATCGGGAAACGATATCATCAGCAGCACGCTGATCAGGAAATCCATTATCGAAGGCAATCTGAAAAAAGCCGCCGTCTTGCTGGGACGATACTACAATGTCGCAGGAAAGGTGGTCACCGGTTTCGGACGGGGCGTCACGCTCGGATTTCCGACGGCCAACATCGAACCGGAAAAAGAATTGCTGCCGCCGCCGGGCATTTATGCGGCGTTTGTTGATGCGGAAGAAAAACGGTACCAAGCCGTTTTAAATATCGGAGCGAAACCGACGTTTGAAGATTATACCTTTTCCTTTGAAGTACACCTGCTTGATTTTTCGGGTGATCTGAGGGAAAAAAGGATCAATACCGATTTTGTGGAGAAGCTGAGGGACATTGTCAAATTTGACTCTCCCGAAACGTTGAAGAAACAGATTGCCGCGGATGTGGAAAAAGCGAAAACGATTTTGCTTGAAAATATAAGCAACCGTCAAGGAACTTAGAGGAGGTTTTTGAATTATGTTAAAAATTGCTATTGTCGGCGCAACCGGAATCGTCGGCCAGCAGGCGATTGTCAGTCTGCTCGGACATCCCTGGTTTAAAATCGCCAAACTGGTGGCTTCGGAGCGATCGGCCGGCAAGAAATATATTGATGCGTTACGGGACGCCAACGGTTCGATCCGCTGGTGGTGCCCGGAGGAATTGCCGGGGCATATTGCCAATATGGTGGTGGAAGAAGCAGCCCGTTTCGATCCGAAATCCGTGGATATTATTTTCTCAACCATGGACGCGGGACCGGCCAGGGATCTGGAACCCAAGTACGCCAAAACCACTCCGGTGATCAGCACCGCGTCGGCATTCCGGTATGAACCGGATACCCCCATTCTGGTGGGCGGTGTGAATATGGATCACGCGGCCCTGCTGGCCGTTCAGCAGAAAAACCGCGGCTGGAAAGGTTTCATTTCACCCAAATCCAATTGCACCATTGTCGGACTGGTTGTTTCGTTGAAGCCGATTCTGGATAACTTCGGCGTAAAACAAGTGGTGGCGACTTCGCTGCAGGCCATGTCCGGCGCGGGACGAACACCCGGCCTGTCGGCGATGGATATGACCGAAAACGTCGTGCCTTATATTCCCGGCGAGGAACCCAAGGTGGAAACCGAACCGCTAAAAATTCTGGGCAAGCTGACCGGAAAAATCATCGTCAACGCCGCGTTCGGCATTACCGCAACCTGTACCCGCGTACCGGTACTGGACGGCCATATGGTTTGCGCGTTTGTTCAAACCAAGAAAAAATGCTCGCCGGAAGACGTCAAGAAGGCCATGATGAATTACGGCAAGGACTTTGCCGAACTGCATCTGCCCAGTTCACCGGCGCATCTGATCGATGTGACCGATGATCCGTTCCGTCCGCAACCGCGGATGGATAGAGACAAGGGCGGCGGCATGACCGTAACCGTCGGACGCATCCGCAAGGATCCGGTTATTGAAAACGGCATCAAATACGTCTGTCTGGCGCACAATACCAAAATCGGCGCGGCCAAAGGCGCCCTGCAGACAGCGGAATACCTGGTCAAGAATTATCTGAAATGGGTCAAATAAAATTTAATGAGACCCAAATTTCAGAAACGTAGTGAGACTTGCTAAAATCGAGCGAAGCGAAGATTGAAGCATAAGTCGAATTATCCCGCAAAGCGGTGGAAGTGCACTGAAATTTGATGGTCGAATTAATGAAACTCAAGTTTAAGTTTGCTACGCTTCTGAAACTTGTAAGTTGAATTATCCCGCCGTAGGCGGAGGATATCGCAGATATCCTTGATATCCCCGAGGCGAATAACCTAAAGGTCACTATAGGCCGAGCGGGATAAATGCGGGTCTAATGCCCCGCCCCTTGGGGCGGGGTTGTTCATTGGACTGCGGCATGATTTAAAAATGCCGCGGTCCGTTGTTTAAAAATGCATCCGTCAAAGCACGTTGCATGCAGCCTCGGAAAAATCAGTTTTTCAAACACGCTTCGTAAATCTCAAGATCTTTCCCGGAAAAACAGCAGAAAATCACTTCTTCTATCGTTGATAATTTCTGAACCGTATCGCGCACGGTTTTTACCGCCACCTGCGCCGCAGGCTCAACCGGATATCCGTAAACACCGGTGCTGATACTCGGGAAGGCGACGGTTTTGATGCCGTTTTCGGCGGCCACAATCAGAGAACTGCGGTAACAGGACGCCAGCAGTTGGGATTCACCGCTTTTACCGCCGTGCCAGACCGGTCCTACGGTATGGATGATAAAATTTGCTGGAAGATTGTATCCTTTGGTAAGTTTGGCCTCGCCGGTTTTACAACCGCCGAGTGTCCGGCATTCCGCCAGAAGCTCCGGACCCGCGGCCCGGTGAATTGCTCCGTCCACACCTCCGCCGCCCAGAAGCGATTGATTGGCCGCATTGACGATGGCATCGACCTTAAGGGTTACGATGTTTGCCTGAACCGCTTTCAATTGAGTCATCGAACCGCCTCCAAGGCATGGAGATAGCACCGCTGCCCGAATCAGCGGGCAGTGGTGCTCGATTTAGAAGTTTTACTTCATGGCCTGTTCTACCGCCACCGCCACGGCGACGGATGCGCCCACCATCGGGTTGTTGCCCATGCCGATCAGGCCCATCATTTCCACATGCGCAGGAACGGACGACGATCCGGCAAACTGCGCATCCGAATGCATTCTGCCCATGGTGTCGGTCATGCCGTAGGAGGCGGGACCGGCCGCCATGTTGTCCGGATGCAGCGTTCTGCCTGTGCCGCCGCCGGAGGCCACAGAGAAGAATTTCTTTCCGGCCAGAATGCATTCTTTTTTGTAAACGCCCATCACCGGATGCTGGAAGCGGGTCGGATTGGTGGAGTTTCCCGTGATGGCGACATCAACGCCTTCCAGATGCATGATGGCCACGCCTTCGCGCACGTCATCGGCGCCGTAGCAGCGAACTGCCGCGCGGTCGCCCTTGGAATAGGCTTTCTCCTTGGCCACAGAGACTTTTCCTGTTTTATAATCGAATGCCGTCGCGACATGGGTGAATCCGTTGACGCGGGCGATAATGTGAGCCGCGTCTTTTCCCAATCCGTTCAGAATGACGCGCAGAGGAACCTTGCGCGCCTTGTTGGCCGATTTGGCAAGTCCGATCGCGCCTTCCGCTGCCGCGAATGATTCATGACCTGCGCAAAACGCAAAGCATTTGGTTTCTTCCCGAAGCAGCATGGAAGCGAGATTGCCGTGACCGATGCCCACCTGACGGTCATCGGCAACCGAGCCGGGAATGCAGAAGGACTGCAATCCTTCACCCAGTGTTTCGGCGATATCGGCGGCTACCTTCTGACCTTTTTTAATGGCGGCGGCAGCGCCGACCAGATAAGCCCAGCCGGCGTTTTCAAATGAAATCGGCTGAATCTCCTTGACGATTTTTCTGACATCCACGCCTTTCTCGAGGCATACTTTTTCGGCTTCCTCCAGCGAGGAAATTCCATATTTCGCGAGAAAAGGAGTGATCTGTTTGATTCTTCTTTCGTATCCTTCAAATAAAGCCATTTTTCTACTCCTTATTCTTTACGGGGATTGATAACTTTTACAGCTTCAGCAAAACGGCCGTAAGTTCCGGTTGCTTTCGCCAGAGCGGCGGCCGGGTCCATGCCCTTGACGATGTTGTCCATCATCACGCCCAGATTAACGAATTTGTATCCGATGATTTCATTGTCACTATCCAGGGCGATTTCCAGCACGTACCCTTCGGCCATTTCCAGATAACGGGGACCTTTCTTTTTGGTACCGTACATTGTGGCGATCACGCTGCGCTGTCCCTTGCCCAGATCCTCGAGTCCGGCTCCGATCGGCAGACCGCCTTCGGAGAAAGCCGTCTGTGAGCGGCCGTAAACAATCTGCAGAAAAATTTCCCTCATCGCGGTGTTGATCGCATCGCAGACAAGGTCGGAATTCAGCGCTTCCAGAATGGTTTTGTTCGGCAGAATCTCGGCAGCCATTGCGGCCGAGTGGGTCATGCCGGTGCAACCGAGACATTCGACGAGTGCCTCTTCAATGATCCCGTCTTTGACGTTCAGGGTCAACTTACATGTTCCCTGCTGCGGCGCACACCAGCCGACACCATGGGTAAGACCGCTGATATCCTTGATTTCTTTCACCATGGTCCATTTGCCCTCCTGTGGGATCGGGGCGGGACCGTTTTTCGCGCCTTTGGCAACTACGCACATCTGTTCAACTTCATGAGTGTATTCCATAAACTATCTCTCCTTCCGGTAATACCAGTTCGCTTTCACGGTTCATTTCAGCCGTTGAAAGTAATTTGTTTTTATAATACTGCCGGTCACAATCTAGCACCGGAGGGGTTATTTTTCAAATTAATTTGTTGTAAGGAAGCTTAAGTTTTTGATTATATTGAGATGTTAAAAAAAAGATTTTCTCAAGAGAGAACGAAAAGCAAAGCCGACGCCGCAAAGCGGCGTCGGCTTGAATGCGTTATCGGGTATGATTGGATTTGCCCCTCTTTCTGAATCGCCCGGTAATCTCCTCATCGCCGCGACATCAGCGCAAACACTCCCCAGCCCAAATATTCACGCGTGTAAGCGGCGTGGCGCACGGGCTCCGAGGTCAGTTGGGCACGAACCTCTTTGGCCAATTCGTCGCCGGGATTGGCTTCAAGCCATCGGCGCATGGTGAGCCATTTGGCCGCCTCGTATCGGTCCCAACCGTCCTGATCAGCCAGAATCATTTCAACGACGTCGTAGCCGAGACGGTCGAAAGACGCGAGAAGTTCCGGAAGCATGATAAAGTCGGCAATCGTGTGGGCAAGACACCCTTTGGCAACATCTTCCGTCGGCGGTAACTGCCGCCAGTAAGGCTCGCCGATAAGGATGATCCCTCCGAGCTTCAGGCTTTGCGCCAGAAGCTCGATCGTGCCGGCGACTCCCCCGCCGATCCACGTGGCCCCTAGACAGGCTGCCACATCGACCTTCTCGCCAGAAACAAAGCCCGCAGCATCGCCGTGAATGAACGTGACCTGATCGGCGACGCCGAGTTCTTCAGCGCGACGTTTTGCTTGCTCGGTGAACAACCGGCTCATGTCGATGCCGGTGCCGATGATGCCGTGATCGCGTGCCCAGGTGCACAGCATCTCCCCCGAACCGCTGCCGAGGTCAAGTACCCGGTCCCCCGATTCCAGACGCAGCGCCGAGCCGAGAATGGCGAGCTTTTCGGGTGTAATCGGGTTGTGGATGCGGTGAGCGCTCTCAGTAATGTTGAAGATCCGGGGAATATCCAATGCAGAAAATCTCCTTTCGGGTGTGAATAGATTCGGCGTGGGCCGAACCATTAATATATCAATTTTGTTTTTCCGATTCTTGAATATTAACCTACACCATCTATTGATAAAAGAAAATTAAAATATCCTTGAAAATCAATTTCAAATAAACTTTTTTCACTTGGCCTTTTGTGATAGTAACATCCTTACGTCACGTTGGTTATTTATTGGTAAATATGTCCGAAGAACAACTCATTATGAAAATCTTGGATAGAAAATTTTATCATCGGGATACGCTGCGGGTGGCGCGGGAGCTTTTGGGGAAGAAGCTGGTGCGGCGGATAAACGGTCTTGAACTTTCCGGCATGATTGCGGAGACGGAGGCTTACTGCGGCCGGGCAGACAGCGCCTGCCATGCCCACCGCGGCAAGACACAGCGCAATGCGGTCATGTTCGGCAAACCCGGCCATGCCTATGTTTATTTTACCTATGGTATGCACTACATGCTCAATTTGGTCACTGAAGAAGAGGAAAATCCCTGTGCCGTTTTGATCCGCGCAATTCTACCGATTGACGGCATCGCGGCGATGGAAGCCCGCCGCAAAAAGAAAGGCACCGAATTAACCAACGGACCGGCCAAGCTTTGCCAGGCGCTGTCCATCGACAAATCTTTAAACGGCTGGAATGTAACGCTGGGCAGTGAATTGTGGGTGGAAAATAATAAAAAAATCCCGGATTCTAAAATCATCACGACACCCCGCATCGGCATCGATTACGCAAAGACAAAAGACAGGGAGGCGCTTTGGCGATTCATTTTGAAGAAAGACGATCTTGAAGGAAGACCCGTCAGATAAAAATCAGCTTTCAATTTTTTCCTCTTGTTTTTCCTGATAAAACTCAAGAAATAATTTCCAGCTGGCCAGGAAAAGAGCGGCGATGATCGGTCCCATGACAAAGCCCGACAGTCCTAAAACGGCCAACCCGCCCAGCGTGGAAAGGAATATCAAAAGCGCGTGCATGTTCGTGTCGCGGCCCAGCAAAACCGGCCGCAATAAATTATCCACACTGCTGATAATCACCGATCCGAAAATAAGGATGACAATGCCCTGCCAGGTATGCCCCAAAACCAGCATGATGATTCCGGCGGGCACCCAGACAAAGGCACATCCCACTCCCGGCAATATGGATAGCCCCATCATGATCACGCCCCAGATGAGAGCCCTCTCAATTCCCGTAATGTAAAAAACAAGGCCGCCCAGGAATCCCTGGATGCCGCCGATGACAAACGTAAATTTCAGGGACGCTTTGGCCGTGGAAAGGAACTGGTAAATGAACGTATCGAGGTAGCGCTTATTCACGGGAATATGACCGACCATAGATTCCAGAAGTCTTTCCCCGTCGCGCAGGAAATAAAAAAGGGTGTAGATCATCACGGCAACTTTGACGATGACAAGAATGGTGTTTTGCGTAAAATTCGAAATATGATTGATGACGTATCCGCTGACCGCCTTGATGATGTCCTGAAATTTTCCCAGTATAAAAGCCTGATCCAGGTTCAATTTGGCAAACAAAGCACTCTGGCTCAATGTGTTGAGCGTTGCCGTAAGTGCTTTCATCCAGGCGCCGCCCTGGGAATCGAAGGACTTATAGATATCAAACGCTTCCAGCACAAGAAGGTTAAACAGAAATGCGATAGGGATAATCAAACAAAGCAGAATAACAACGAGAGTCGCGCCCGCGCATAAATTGGGATTTGTGATTTTTGTATTCAACGCCCGGTGCAGGGGCATAAAAATGCCGGCGATCAGCGCCGCCCAGAAAACCGCAAAGAAAAAAGGCTTAACAATGTAAAAGAAGAAAAGGGTGATGATGACGAGTAAAACGATAAAACCGATGTTTTGGAAGTTATAACCGGGCTTTTTGTTCATATTCATCCATCGACCTATCATCGCGAACCCTGATGCGTCTATATTGCCATCAGACTGTTTTTGCTGCGGAAGGTATAAAAACGTAATTAATAATAAACTACAGCAACTTATAATGTCAATTCATAAATAACCCTTGGCAAGAAAAAGATTTTGATTGACATATTGTCAGGTATGACTATTTTACATCCGAGATGAATAACGACTATTCATCAAAAAGGAGGATATTTGATGTTTACAGTGACAGAGAAGGCATTGGAGGTAATCAAAGATTTTATCAAAGCAAAAAAACCTGATTCCGCTGTGCGGATAACAATGTCTATTGGCTGATCCGGCCCCGCACTGGGGATGGCTCTGGATGAGCCGGCAAAAGATGATGAAGTATTTGATGAAAACGGAACAAAATTTGTAATTGACAAGGACATTTTTAATCAAGCGAAACCGATTAATGTTGATTTTATAGAAACACCGCAGGGCTCTGGATTTAAGGTAACGTCCAACCTGTCTGCCGCCGGAGGCGGTTGCGGTTCTTCCTGCAGCGGCTGCTAGTCTTTGGTAAGGGGAGGAGACATCCTCCCCTTTTTTTAACGATGACCGACGAAAAAAGCACAAAAAGAGATCTGGCGGAAAAGCTCCTTCAAAAAGGCAAATATGATGAAGCCATTGTCCTGCTCGAGGATATTCATCAGGAATCACCGGACGAAGACCCTGTCCTTTTAATGCTGGCCTGGGCATATTACGACAGCGGCAAAACCGGTCAGGCCGAAAAATGTTTAACGATATTGTTCGACCGCGAGCTCGAGAGAAAGGTGTTTACCGGCTTTGCGTTCGATGAACTGGTGCGTCTTTACAAGCAGAAGAAGGACTTCCCGAATCTGGTAAATATTTGCGAGAGGGCAGTTGCCGCGCAGCCGGACGATGTTGGGCTCCTGACGGAGTTAGGCAATGCCTATCTTCAGGCGGGACAGGCCGATCGGGCACGTTTAACGTATGAAAAACTGATTGCCATGGAAGACGACAATCCCGCTTTTTATTGTTTGTGGGGCGAAGCGTTGTTTGCGGCGGGATTAAACAAAGAAAGCGAAGACGCTTACCGGAAGGCCGGCCAACTGGATCCCGATCAGCTCGACAGCTACTATTTCAGGATTGCCGTTTTATTCCAAAAAGCCGATAATCATCAGGAAGCCCGGCGTCTGTTGAATAAATGCCTGAACCTCAATCCTTCCAGTCCCCTGTATTACTGCTCGCTCGGGGACAGTCTTATCGGTCTGGGAAAATTACAGGATGCGATCAACGCTTACAATCAGGCTGTCGAATTTGATCGGGCAGATGCGGATGCCTACTACAACCGATTAGGTAACTCTCTGATGAAAACCGGAAATTTTTCGGAGGCGGTAGCCGCGTTTCAAACAGCCATACGGCTCGAGCCGCTGCCCATCTATTATCTGAACCTGTCTTCCGCCTACAGAAAAATGGGGCTTGATCACGAGGCCGATCAGACAATCGGCAAAGCCGATAAAATCCACTGAATTAAACTCTGCCCAGTTTGCGCTGCAACTCCTTGAAAACGTGATAGAAATATTCGTTTTCTTCCATTTCTTTTTTCAGAATCAGGCCTATTTCCGAAATTTCTTCCATATGAATGATTAAATTCACGCTCCTGTTCAACGTGTTCATGTAATCCATCGTGGCAAACGTCGAGCTGATCAGGACAACGAAAACCTGCCGGCGGACGGACATGGGAAGAGTCTCCAGATATTTAAGGACCTGGTTGACGCCGTCCTTGTCCGTGTCATAATGTTCATTGACAACAATCACGTTGAACGTCTGAAACGTCGTGTACTTCAGAGCTTCTTTCGCCGTCATCGGTTCAATCACGTTAAAGTTAAGCGTTTGCAGATTTTCTCTCAGCTTTTGCCTGATCGCCGGATCGTTCTCGCAGATCATGGCCGAGCTGGTATCCATATCCCGGTAGTCAAAAGGACGGCCCGAGTAATCGATCTCCTCTTCGACTGATTCTGGTGCCAATTTATCCGTGTTCATAATCCATTCCCGATAGTTATTTTATTAAGTCCGGACATTATCTTTTCCATGTGTCCATTTTTGCTTTTCCGTAAGACCGGTCGACTTCCAGCGTTCCGATATTGACGGCTTGATCGCCGCGGGCTTTCTTGACGGCATCGATACCGCGATTGACTACAGCTCTGTTCGTCGCAAACGCAATGGCCGTTTCCTCCGTAATCAAATCCTTGCTGAAATGATCGATAATGCAGTCGTCAAAAGTCATCATGCCGAAAGGCCTTCCCTGTGTGATGATATCATTAAATGTTTTTCCTTCCGATTCGCCGTGCAGAATAACATCCTTCACCCGCAGGCTGGTGCTCAGTGTTTCAAATGCGGCAACACGCCCCCCGCCTATTTTCGGCAGTAAACGCTGACAGGCGATCCAGCGGATGGCATCGGCCAGCCGCACACGTATCTGATTTTCTTCATCCCGCGGGAACATACCGATAATACGGTTGATCGTCTGTCCCGCATCCACGGTGTGCAGTGTACTCAATACGAGATGACCGGTTTCCGCGGCGCTTAAAGCGATTTCGACCGATTCCCGGTCGCGCATTTCACCGACCAGAATCACCTTGGGAGCCTGGCGCATCGCGGCCCGTAAGCCGCTGGAAAATGTATCGAAATCCTTGCCGAGTTCCCGCTGATTGATTGTAGCCTTCTTCTGAGGATGCGTGTATTCCACCGGGTCTTCCAGGGTAATAATGTGGACGGAACTGGTTTCATTGATTTCGTTGATGATCGCGGCCAGTGACGTGGTTTTACCGGTGCCGGTCGCTCCGGTGACTAACACAATGCCGTTTTTCTCGCGGGATATCCTGTAATAGGCATCCGGCAATCCTAGATCGGCGCAGGAAGGAACAAGGGATTCCAGCTTTCTTAAGACAATCGAATAATTGCCCATTTGCGAAAAAATATTCACGCGAAAACGCGCCACGCCGGTCAATTCATACGACAAATCGCATGCGCCTTCCTTAAGCAAGTCCGTCATGAGACGGTGATCCTGATTCACCAGGTTCAAAGCAAAAATTTCCGTCTGAAACGGCGTCAGTTTCTCAAAATGCGGCCTCAGCGGAACGGGAACCAGCTGACCGGCAGCCTCCACCTGAAAAGGTTTGCCCACGGTTATGATAAAATCAGAAATGTTGGGATACGACTCCAGCATTTTGGTCAGAATATGATCAATTTCCGGCTTTCTCATATACGATCCTTTCTCGATACATTACGCTTCGGTAAAATCGGTCGGCGGTTGTCTGAGCAGCGGACGGAACCGGGCTTTTTCATTGGCTTTGATATAGGCATCATCGCCGCTTATCCAACCGCGGTTGTACAGATCCATAATGGCATCGTCCAGAAGCTGCATCCCGTATTTTTTACCGGTCTGCATCATGGAGGGAATCTGGTAGGTCTTGGATTCCCGGATTAAGTTGCGGACCGCCGGCGTGGCAATACAGATTTCCAGAGCGACGCAGCGGCTTTTGACATCAATTCTCTTGAATAAAACCTGAGAAATAACGGCGCGTAAACCATCAGCCAGTGTCGAGCGGATCTGCAACTGTTCGCTGGCGGGAAAAACTTCGATGATTCTGTCAACGGTTTTGGGCGCGCTCGTCGTATGAACGGTGGAAAAAACCAGATGGCCGGTGGAGGCCGCTTCAATCGCCAGAGAGATGGTTTCCAGATCGCGCATTTCTCCGACCAGAATAATGTCCGGATCCTCGCGCAATGCTCCCCGTAATGCCGCAGTAAAAGTTTTGGTATGCACCCCCACTTCGCGGTGGTTGACGATGCAATTTTGGCTCTTATGGACAAATTCGATCGGGTCTTCAATGGTAATGATATGGTCCCGGCGCAGGCGGTTGGCTTCATCAATAATAGCGGCCAGCGTTGTGGATTTGCCGCTGCCGGTCGGCCCTGTCACCAGTACAAGGCCCCGCGGAAGCTGGGCCAGTTTGGCAATTACGTTGGGCAGTCCCAGTTGCTGACAGGTCTGAATTTTATCGGGAATTTCTCGAAAAACCGCTGCCATGCCGTTTTTCTGCCTGAAAAAATTGACACGATAACGGGCCAGATTGGGCACTTCATAGGCAAAGTCGACATCGCCGGTTTCTTCGAACTGTTTGATTTTGTGTTCCGGAGTAATTTCATAAAGAAGCACTTTCAAGGCATCATTGGTAAGAACATCATACTTAATCCGCTCGATATCGCCGCGAATTCTGATTGCCGGCTGCTGTCCGGCGACAAGATGAAGGTCGGATGCGCCCTGATCGTGCATTAAATTAAAGAAAGCGTCAATTTTGGCCATCTATTTGCTCCTCGAGGTGATTTGATTTTCCTTATCATTTTTTCTTTGTGAAAAGAATATCTTATTTGAAAATTTCACATTCATCGATAAAAACATATTTCATTTTTTTATGTGCGTAGAGTATAAGAAAAACCCTGCTGTTTTGTCAATTCAATAATCATAGCAACTATGGCTTGACACCGCGATCATCAATAATATATGCTTCCGTGCAATTACCCGGCGGGAATTCTTAAGGTTGGGGATGTAGCTCAGCTGGGAGAGCGCGACGTTCGCAATGTCGAGGCCAGGGGTTCGATCCCCCTCATCTCCACCAGAATCTCATTCAGCAGTTATCATCGTCTTGCTGAACAATGTTAATTCTTCAGCAAACCCAATCTTCGGGGGAAACATGAAAAAGCTTGCCATGACTCAAGAAAAAACGGCATCGCTGATGATGCTCGTCATGTTTCTGATGATCGTTTTCATCGGAGCATGCGCCACGACGCCGGCCACCAGGGCAGTCTGGTCAAAGCCGAATGCCGCACAGCAGGATTTTGCAAAAGACATGGATGACTGTATGAAAAAAGCCCAGGCGACGGGTAGCGCGTCGACCAATGTGGATATGTATAACCGCTGCATGGAAACACGGGGCTGGACATTGAAAGAAGTCAAATCGGTTTCTGAAAGTTCCGGTATTACAGAGCGTTACACCTTTGCCGACGGTACCCGTTATGAAGGAACAATGGCAAACGGCAAACCGCATGGCCGGGGAACTTACAACTGGACAAACGGCAACAAATACGAGGGCGACTGGTTTGAAGGAAAAATGAGCGGCAAGGGGAAATACACCTGCAAAAACGGCCGCGAGTTTACCGGCAATTTTGAAAATAACAAACCGGTGGGTTTTACGATCAACTGCAGCGGCAATGTGTATTACGTTCCGGACAGCCGTCAAAAGGCCCAGCCAAGACATGGGTCGTATACCGATGCCAACGGCAATAAATACGAGGGGCAGATTATCAACGGCAAATTACACGGCAAGGGCAAGATTACCTCTCCGAGCGGCAACAAATATGAAGGCGACTTTGTAAACGGCAAAATCGAAGGCCGGGGAACCTATACCTGCAGCACCGGCAAGACGTTTACAGGCTATTTTAAAAACAATAAACCGGTGGGCTTTAAAGTTAAATGCAAATGAATCCCGTCACGCTTCCCCCCCCCGCTTTGAAAACACGAAAGACCGTTATCAAATCTCTTTCGACAACAACTTGATAATCCGGTTATTTTCGGGCCACCTCTACGAAAGACAGATCGGTATTTGAAGGCTTTTTTGCCGCTGGAAACATCCTCAGGATCGAATTTCAAATGATTACATCCTTTTTATAATCGTTTCGATTTCCGAACCGTAAATTCGCATCTTCCTTTGTGATAAATATTTTTCGGGATGATCCGCATCCAGCGCGAGATCCAAAAGATTTTTATCCGGCAGAAACATGAAGACCGCGCGATTTTCTTCCTTCGCCCGGTGAAAACGCCATAGGTACAACTTCTTCAGCAGATCCTTCTGCTCCTGATTGAGGGCATTATAACCTTTTATTTTTGCATACCCCCACCGGTTGAATTTTTTCTCCCGCCAGTCCGTCTCGGCAATTCTGGCAAACGCTTCCCGCGCGGATTCCTGAAGATTTTTGGCGGTCAGTTCCGCCGTCTGCTTTTGATAAAGATCGGGAAGGTAAATCACATCCTGGACGGCGTATTCAACCTGTTCCTCCGTCAGCGGACGATTATCCCAATGGGAACGCTGGATTTTTTTGTTTTTTTTCAATTCCACGCCGACAAATTCTTTAATCATTTTGTCCAGAGACAGCTCCCGGAAACCCAGAAGAAACGCCGCCCGGTGTGTATCAAAAATATTTCTGAAACCGAATCCGTAATCTCTCCGGAGAAGACGGATATCGTTATCCGCAGCATGAAGAATCTTGACAATACGCTGATTATCAAAAAAATCGCCTAAAAAAGACAAAGCCACATCGCCCAACGGATCAAAGAGGTAGGTCGTGTGATTGGCATGGATCTGAATCAGACAGAGTTTTTCCCTGAAATAATGAAACGAATCGTATTCCGTATCGATACTGAGAATTTTTGCCCGCTCGAAATCAGCAACGGCGCGCTTCAGTTTGTTTTGTGTATCGACCAAAAACCATTTCGCATTCATGGCGGGTAATTTAACCGAAATGCGAATTTAATGCCACAAAAATAACCAGAAAAATTGCCAAAAAAACAAGGACAACATAATCGGCGGACGAAAATTTCAATTCCACAAAGGACGAACGCCCGCCACGCCGGTAGTTGCGGGCTTCCATGGCCAGGGCGATATCGTCCGCTTTCCGGAAAATGCCCAGCAGTATTTTTGAAATCAAAGACAAAAAGGAATTCATCCGGCCGGCAACACTCTGTCGCCGCAGACAAAACCCTCTGGCTTTCCGGGCGGCATCGATTCGTTCTTTTTCCATCAGCAACAGGGGCATGAGCCTTAAAGCCAGCGCGACCATCACGGCAACGTCATCCACCGGCAGCCGCAGTTTTTTGAAAGGTTTTAAAAAATATCTCAGTGCCGCAATGATCTGGGAAGGTGCCGTGGTCATCGTCAACAAAACGGCCCCGACAATGAGACATAAAAATTGTCCGACCACAAGGGTTCCCTGTTTTAATCCGGCAGACGAAAAGGCAATCCCCAAAAAAGGGATCGTCATCATGGAGCGTTTATCGTCGCTGAATAAAAGATGCGACAGAAAAATCAGGACGATAAAGAAAAGGACCGGTCTGATCGACTCACCGATTGTCCGCAGACGTATGCCGCTGGCCATAGCCAGCAAAAACAAACCGATGCCTGAAGCAAAAACCAGCGGTTGTTCGACCTGAAAAATCAACAGACTCAACAAGACGGTTACAGCGAGTTTCAGGCG
>JAGOMJ010000006.1 GCA_017993615.1 Smithella sp. | reverse complement strand
CAGGGTCTTACACTGGCTCAATGCCTCCTCAACATCAAACGTCAACTTCATGAAAATCCTCCTGTCTGTTCTGGTTTTATTATCTATCTTATATAAAACCATTTACACAGTTAGATTTACACTCCCTTTTTCCCCCCGATGTTAAGCTTTATTCCAAAGGAATCCACACGGGTTATTTTACCATTTCAAATTCCGCCAGTTTGATTTTTCTTATCATTTCATGTCTGAAGACTTCCGGTTTTTCGGAAGTATCAATCTTAAAGCGGCAATCCGCCGTTATCTCATCGATAGGTTCAAAATTATCCTTCTGCTGTTGAAAAAGTTCCCATCGTCCGTCTGATACGTTATCGTTATCCAGAACTCTCTTTTCAAGTCTTTTTTGGGTGATGTCGTCCGGACAGAAGCATTCCAGGACAAAAAACCGGATCTGAAGTTTTTTAGCCAGCGCCAGGGCCTTTAATCGCTCCGTCCGTTTTTTAAAGGAAGCGTCGATGATGACAGCCTTTCCCAGATTTATTTTCTGCTCGGCCAGCGCCAGGGCTTTTTCATACACCAGACGGGAAATATCATCGGAATAAATGCCGTCACCGAAGCGCTCATGCCGTCTTTCGGTCGTCCTGATGTTGAACAATGCTTTGCGAAGCTCGTCGGTACGGATAATTTCCGTTCCCAGGCGCACGGCAAGACGGCGGGCTTGATAACTTTTACCCGATCCCATCAGCCCCGCGGTCAGTATGAGCACCGGTTTATCCAGTCGGGCGGCGTATGTATAGGCCAGATCGAAATAGTGTTCTGCCGTTTCGGTGATGTCCCGTTGTTCGTCTGCAGTTGTATCCTCTTGCAGCAGACGAAGACTGGTGACCTTGCCGCGGACGTAAGCGTAATAACACCGATAGAAATTCAACAGTTTCAGCAGGCCGGTATCACCGGAATATTTCAAGTAGGATTGTATAAAATTTTCGGCATGATGCGGCCAGCCGTTGAAATCGATGTCCATGGTCAAAAAAGCCACATCTTCGGCGACATCTCCCCAGCGAAATCGTTCATTGAATTCAATACAGTCGAAAATGGTGATCTCATCATTGATACAGATATGATCCAGGTGTAAATCGCCATGACAGTCTCGGATCTTGTGATCGGTGATTCTCTGCTCGAAATGTTTTTTATTCTCGATCAGAAATTTATTTGCAAAGTCTTTAATCAAGCTGTATTGATATTCGGAAATGGTGACATCGATAAATTTTTCCGTTTCTGCAAAATTCTCTTCATGATTGTGGCGAATGTTTTCGATGTCGCCCATTTTATCGATGCGGCTGTCCGTTCGGGCCTGCTGATGAAACAAGACGATTTTACGGGCCAGGGCATCCATTATTTTTTCATCCGCCGTTCCCCTGGCCAGAAGCGTCTTGAGCATCCTGTCGCCGGGGAGTTTTTTCATGCGCACCGCATAATCAACGATCTCGATGCCCTGATCAAGGGTTATATCGCCCGCCTCATTACGTGATAGCGAGACGACATCCAAATATGTGTCGGGGGCAAGTCTTCTGTTTAATTTCAATTCTTCTTCGCAGAAAAATTTTCGTTTCTCCCGCGTTGTGAAATCCAGAAAATCAAACTTTAAAGGTTTTTTGACTTTATAAACATAATCGCCGGCGATAAAAACATAGGAAATATGCGTCTGGATGAATTCCACATTAGCCGGACGATGGGGATAAAAATCCGGTTTCTGCATGGCTTCGACTAATTTGAGATGCGTCATCGTTTATGCCCGTTGTAAAATAATTTCTAAAATTTTTTTAAACAATCGCGAAACCATAATCAAGGCAAGAATCAGGAAGTTGTCGAGAGTCCGGTTTCGCATAGCGGTACACGGGATTATATACAAAATCGACATTCCGGGACTGCATCGTTGAATGTACGCTTCAAAATTTTATGCTTCTTATTATACCACGATATGCCCTATTTGATAGCATTCATCTGCGGGACACCTCCGGAGACGGAGGTGCGTTGACAGCATGCTGAATTAAATTCCGACGTATACGGGAAAACCTTTCATGATTATTTTAGAACCGCAAAAAACGGGAAAAAGGAGATGTTGAAGAGGATGCGTGATGTGGCAGAAACCGTAACCGCCGGAAAAATGATATTCCGGTTGGTCCGATTTTATTGCTCAACCTTCCGTCTGACGATAGAAAATGAATTCGAATGGATCGATCATTATCTGCACAGAGGAAACATTCTGATTTGTCCGTTGCATCAGCAATTCCTTTCGACGGTTTGTTTCTTTTAACGATATTGATATTATTATCCTGTCGTCATGATTTCCCAAAGTCAGGATAGATTCATGATTCCCAAGCCGTTTGCCCGTGTCCGGATTTTGTTCAGGGATGAAACTGCAGAAAGACGTGGATGCAGACGACTATCATCACAAGATGAAACTGCTGGGAACCGTTATGAAGCCGCTGCGTCAGTCATGAAAGAATGTTCCATACATCGTCTTCAGCAATTTTTGCTTTTCAGGATGCTATTCGTATTGTTCGAGGAATTTGTGCAACGCATTTTTCAGCCAGGCAAATGATTCCTGTTTGGTGAGCACAAACATGAAGCCGCTGATATTCTTTTCGTTAAAAGAAAAAACCGTTCTTAAAACGATCGCCATACTATCGGGGTTGATAATGCTTTCGTAAACGCGATGTAGGCTTTTTTCAACGAGAACGCGGGGAGGCGAATACGTGGCAATGTCGCCCAAAAGCTCCGCGAGTTTTCCGATGCATGCGCCGATCAATATATTGCCTATTTCCAGAAAGGTTTCTTTTTCCTGTTCCAGCGAGGGATCCGATTGAAAAAATTCATCCTTGCCATCAAAAAGAGAAATCATCCTTTTTCCGGTTCCGGAAGGAAAAACTAAAAGAGCGTTGCCCTTGAATTTGCCCCAGAAACTCTGTTCGACGACGGATACCCGATCCTGGTCATAGTCCATGATTTCACTATTGATATAGTCCGGAAGCTGGTATGCAGGCAGCAATTTGATCTGCGGAACGCTGAGAACAACAAAAATATCTATAAATTCAGCCAGGTCCGAGGCGGCCCGGCCGAAAGCGATATTCATAATCTCCTGAAGAAGATCGGTTTCTGCGCTTGTAATCAAACCCTGAATGTTATCCATTTGCGACATAATTTACCCACGGGAAGCCAGGGCTTCTTCTGCTTCTTTGATAGCCCCTGCGACAGATTCTTTTGAAGGCGGTTTTTTTAATACTGAAAAAGCGCCCAAGTCATGTGCTTTGGCAATGGCCTTGATTTGCACGTCGGCGGTCAGAATGATCACCATGGCTTTTGTATCCATTTTCATAATTTCTTCCAAAGCCTGAAATCCGGTCATGACCGGCATGGTTAAATCCATAAAGGTGAGGTCGGGTTTAATCTCCTTGTATTTTTCCACACCCATTTGACCATCGGCCGCATCGTACAATTCATACCCCATATCTTTCGGAACGCAACTTTTAATGATTTTTACGGATATCGGTGAATCGTCGACAATCAAAATTTTTTTAATCATAAAAACCTCTTCTGCGTGTAGTCGTTACCATATAATACTTCATCGGAAAAGAAGAATTTTATTAATTTGTTTTTTAACATACGGCAATATAAAATAACATTATATTTTATAAACAGATTCTATAGATTTTTTCAATAGTGTTTGTCTTCCGGCATGAAGATTTTTTTGGATGATGTATGATTAATATTTTCGGAACAGCTATCGGCGATTCGCAACGGTTGATTGCTTGACGGTTTCGGTGTGCTAATGGGGGGAAATACTATAATTATAAACGAATTAGGAACATAACAATCATATTGACAAAAAACGTAAAAAACGTAATGATTAATGAAAGCCATTGTTTATTCATGGGAATACTCTCTTTTGTGTCAAACAGATTCTTAAAATTTAATTTTTGATGGGGCAATTATCTCGAAAATGAACTTAAATCGTCTGGCCATATCATTGATAGAACTGAATCCTGAAAATCCTGCCGACTTAGAAGAATTTAAAAAAAATCTTCTTTCCTGTTACAACAATACCCAAGGACGTATTCAGAATATTTTGAAAGAAGCTTGTTTTGAAGCGGATGCTATGGTCGACCAGGTTCCGGAACTTCAGCGCAACATTATAGCCCGTCTGGGAGTTTTGCTGGAACAGGCAATGGGAAGCGATGAAACCGATATTTCTGCAACGACGGAACAAACGTCTCAGGTAGAACCTGCCCGGGAACCGGACAGCATTGACGTCCAGCACGTTATGTTGTCCGCCGATCTTGACGCGGATTTATTGAATGAATTCATTATCGAAAATATGGAATGGGCAACGATGGCCGAATCCGCAATTCTGGACTGGGAACAGAATCCCGGTAACCAGGAATTACTCAATACAATTTTTCGAGGATTCCACACCATCAAGGGAACATCCGCCTTTGTCAATCTGGATTGTGTCAAAGATCTTGCCCATCAGGTGGAATCCGTGCTGGCCAAAGTCAGAGATGGAGAACATGTTTTCACGAGAAGCTATGCCAATCTGGCTCTCAAATCACTGGATGTGATTAAGAGCATTCTGGAACAAATGAAATCATCCGGTCCGGGCCAGCAGATCGAACTCCCCCGCGGTTATCAGGGATTACTGGAATCACTGAGAAACTTTGTTCCCGATGAGCAGGTGCAGGAAATGGCGATTCCGGCAGAGGAATCAATGGTCGAACCCGAAGCGGCGGCTCCGGCTTATACGAAAACGAACAGAGGGAAAATAGCAAAAAAGGAAGGGGAGGCATCGTCGGAACAATCCGCTTCCTCAAATAAGATTCGCGAGCAGATGACCGAGTCAACGGTCAGAGTAAAAGTGGACCGGTTGGATAAATTGCTGGATACCGTGGGTGAACTGGTCATTGCCCAGACCATGGTAGGCCAGGACAATCTGATTGTCAGCGGCAAATATCATGAGTTGAATAAAAAAATATCTCAGGCCGGAAAAATCGTCCGTGAACTTCACGACTTGAGCATGTTTTTGCGGATGGTGCCCTTAAAGGGCACGTTCCAGAAAATGGTGCGGCTTACCCGGGACCTTTCCCTGAAGCACGGTAAAATGGTAAGCTGTATTACCGAAGGAGATGATATCGAAATAGACCGCAACATGGTTGACATGGTGGCCGATCCTCTGATCCATTTGATCCGCAATGCGGTTGACCATGGCATTGAATTTCCGGAGGAAAGACGCCGGGCAGGAAAATCAGAAAATGGGCGCATTTATCTGACAGCCGGCCATGCTGAGGGCAGCATTATGCTGACGGTCTGGGATGACGGCCGGGGTATGAACCGTCAGACCATCGTGAATAAAGCGATACAAAAAGGATTGATAGATTCTGCCGAACGCATGACGGATCAGGAAGTCTGGCAAATGATATTTCTGCCGGGATTTTCAACGGCTGAAAAGGTGACGGAGGTTTCCGGCCGGGGTGTCGGTATGGATGTGGTGAAGCAGGCCGTTGAAGCCCTGAGGGGCCGGATAGAGGTTCAAACCACTGAAGGTCAGGGCTGTACCTTCATCATGAGGATGCCTCTGACGATGGCCATTACCGACGGGATGATCGTCAAGGTGGGCTCCCAACGATATATTTTGCCGACGGCAAATATTCACAAAGCGGTCAGGCCGCAGGAATCCGATATTCACACAGTTAACCAGCGAGCGGAAATGCTGTCATTCCGGGATGAAATGGTTCCTGTCATCAGACTGTATCGCTTTTTCGATATCCCTGATTCCCTTACCGATTTAACATCCGGCCTGCTGGTGGTGATCGGCGAAGGGAAACAACGCTGCGCTCTTTTCGTGGATGAACTCTTAGGGCAGACCCAAGTTGTGACGAAATTGCTGGGCAAAGGAATGAATAACGTGCCGGGCATAGCCGGTGGAGCGATTATGGGCGACGGAACCGTGGGGTTGATTCTGGATGCCTCGGGAATCGTCAGTATCGCCCGGCAGCAGACCAATACAACAACTTAACAAAGAGGCCAAACAGGAGGAGAACGCATGAACAATGCAAATGCAGTAAAAAACGATCAATCTGCCAATGCCGATTCCCGGGCCGGTAAGTATCTGACTTTTTTTCTGGCCAGTGAAGAATACGGAGTCGAAATATTAAAGGTTCAGGAGATTATCGGCCGGATGCCGATTACTCCTGTACCGCTGACGTCCAGATATATCCGGGGCGTCATCAATTTGCGGGGTAAAATCCATCCCATTATGGATTTAAAGATCAAATTCGGCATGGAGGAAACTCAGATTACCGACGAGACCTGTATCATTGTCATCAAGACCACCAGTATGATGATGGGTATTCTGGTCGATAAAGTTTCTGAGGTGATTAATATTGCATCCGGGGATATTGAGGATACACCTTCTTTCGGCGGCGATGTTAATCCGGAATATCTTTTGGGAGTGGGCAAAACCGGCGGACGCGTCCGCCTGCTCCTGGATATTGAAAAAGTCATAACCGCCTCCGATATTATCAATATGAAGAAGGCTGCTGCCGGAGAAGGCAAAGACGCCATGGCCGAGTTATAGGACGTCAATATTCCATAACGATTTGAAACTGACGCTACAGGAAGGGAGATAAGCATGCTGAACGATATTAAAGTGGGAGTTAAGCTGATAGGAAGCATTGTTACCGTTTGTCTTATAGCGGCGGCAGTGATTCTATACGGTATTAAAGTACGAAACGACGTCGTGCACAAAGTGGATTCGGTGCATCGCCAGTATGAAATCAATATCCGTGACATCGGGAATGTCAGAGTCAGCCTCGAAAAAATGGGAGGAGACATTTATCGATACTTTGGTGCACCGGCGGATCGGCAGAAGATGAGTAAGGAAATCAATGAGACCATCAGTTCGGTGGATGGCACGATGCAGTCCTATAAAAATAGAAGCATCGATGTTGATGAAAAGAAACTGATTGCCGATTTTGAATCGGCGTGGTCCGAAATGCAACGCCGTTACAAGGAAGGCATGAAGGCGGTGGATGAAGGCAGACAGAATGACATAAACCAGTTCATAGGTGCCGGAAGCGCTGCTATGCAGGCAAGGGAGAAAACCTCAGCTACGCTTCGCGACCTCAATAATTACAGTGTCAATAAGAATGAATCGGCGGTTAAAGCAACGATTGACAATGTCGGGGGGCTTTCGAGCATCATGCTGATCTTATCGGCGATTGCGATAGCCCTGGCGATTGTCACGATCGTCTTTCTGACCGAATCCATTACCAAACCGCTGAAAAAAGGCGTGCAGATGATGGCGGAGATGAAAAAGGGACACCTTTCCAATCGACTCGACATTAAACGCAGGGACGAGATCGGCCTGCTGGCCAATGCCATGGATGAATTTGCCGATCATCTTCAGAAAAATATCATATTCAACATGCAGCAGATATCCGAGGGTAATATTAATGTTGCCCCGGTCGTTATTGACGAAAAGGATGAGATCGGACCGGCACTGAAAAAAATTATCGAAACCATCAATAGTCTGCTCAATGAGGTGGACATGCTGACCAAATCGGCCACGGAAGGCAAACTCGATGTGCGCGGTAATGAACAGGACTATAAAGGAGCTTATCAGGGTATTGTGCAAGGCGTCAACCGGACGCTGGATGCGGTGATTGATCCGATCAATGAAGCGTCTGCCGTGCTGGAGAGAATTGCCGACAAAGACATGGCAGCGCGCATGGTCGGCGACTATAAAGGCGGTCATGCCAAGATCAAGAAATCGCTTAATCTGGCTGTTGAAAATCTGGACAGAGCTTTGCAACAGGTGGCCATCGGAGCGGATCAGGTAGCGTCGGCAAGCGTCCAGGTAAGCACTGGCGGGCAGTCGTTATCTCAGGGAGCCAGCGAGCAGGCGAGTTCTCTGGAAGAAGTATCGAGCAGTTTGCAGGAAATGTCGTCCATGACGAAGCAAAATGCCTTGAACGCGAGAGAGGCAAAAGGTGTGGCCGAAGGTGCCCGGGAAAGCGCCGATAAAGGTGTGGAGAGCATGAACCGGATGTCGTCGGCCATCAATAAGATAAAAACGTCTTCGGATGCCACGGCGAAGATTGTAAAAACCATAGATGAGATTGCATTTCAGACGAACCTTCTGGCGTTGAATGCTGCGGTGGAAGCGGCGCGTGCCGGAGATGCGGGAAGAGGATTCGCGGTGGTTGCGGAAGAAGTGAGAAATCTGGCGATGCGGAGCGCGGAAGCGGCAAAGAACACGGCCAGTCTGATAGAAGAGGCGGTCAGAAATTCGGAGAACGGTGTCACTATCAACACGGAGGTTTTAACGAATTTCCAGGAGATCACCGAGAAGATCAACAAGGTCAGTCAGGTGGTGGCGGAGATCGCGGCCGCATCGGAGCAGCAGGATCAGGGGATCAACCAGGTGAACAAGGCGGTGGAACAGATGAACCAGCTGACGCAGCAGAACGCGGCGAATGCGGAAGAATCGGCAAGCGCCGCCGAGGAGATGTCTTCGCAGTCCGAGGAAATGCGGGCCATGGTCGCCGGATTTAAACTCACGGGTTCAGGATATACTGAAAGAGAAAGCATTGCCTATGAACCAAAAGACTTCTGACAGAATGTTCATTTAAGGTGAACAAGAAGAAATTTATTCTCTGCAGACAGGGGATGCCTTTATTGAATTAAACCAAGATAGTATAAGTGAAACTTTAATCGGAGGGCGAAATGATTAATAACATGAAAATGGGGGTTAAGCTTGCCGGTGTATTTGCTATTATTTTTGTAGTGGTAACGGCGATGATGCTATCTGGTGCGGCGGTAAGAATGAAAGCATTGCGTATGCTCGATTCAAACTATCGTGATTATGTGAACGATATAAAAAATATTGGAACCATCGAGGTCGGTCTCGTCAATATGGAGAAGGATCTTCATCTTTATGTCAACTCCCCTGCGGCGCGGGAAAATGCTCTCATACAAATTCAGGAAGGAATCACATCTACAGAGAATTCTTTTCAGTCCTTGAAAAGCTCAAAAAGAGATTCTGAAGAACAGAAATATCTTTCCGAATTTGAGGTAGCGTGGCCTGAAATCCAGCGCGGTTATAAGGCGGTAATCAAAGCGGTGGATGAAGGGAAAAATGATGATGCAAACAGTATTCTTGCCGATAAAAGTTATTTGAACGAAGCAGGCAGAAAAGCTCTTGCGGTAGTTAAAAACTTGAATCAATACAGTGTCAACAAAAACGAAACCAGGGTGAAACAGTACGTCAAAGGCAGGGGCGGCTGGTCCGGTATTTTGTGGATATTTTCAGGCTTCGGCGCTCTTGCCTTAATAGGTTTGGGGACGATGGTTCATAGAAACATTACAAGGCCGATTAAGACAATCGTATTGATGATGCAGGAGATTGAAAAAGGCCATCTCTCTAAACGCCTGAAAATGAATAGAAAGGACGAAATCGGCAGTTTAAGCCGATCCATGGATATGTTTGCAGACAATCTGCAAAAAAATATTGTATACAGTATGCAGCAGATATCAGAGGGCAATATCGATGTTGAGCCGAAAGTGACGGACAGTAAGGATGAAATCGGTCCCGCACTTATTAAAATGATCAATGCCATAGGTTCGATGAGCAATGAAGTCAAGAGGTGTTGCCTCAACGCTTTGGAAGGTAATCTTCAAAACAGGGCGGATGTCACGCCTTATCAGGGATCTTTTCGTCAAATCATTCAGGCTTTTAACGATACGCTGGATGCTGTCATGAATCCGATCAATGAGGCGGCCCTGGTGCTGACGAAGGTAGCCGACAAAGACATGACCGCGCGAATGGCCGGCGACTATAAAGGCGGTCATGCCAAGATCAAGGAATCCGTTAATATGGTCGTGGACAATCTCGACGGGGCTCTGCAACAGGTTGCGATCAGTGCGGATCAGGTAGCGTCGGCAAGCGTCCAGGTAAGCACCGGCGGGCAGTCGTTATCTCAGGGAGCCAGCGAGCAGGCGAGTTCTCTGGAAGAGATTTCCAGCAGCCTGCAGGAAATGTCGTCCATGACGAAGCAGAATACCCTGAACGCGAGAGAGGCGAAAGGGGTTGCGGAACAGGCTCGGGGCAGTGCGGAGAGGGGCGTGGAGAGCATGAGCCGGATGTCATCGGCCATCAATCAGATTAAATCATCTTCGGATGCCACATCGAAGATTGTAAAAACCATAGATGAGATTGCATTTCAGACGAACCTTCTGGCGTTGAATGCTGCGGTGGAAGCGGCGCGTGCCGGAGATGCGGGAAGAGGATTCGCGGTGGTTGCGGAAGAAGTGAGAAATCTGGCGATGCGGAGCGCGGAAGCGGCAAAGAACACGGCCAGTCTGATAGAAGAGGCGGTCAGAAATTCGGAGAACGGTGTCACTATCAACACGGAGGTTTTAACGAATTTCCAGGAGATCACCGAGAAGATCAACAAGGTCAGTCAGGTGGTGGCGGAGATCGCGGCCGCATCGGAGCAGCAGGATCAGGGGATCAACCAGGTGAACAAGGCGGTGGAACAGATGAACCAGCTGACGCAGCAGAACGCGGCGAATGCGGAAGAATCGGCAAGCGCCGCCGAGGAGATGTCTTCGCAGTCCGAGGAAATGCGGGCCATGGTCGCCGGATTCAGACTGACGAAGACCGTTGCATTAACGGCCGGTCCGGATGCCATTAAAAAAACGGAATATCGTCTGCCGGATGTCGCTCCAGGGAAAAAAGGTGATAAAGCGTCAGCCGGTCTTCATCCTGATCCCCGCAAGGTCATACCGCTGGATGATAAGGATCATGATATATTGCAGAATTTCTAGTTCGTACCGGTCGTTATGAAATTTTTTTCGGACAAGTAGAAATCTGCCAACACAAAAGAAAAGATATTATGCATTCGGAATGGAATAATCTTTCGACGGATTATTATTCTCTAAAACTTACTTCCGAGCAATTTGATAAAATCAGCAGACTGGTTTATCAGATTTCCGGAATCGATCTTCACGAAGGCAAGGAAGAACTGGTCAAGGCCCGGCTTATCAAACGGCTCAGGCACTTGAAATTTCATGATTTTAATCAGTACCTGAAGCATATTGCCAACGATAAGAGCGGAACGGAAATCGGGGCGATGGTGGACATCCTCACCACCAACAAGACGAATTTTTTCAGGGAATCAGAGCACCTTGATTTTTTGAAACACGAAATTATTCCCGGTTGGGTTAAGGGTCCGGTCAGAATCTGGAGTGCCGGATGTTCTTCGGGTGAAGAACCGTACACGATTGCCATCGTTTTATTGGAATCCATTCCTGATACCGCCACACTCGATATTAAAATACTGGCGACGGATATCTCGGATAGGATGATGGAAAAAGCCCGGCAGGGTCTTTATGATGAGGAAAGTCTCGCAATAATGTCGCGTCACTTGAAACACAAGTATTTTCAAAAAACAGATACGGGATCAGGTTATAAATACAAAGTGATTCCCAAAATACAGTCGATGGTCAGTTTTGCCAAGCTCAATCTGATGGAACACTGGCCGATGAAGGGGCCTTTTGACGTTATTTTCTGCCGCAACGTGATGATTTACTTCGACAAATCGACACAGGAAAAACTCGTGGGCAGGTTCTGGCATCTTTTAAAAGAAGATGGGTATCTCATGGTCGGACATTCGGAAAGCCTGAGCTTCCTCCAACACGAGTATCGTTACATGAGGCCGGCCGTTTATCAAAAGATCAGGAAGGCGCATTCGGTCGTCAAAAAAACCGGAAAGGTTAGAACGGACGTGAAGTAATATGGTCTATACAGTTGGAGTTGCCGACCTGAAGATATCCGACGAGAGTGCCGATATGTTGATTACATATGCGCTGGGCAGCTGTCTGGGGGTGACGGTTTACGATTTCAGAAAAAAGACGGGCGGTTTGTTGCATTGTATGATGCCGGATTCCGGGATCGACCAAAACAAGGCAGCAGGCAATCCTTATTTATACGTGGACAGCGGAATGAAAGCCATGATGGATAAATTTTATCAGAAAGGTTCACGAAAAAGCGATCTGATCATCCGGGTAGCCGGGGGATCAAGTTCAAAACTCAACGAAAATGAGGATTTTTTCCAGATTGGCCGCCGCAATTTTGTCAGTTTACGGAAATATTTATGGAATGAAGGTCTCATGCTGAAAGCTTATGACGTGGGCGGTTACGGTTCGCGTACCGTCACGCTGGAATTGGAAAGCGGAAAGATGCTGATTAAGTCTCAAACTTTCCTCAAACAACTTTAAGGATTTCTTGGAATGAGAAATGAAATGCTAAAGAGATTAGACAGGAGAGAGTGAAATGGCCTTAAATACTCTGGTGGTTGATGACAGCTCTGTTATGCGAACTATCATCATAAAAACATTGAAACTGGCGGGGCTGCCTTTGGGTGATATCTGGGAAGCGAAAAACGGAGAAGAAGGACTGCACGTTTTACAGGATCACTGGGTGGATTTGGCGATGATCGATATTCACATGCCGGTAATGGACGGTGAGGAAATGCTGATAAAAGTCAGAGAAAATGATCAGTATAAGAACCTTCCGGTCATCGTCATCAGTTCGGAAAGCGATCCGGGTAAAATAGAAAAAATGCTGGAATTGGGCGCTACATTTATCCATAAACCGTTTACACCGGAGGTTCTTAAAGAAGTTATCGTTGAAGTTACGGGGGTTAGCCATGAAAACGAAGATTGAAAAGATTCTGGAAGAAGCCACGATTAAAACGTTTGAAGATATCTGTTTTATGTACCTTGAACCGGAACTCAAAGACAGCCAGGCTGCTCTGGAGCCGGATGCTGCTGCTGAGGTTGAATTTCATGGCGCTTACAACGGACGTTTGGTGATCGCAAGCAGAGGGGGCTTGTTTTCAGCCATTGCTTCGAATATTTTAAGTAGCGATCATCCAAGCCTCCAGGAGAAAAAAGATGCCCTCGGCGAGATTGCCAATATCATCTGCGGAAACATTGTGCCGTCGCTCGGTCGAAGAAAAGCGGGAGGATACAAGATTCAAAGCCCCAGACATCTCGGCAGGGATGAATTGCTGAAAGAGGAAAAGAGTAAACCTTCGGCCGTCGTGATTTTAAATTTTAATCAGGGGCGGGCAGATATCAAATTATTTGTGGATGACTACATTTCGGACCAGGAGATAAACGATTGATCAAAGTTCTGGTTGTTGATGATTCGGCGCTTGTTCGCAAAGTATTGACGGAAGAGTTGTCCCGCCATAAAGACATCGAAGTGGTGGGAGGCGCCATTGATCCTTATGTTGCGCGTGACAAGATTGTCCGTCTTAAGCCCGACGTGATTACCCTGGATATTGAAATGCCGAGAATGGACGGCCTTTCCTTTCTGTCCAAGCTGATGAAATTCTATCCGATGCCGGTTGTGGTGGTCAGTTCTCTGACCCCCCGCGACAGTCAGAACGCGATACGAGCCCTGGAACTCGGAGCTGTGGAAGTCATCTGTAAACCGGGATCGAGTTTGTCCACTGCAGATCTTTCCGTACGCCTGGTGGAAGCTATACGCGCGGCAGCACGGGCCAAAATTGCCAAACCGGCTGTTGAATTGGTGGAAAGAGAAAGCGTTCCGGGATATAAAATTCAACTCAAGACGACCCATAAGGTCATTGCCATAGGGGCATCCACAGGCGGTACCATTGCCATTGAAAAAATCCTCAGCCGGCTGCCCATGAATATTCCCGGAATCGTCGTGGTCCAGCACATGCCGGCGTATTTCACGGCCAGTTTTGCCGAGCGACTGAATGCGTTGTGTAAAATCGAAGTGCGCGAAGCTAAAGACGGCGATACGGCGGCTCCCGGACTGGCTCTGATTGCTCCCGGCGGATATCATATGCTTCTGGAGCGCAGCGGAGCATTTTATCAGGTCAGAATCAAGGGAGGCCCGATGGTTCATCATCAGAAACCAAGCGTCGATGTTCTTTTTCATTCGGTGGCCAAACACGCTGGAGCCAATGCGATGGGTGTTCTTTTGACGGGTATGGGAGCCGATGGCGCGGACGGCCTGCTGGCCATGCGGCAAAATAAAGCATATACCATTGCCCAGGATGAAGCCACGTCTGTCGTTTACGGGATGCCCGGAGAGGCGGTTAAACTGGGAGCGGCCTGTGATGAGTTACCGCTGGATGAAATTCCCGGTCGGATCATCACGCGTTTATCCGGCGAGGATAAAAAAAGAGAAGATAAATAACGATTTAATCTTTGGGATTTTTTTCCAGCCACTTGTGAAGCAGTTTGAGTTCTTTTTCCTTCCACTGCGGCGATTGCCTGATGTGAAGAAAAGATTCATAGATGGTATCGATGGTTTTTACGGCATTTTCGATCAGATAGATTCTCTCCAGCAGGCTGCCTGACGGGTCTTCCGGCGTATCCTGCCAGTCGGTTTGCGGCATTTTCAGCGACTGGAAATCAAACGAATCGGCTTTGAACATAAAATCCCATTCGTTATTGTTATGAAGCAATTTTATTCCCGCTTCCTTGACTTTCTTCCCCTGGCGGATTGCTTCCTTGCCTTCCTTGAGTTCTGCGTGAATGCCGTGACAGACGACACCCTGAGAGTATTCGCCTTCGCCGGCTTCCAGCGAAACTCTTTTCAGAAAATGAATTTCACATTCCTCTTTGTTCGGCAGCACGATTCTGCCGTTACGTTCTTCCGATTTAAACCACAGCCAGGTGAGAAACTCGCGGCCGATCAAGGACGTCGATTCGGCTGGATCCGCATCCTTTCTGATCAGGTGATTTTCCTGCGGGGAAAAGCGTTTCAGATTCAATGCAAACGTTTTTTTAAATAAATCCGCGAAATCATCGATAACCTTGTCGGAAAGTGAAGAAAAATAAAGTGTATTTTGTTCCACCGCCCAGCAAACATCGTAAAAAAAAGGGATGGCGTCGAGTTTGGCCAGCAGATCAAGTTTAACCTTGTCTTTCAGAGCCGTTGATTGTTGCCGGAATATTTTATTCTTGCCGCTTTCGGCAAGAAAACGCCTTTCCTCTTCCATCAGTTTGATCTTCAAGAGCTTCGGCGGGATGAGCTTGCGGTCAATGCGCAAGGAAAAAATCAGGTAGGCGCCCAGTGAATAATTGGCATTCTTAAAATCGGTATCCAGTATGTCGGTTAAAGAAACCCATCCCATGGTTTTTTCTTCCGTCGACTTGAATGAATTTTTAAAAGAATTGGCCCGGATCCGGTTGTTGACAAAATTTAAAAAGGCCTGCGGTAACTGGCCATCGACGCTGAAACGCGAGAAGGTAAAACCACCCTTGAGTAAACCCATTTTTCAATCCCCATTTTTGCCGCAGCCTATATTATCCGGGCCGGATGTGTCAAGAAGTAATGACTCCGGATTTCTCTTAAATATCAATCAGTTTATAAATGCATCCGCAGACTATTTATCCGTGGACAGAGGTTTTTTTTTGTGTTAGGGACCTTCATATTTCAAGGGTGAAATCAATGAAAATCAAAAAAATCGGCATTGCCGCCAATATTGAAAAAGAAAAAATTGCAGACCACGTCCGATCTTTGAAAAAGTGGCTGGAAGAACGAGGCGCAAAAGTGTTTCTGGAGACGGAGATTTCCGGGAAAATTCTTTCGGACGGCGGATACAGCTGGAGTGAACTGGCAAGGAAAGCGGAAGTGGCGGTGGTTCTGGGCGGCGACGGTACGATACTGCGCTCGGCGCGTTATCTGGCTGTTCACCGGGTTCCTATTCTGGGCATCAATATGGGCGGCCTCGGCTACCTTACGGAAGTGAACTTAAATGAAATCCATTCTACCATGGAATTGATTCTCAAGGGAAAATTTGTGACCGAAAAGAGAATGATGCTTGATGTCAGTGTACAACACGGGAAAACCGTGGCCGGCATTGGCAGTGTTTTAAATGATGTTGTCATGAACCGCGGCGATTTATCCAGAATGAATGAACTGGAAGTGGAAGTGGACGGGGAATATCTGACAACTTACAAGGGAGACGGCTTGATCGTTTCCACGCCTACCGGGTCAACCGCTTATTCGTTGTCGGCCGGAGGTCCCATCGTATTTCCCGGAAAAGATTTGATCCTGATCAATCCCATTTGCCCCCATACCCTGACAAACCGACCGATTATTTTTTCAGAGGATGCTCATCTTCGGATTACCCTCTGGTCCAAAGACAAAGGCGCAATGCTGTCGCTGGACGGTCAGGAAACGCATAAAATAAAATCCGGCGATGTCGTGATCGTGAAAAAATCAAGGCATGCCACGATGCTGATTCTTTCCCCATACCGCAGCTACGGAGAGATCCTGCGTTCCAAGCTCGGCTGGGGGGATTTACCTTCGGGAGCGCATAAAAGAAAAAATGCTTAACGAGTTGAGCATTAAAAATTTTGCCATTATCGACGAACTGCATGTTACGTTCGGTGAAGGACTGAACGTTCTCTCCGGAGAAACGGGCGCGGGAAAATCCATCATCATCGGCGCGGTGAGTCTGCTTCTGGGAGACAGAGCAACGTCGGAGATGATCAGAACGCAGGCGGATACCGCAACCGTCGAAGCGGTTTTTGATATTTCAGCCGATAAGCCCCTGCGGGACAAAATCGACGCCATGGGTTTTCCTGTTTCGGATGAGTTGATTATCCGCCGGGTAATCTCCCATACGGGCAAAAATAAAGTTTTTATCAACGGACAGGCGGCAACCCTGGCCAATTTGGCAGCCGTCAGCGAACGGTTGATCAATATTTGCGGGCAGCATGAACATCAGATCATTCTGGCTGCTGAAAATCATATTGATATTCTGGATGAGTTTGGCGGCTGCCTGTCTGAGCGCGCGGTCTACACGGAACATTTCAATCAGTATCAGCAGATCCGGTCTGGAATTGAAAAACTAGAGGAGTTGAGCAAAAGCGCAGACGCAAGAACGGAGTTGTATGAATTTCAGTTGAAGGAAATTCAGGATATTAATCCGCAACCGAACGAGGATACGGTACTGTCGGATGAAAAAAAGGTTCTGGTCAACATCCAGAGGCTTTCCGAATGGGCGGGTAATGCCTTTGATCTGCTTTACGGCGACAAAAACTCCGTCATCGTCATGTTAAAAGAAGTTCAGCGTCAGATTAAAGAAATAAAAAAAATAGACGCCGGTCTAAAAATCTCCGAAGCCGAGATGGAAAATAATTTTGTCGCGCTGCAGGAAGCGGCTCTGCTTCTGCGCGATTACGGCAAGGGCCTTTTTTTCGATGCCGAACGGCTTGCCGCCATCGAGGAGCGGCTTGATCTGATCCATCGTTTGAAAAGAAAATACGGCGGTTCCCTGGAAGCCGTTTTTCAAAAAAAACAGGACATGGAGGAAGCCCTCCGGAAGGTCTCCTCGCTGGATGAAGAGTTGCAGAAAATGATCCGGGAAGAAGAAGCGGTGAAAAGCAGACTCCGGCAGAGCGCGCGGAATCTGTCCGAAAGCAGAAAGAAAGCGGCGAAGACGCTGGAGGACAAAGTCGGGAAAGAAATACGCGCTTTGAATATGCCGCACGCCTCTTTTTTTGTTCATTTTAAAAACCGTGCCGACGACAACACGGATTTCTTCGGGCCTAGGGGAGCCGACGATATCGAATTTGATCTTTCGGCAAACAAAGGCGAAGACGCCAGACCGCTAAATAAGGTGGCTTCGGGAGGGGAATTGTCCAGAATTATTCTGGCCCTGAAAAATGTTCTCTCCGGCACCGGGTCGGTATTGTCCATGGTTTTCGACGAAGTGGACAACGGCATTGGCGGTGCGGTGGCGGAAATTGTCGGAAGAAAATTGAGAGCTGTGTCCGCCAATCATCAGGTCATCTGCATTACGCATTTGCCGCAGATCGCCTGCTTTGGAGATAAACACATGTTCGTTTCCAAAAAAGTGGTGAAGGGCCGAACGCTCACTTTTGTAAACGAGCTTGACAGCGAGCAGAAAATAGAAGAAATCAGCAGAATGCTGGGCGGCGTCGATGTGACACCGACAACGCGGGAGCATGCCCGCGAAATGCTCCAAAACGCCGGCTCACATAACCTCAAAGTATCGGGAGGAGACACATGCTGAGAAAAGCGCGCATCGATGACGTCAAAATCATTCACCGCCTGATCAATTTATCGTCGGGCAAAGGGGAGATGCTGCCGCGTTCTCTGATGGACATCTATGGTTCTCTGCGGGATTTTTTCGTCTATTATGATGAGGATGAATCCCGAATTATCGGCATATGCGCGATGAATATTATCTGGGCAAACCTGGCGGAAATCCGATCGCTGTATGTTGAGGAGTCCCACCGGGGAAAAGGCGTCGGCCGGGTGCTTGTGGAGGCCTGCATCTCCGAGGCCATTACGCTGGGGCTCTTCAAGGTCTTTACGCTGACGTATAAAAAAGATTTTTTTCTCAAGCTTGGATTTAAAGAAATCGACCGGAACCTGCTGCCGGAGAAAATCTGGTCGGATTGCTTCCGCTGTTCCAAATACCCGGATTACTGTGATGAAGTGGCGATGATTGTGGAACTATGAGATATTCACTGAAAATCCTGCTGCTAATCTTGATGGCTTTCTTTCTCGGCGGTTGCATGCGTGCCGTTTCCCAACCGTCTTTCAAAACGCTGGACTCGCTGATTCCTGTGGATGCCACGCAGGTTGCTTTCAGTGATGATTTGGAGCCTGCATCGCTAGAAACAGCGATTGACCGCAGCATCCGTTTTTATGAGGGCCGCGGACGCAATAACGTTTATCAGATCGAAGACAGGCAGATTGACGCGCAGCAGTTCAAGGAAACGCTTCTCGCTTTTCGCGCCCTGTTAGGCGATGCGAAGGATCCGGAGACATTGGGAAAAAGGATGGCCGAAGCATTCGATGTTTATCAGGTCACCGGGACGGATGATGAAAGCCGTGTGCTTTTTACCGGTTATTACGAACCGCTCCTGGAAGGGTCTCTGCAAAAAACAGAGAAATACAAATATCCGCTGTATCGGGTACCGCCTGATCTGGTGAGAAAGGGAACCCGGATCGGACGGATGCAGAACGACAAATTTGTTCCCTATTACAGCCGCCGGGAAATTGATGTCGACGGTGTTCTCCGGGGCAAAAACCTTGAACTCCTCTGGGTTTCGGATCCGGTGGATTTATTTTCTCTGCACATCCAGGGGTCCGGCAAAATCAAACTGGAAAACGGGGACCTTCTGACGGTCGGTTTTGCCAATACCAACGGCCGGCCTTTCCGCAGCATTACGAAGTTCCTGCTGGACAAAGGCACGATACAGCATCATGAAGTCACGTACCGTCATGATTTTTTACGGGGGAAACGTGACGAGGAAATTTATGAGGCTTTAAGCCATAACGAACGGTACACATTTTTTCGCTTTCTGGAAAAAGATCCCGTTGGATCTCTGGGCGAAACGGTAACACCGGACCGAACGATTGCGACCGATCCGGAATATTTCCCGGAAGGAGCCCTGGCCTTCATCCGTTTGCGCAAGCCTGTTTTCAATACGGATGGACATGTCAAGGAGAGGGTCGAATTTTCCCGCTTTGTGCTCAGTCAGGACAAAGGCGCCGCCATCAAGGGACCCGGTAGGGTGGATTTGTTTTGCGGATTCGGTGAAAAAGCGGAAAAGACGGCCGGCACGCTGAAGGAAAGAGGCGAACTCTACTTGCTGCTGAAGAAATAAATCCGTTTTTCCAGCGCATGGCCGCTAGAGCTGTTCCACGTCAGGGAGGGGCTTGCACGACGCAAAGGCAGAAGCTTCTTGTTTCGTCCGGATTCATGGCGATCCTTGAGAAAAGCTACGAATGATTTTGGGTTGTTTCCCGGATATAACATCGGGGATCTTCTTGCAGATAATCTCCGCTGTAGGCATGCGCCCGTCCTCGGCAGCCGCCGCAGACGGTTTTGTAATGGCATTCGCCGCAGGCGCCTTTTAAAAGCTCTTCCCGGCGCCGCAAATTCTGAAATACGGGCGACTCTTCGTAAATGGCCTTAAAATTTCTGTCACGGATATTGCCGGCGTTAACCTCTACGAAAGGACAGGGCCAGACATCGCCGTTGGCTTTGACGTACACAAAACCGCGTCCGGCTGCGCAACCGTGAAACACTTTACCGGCAAGTTTCAGCCGGAGTCCTTCGGTGAATCCCTTTTTTTCCAGCAGGTACGGCCAATACTGAGGACCGGCAACCGGTTCAATAATGGTTGTTGCGTTTTTCTGTTTTTCAGCGATCATTTCACTTAAATGTTTGTTGGCACTTTTCTTTAACGTGGCTTTTTCGATTTTTTCACCCCGGCCCACGGCGACCAGTTGGTACATCAGCATGATGCCGGCACCGCAACGGTCTGCAAAATCGATCAGTTCGGGAAGGTGCGGCATATTGTATTCCATAGCCGTCGTGTTGATCTGCAAAAGGATGCCGGCCTTCTTTGTGGCTTTAATAGCGCGAAGCGTCCGGTCGAAGGCACCGGGTTTATTGCGGACCATGTCGTGAATGGCAGGGGTAGCAGCATCCAGGCTGATCGCATGACAGACCACACCGTGATCTCTGAGTTTAAAAGCCATTTCTTCGTCGATCAGCGTGCCGTTCGTGGCGATGATGTTGGCGAGACCGGCCTGCTGCGAGTGCCGGAGCAGCTCGAAAATATCGGGTCTCACCAGCGGTTCGCCGCCTGTATAAACCAGGGTGCGGAATGCACTTACAGAGGCAATGCTGTCAATCAGTCTTTTGCCTTCGTCGGTGGACAATTCATCTTTGCCCGCCTTATCGCTTACCGCATGACAATGAATACATTTCAGATTACACGCGCCGGTGACTTCCCATACGGGATGTCCCGGATAACCTATGCAGCCCATCCCCAAGGCGCCGTTGGCCACCGGGATGGACCGGAAACCGTATTGAAAGCCCCAGCGAGGATAGTTTCTCCAATTATTGAGATAAGCCATCAACAGAGAACTGCCCAGTTGCTTGAGCAGTAACGAGGGAGGATTATAAAATGCTTTGACCTTCTTTTTAACGTTCGTCATTTCGCTTAAATATATGCCAGAATATAAACCAGAGAAGTTCCCAGGTTAACCGCTATATTCAGACCGCACAATAGCTCCATGGTTTTTCTGTTTTCGTATTGATCACGTAACATCATTACGGCAATAAATAAAGATACAATCGCTACAGGCAGATAGAGATAAACCGCTTTGAACGGCACTCCGAAAACGGGAGAGGAAAACACGGCCGTCGATGCCAGGAGAGAAAAAACGAAGAAGAGTACTTTCCCCTTGCGTTTCCCCAGGCGATAAAGAAGGTTTTTCTTGCCGGTGGCCTTGTCCGCTTCGTAATCCGGGTACTCGTTGAGGAAGATCACGTTGAAGATCGTCAGGCCGATGGGGACGGTGATCCAGTGAATGACCGAATGAACGAAGCCGGTTTGTATATAATAGGCAGAGGCAACCGGAAGCCATCCGTAACAGAAACCGATAAAAATTTCCCCAACGCCTTTCTGCACCAGCCTGACCGGTTGGGTGGAATAGAAGAACCCTGGAAAAGCGCCCAGACAGCCTAAAAGCAGGGTATAGGGGCCTGTCTTCAGGATAAATTGAAGAGTCAGTCCGATGATCCCGGCGATAATAAAGGAGATCAATCCGGTCCGTAAAGCCACCGAACGTTTCACTGTTTTTGCCGGAACGACGCCTGATCCGCCTGCAAACCTGCTTTTATACAACCGCTGAGATATTTCATCTTCCCGGTAATCAAAGTATTCTCCCATGTGATAGGTAGAAAGCATGATCAGGATAACCGCCGAAACACCCAGCGCAAACACAGCCGGGTCGAAGACAAGGTTGATCTTATATGCCAGAATCGTTCCCAGAATAAACGGGAGGATACCGACGGTGTGAAACGCCGGACGGGAGAGTGAAAACCAGGACTTTATTTTTTCGAAATGGACGCTCTGCATAGACCCCCGCAAAAAATAAGGTGCAGGTCTTAACATAACAGGTACCTTTTGTAAAGCATGGCAGCCGATTGCCGACTTCCATGGGACACTGGCGGTGCAGGCAGCACGACGATCAGGATGCCATCGCCGCAGCACACACGGACGGGAAAAAGCATTAAAAAAACATTTTTTTCTTGATTGTTAATCTTTATTGTGCTAGTCGTAGCGCGAGCTTGAGGGGGATGGCTCCTTTCTAAACCAGAGAACAAGCCGGTTTGAGTAACGTTAGTTTGCAAAATAAAGAATAACGAAGCATTTTTCGTGATGTTTGCCAGAGCGATTTATCTGTTTCAAATGGTTTTGGTTATGGCCGCGAAGGCGGTTGATAATAAAATTCAAAATTTGATTTTACGAAAGGGGGATTTTAGAAGATGACGAAGGCAGAATTAATCGGGGTTATAGCGAAATCAGCAGGCATTACCAAGGATAAAGCAGGCAAGGCTCTGGATACTTTCCAGGATGCGGTAACGAAAGAGCTCAAGAAAAGCGGCAAACTGGCTCTGGTCGGCTTTGGCACGTTCTCGGTGGTTAAAAGAAAAGCCAGAGAGGGCAGGAATCCTCAGACCGGCAAAACGATCAAGATTCCCGCGAAGAAAGTCGTTAAGTTCAAGGCAGGCAAAGAATTGGCCGGTAAAGTTAAATAACAAATCAATTGGTTCTTTAAAACTAAGGCCTCCGTATTCTGTCATAGCCGGAGGCCTTAGTTCGTTAGTGAGACCCGAATTTTTAAAAACGAAGCATTGAAATTTGTCAGTTGCCATGAGACCCAACCTTCACAAACGTCGTTAACGGAAGCTTGCTGGTCGAATGATTCCACAGCCATAAGCCGTGGAAAACTATCCCGCGAGCGACGCTCGGCGGGACAGTACGGCGAAACAGGAATCGACGGCCTGTGATGCCGAGTAACATATGCAAAAGGAGTTGTTTTGGAGCGTAAGAGGATACTCAGCGGGATGAGGCCCACCGGGAAGCTGCATCTGGGAAACCTTCACGGCGCATTGCGCAATTGGATTGCATTGCAGGAAAGCGGCCAATACGACTGTTTTTATTTCGTGGCCGACTGGCATGCGATCACCAGCGAATACAGCTCCACGGAAGGCATTCAAGACAACGTCATCAACATGGTCATCGACTGGCTCAGTGTCGGCCTTGATCCTCAAAAGAGCACTCTGTTTCTGCAGTCCGCGGTCAAAGAACACGCGGAGCTTTTTCTGCTGCTTTCTATGATTACGCCGCTGGCCTGGCTGGAACGCAATCCCACCTACAAGGAAATGAAAACCGAGCTGGCCAATAAGGATTTATCGACGTTCGGTTTCCTGGGTTATCCGGTGCTGCAGGCTGCCGACATTATCATGTACAAAGCCTATGGCGTTCCGGTAGGCGTTGATCAACTTCCCCATGTCGAATTGACCCGGGAAATAGCACGCCGGTTTAATTTCCTTTACCGGGAAATATTTCCTGTCCCGGAACCGATTTTAACGAATGTTCCGAAGCTGCTGGGGACCGACGGCAGAAAGATGAGCAAATCCTACGACAACTCCATTTACATCAGCGATCGCGGTAAAAATCTGCAGCATAAAATCAGCTCCATGTTTACCGATCCTCAGCGCATGAGAAAAAAAGATCCGGGTAATCCTGACATATGCAATGTTTTTACTTTCCATGGATTATATTCTTCACCGGAGAAGGTGAAAGAGATCGATGTCGAATGCCGCAGAGCGGGGATAGGGTGTACGGACTGCAAGAAAATGCTGGCCCAGCGCGTTGCCGAAAATCTGCAACCCGTTCACGAGCGCATGGATTATTATGTAAGTCACATGGATGAAATCAACGGAGTTATTGAAGAAGGCAATCGAAAAGCGGCAAAAATCGCCCGTCAGACGATGAGTGAAGTCCGGGCCGCAATGAAGATTTGAATTTCCGTCATGGATAATAATAATTTAGGTCATCCCATGGATCCTATGGACAATGAGCAGCGTTTGAATTATGCCATCAAGCTGGATATCTTTGAAGGTCCGCTGGATCTGTTGCTTTATCTGATCAAAAAAAATGAAATTGACATTTACAACATCCCCATTGCGCTGATTACCGAGCAGTATTTCCAGTACCTGAAAATGATCAAAGCGCTGAATCTGGACCTGGCCGGAGAATATCTGGTGATGGCCTCCACGCTTATTCATATCAAATCCAGAACGCTTTTACCGCCGCCTGAAGAACCCGAAGAGGAAGAGGAAGATCCGCGTGCCGAACTGGTCAGACAGCTCCTGGAACATAAAACCTTCAAGGAGATTGCGGTCAGTCTGGGAAACCGGCCTCTTCTGGAAAGAGATGTCTTCACCCGTGCGGCAGCTCTCCCTGAAGTGGAGGTCAAATCAACGGATGAAGAGGAAGAGTTTATTGAGGTCAGCGTTTTTGAACTGATCGAGGCCTTCCATCGTATTATCTCTCAGATGGATAAGAAAGAATTGATGGAAATTGATCTGGAAAAACTGTCGCTGACCGATATCATCAACGAAATCATGGAACAGTTGACGGTGACCAAAAACATCACGTTTGAAGATCTGCTTAAGGGGAAAAAAGACCGCCGTCGCATTATCTATACATTTTTAGCCATCCTGGAATTGATCAAACTCAGAATGATTAAAGCCTATCAAACTTCAATGTTTGGTGTTATCCGGATATTTCCGGCTGTGGAGTCGTAAATGGAAAAGATTAAAGCCGTCATCGAAGCTCTGATTTTTGCTTCCGACACCCCGTTGTCACCTGAAAGAATTCGCGCCGTTTTTCCGGAGGTGGAAAAAACAGAGATACGGGAAATCATTGATCAACTGGTCTCGGAATACCATGACCGTCAGGGGGGAATTCTCCTGCAGGAAGTTGCGGGCGGTTTTCAATTCCGCACCAATCCCGATCTCAGCCTGTGGATCAAGAAGCTCAAAACCGCCAAACCGCAGTCTCTGTCCCCGCAGGCGTTAGAGACCCTGGCCATCATCGCTTATAAGCAACCGATTGTGAAATCGGAAATTGAAGACATACGCGGAGTGGATGTGGGAGGTCCGCTCAAAGGTCTGCTGGAGAAGAAACTTGTTCGTATTGTGGGCCGTAAAGATGTGCCCGGAAAACCGATTATTTACGGGACAACCCGGAAATTTCTGGAGGTCTTTAACCTCAAAGACATTATGGATTTGCCCAATATTCGCGAGTTAAAGGAACTTCATCAGCAGCAGGAACTTCTTGATCCGGATCAGGAAAGCAGCGAGTCCGAACAGGAAACCATCGTAGAAGAAGAGGCTGTCGCAAAACAGCATGACGATGAAAATGCAGAAGAAAATGCAGAAGAAAAGATAGAAGAAGTTCCTGATTTATGAAAGAGCGCTTGCAGAAAGTTATTGCAGCGGCCGGCATTACCTCGCGGCGTCACGCTGAAGAGTTAATCACCCGGGGACGGGTCAGCGTCAACGGTGTTGTCGTAACGAAACTGGGAGAAAAAGCGGATGCTCAGAAAGATATTATTCGCGTTGACGGCAAGATCATCTCCACGGAAAAAGTAAAATATTATATTGTTTTAAATAAACCGGCCGGATTTGTAACAACCCTTCATGATCCTCAGAACAGGCCCACGGTTGTGGATTTGCTAGGCAGTGTGCCGGAGAGGGTTTATCCGGTGGGAAGGTTGGATTACGATTCCAAAGGTCTGTTGCTTCTGACGAATGACGGCGATTTTGCCCAGAAAATTCAGCACCCCCGTTTTCAGAAACCAAAAATTTACAAAGTCAAAATCCAGGGACATTTATCCAGACAAGATGTCCAGCAACTGAGCAGGGGCATTAACGTTGACGATGATTTTTTCAAACCGGAAAATCTCAAAGTGGATAAAATGAACGACAGGAGCTGCTGGTTGCGTCTTACGCTCAAAGAAGGGAAAAACAGAATTATCCGGAGAGGGTTTGAAAAAATCGGTTACAGAGTCGCCCTGCTTGTGCGCGAGGCGATTGGTGATCTTGCGTTGGGTACCTTGAAAGAGGGCGAGTGGCGCCATCTGACCCGGAAGGAAATCAGTCAATTGCTGGACAGTGCAGTCAAGTCCAAATAGCAAAATTTCCTTGACTTTCGCCAAAAAATAAATAATAAACACACGCATAGAGAATATCAAAATACAGTGTCATCTGGCTAGTATGAGTTGCCATCAGTTTAAGGAGGAGATATGAACAAATCCGATCTTATTGAAGCTTTAAGCACGAAGTTAAATCTGACGGAAAAAAAGGCAATTGATGTCGTGAATCTCATTTTTAAGGGTTTTACCGATGAGTTAAAGAAAAACGGCCGTATTGAAATCAGAGGATTTGGCAGTTTTGTTGTGAAAAAATACGGATCATATACCGGAAGAAATCCGAAAACCGGATCGAAAATTCAGGTCGAACCTAAAAAATTGCCCTTCTTTAAAGTCGGGAAAGAGCTTAAAGTGAGAGTCGATAAAAAGAAATAATCATTCCTGTCTGTTTTTATCCTATAAAAAAGGAGGCATTTTTAAAGCCTCCTTTTATTGTTTTAACGATTGAAGACGCCCTGCCTATAGGTTGGCATTAACGAAATCCCAGTTAATCAGATTCTGAATCACGGCGGAAAGATAATCCGGCCGCCTATTCTGGTAATCCAGATAGTAAGCATGTTCCCAGACATCGATGGTCAAAAGAGCTTTCTGACCATGCGCAAGGGGCGTGTCGGCATTGGCGGTTTTCGTTATCTGCAACCGGGTTTTGTCCGAAACAAGCCAGACCCATCCGCTGCCGAACTGTGTGGCGCCTGCATTTTTCAGCTCTTCAACAAATTTATCGTAATTCCCCCACATTTCATTAATTTTAGCCGCGATGGCGCCGCTGGGACGGCCGCCCCCCGTTTTCTTCAGACATTTCCAGTAGAAGGTGTGATTCCAGACCTGAGCGGCATTATTGAAAATGCCGGCCTTTGCGGAATCTTTAGCGGCAATGTTGATGATTTCTTCCAGCGATTTTTGATCAAGATCCGTTCCCGCAATGAGCTTGTTTAAGTTGTCCACGTAAGCCTTATGGTGTTTACCATAATGAAAATCCAGGGTATTGGCGCTGATCACGGGCGCCAACGCATCTTTTGCGTAGGGCAATTCCGGCAATGTAATGGCCATAATTATTCTCCTTTTTTGAGAGTTGATTTTTACCTTCTTGCTGCATTCAAGAGAAGTTGAAAAATACTTAACAGACTTATTCCGATTACAAAGAGCATCGGAATACACTGAACACGTGTTCGTATTTTATAATAGGTCGTGTTTTAAATTTGTCAAATTGATATTTGAGGTTTTTCACACATCGCCGCAATCGTCTTCTATGCGTCTTGCCTTGAAACTGAGCCAGTTCATGTAAATAAACGTAAATACGGCAAAAACAAGCGGTGGCACGGCGACTTCCGGATTAAAAAGGGTCAGGGCTATCCCGCCGGCCAGTCCGTAATCTTTCATGGTTCCGAGCAGGATGAAAAAATTCACCTTGTTTTCCTGACCGTGAAAGTAGAGACCGATTCTTCTAATGAGAAAATAAAATAAAAAAGTGCTGGTTAAAGCGATCAGGGATATAAACACAAGATCGTCTGAAAGCTTTTTTAAAAACATGCTGCTGTTTGCGGAAATGGCATAAAAAACGATAAAATGACAGAAGTCGATCAGCGTATTTTCATGTTTCCTGAGAATCCGGTCCCAATCTTTCTCTACAATCAGCCGGGAAAGAACCAGCGGCAGGGCGATCAGACACAGGATAAGCACGGCAATGTTCCAGTAGTTTATCTGTATATATTTGAAAAAGCATAAGCTGACTAAAGGCACGATCAGCAGGGCACCCAGATAGGTTCCCGATATTGATGTAAAGACATAATTCTTCTCAATACGCAGTAATATTCCCAGAAGAATAATTTCCAGCGATGCAGGCATGGCAGCGACCAGCGCCAGGCCGATCCAGAGTTCCTGTTTTTGAATCAGAAAGGCACCGGTTAGAAGGATGAAATTTCCCAAAACGAGATAATTCAAAAGGTTGCCCCGGATGGAGGAAAACAAAAGAGAAGCGGGATGACGGAAAAAACCGCGTGGAAATCTCAGTAACGTAATGGTCAGAATAATCATCAGGGCTGGCAGAATAAGTATTCTTCCCGCCTGACGCCCCTCGTCGAAAACCATACCGCAAAACAGCGCGATAATGAAAATGATGCTTGAACGGTATGCCTGAAAGGGAAGGGTCATTCGGCGTCACCTCCCGAAAGCCATTAATTTTCTGGCGAAAAAAACACATAAAAGAAAAAATATGTTTAAGACCACAATGGTTCCTCCGGCCGGTAAATTCAACAAAAAGGCCATCGTAATTCCCAATATGACCGATAATACTGAGAAAATAATTGACGTAAAAATGGTCATTCTGAAACTTAAAGACAATTGCAGGGCGGTTAGCGGGGGGATAATCAACATGGCCGAAACGAGCATAATACCGGCGACTTTCATGGCTAAAACCGCCGCAACCGCTGTGAGCAGAAAGAGAACCGTATTAATTTTTCCGGTTTGAACGCCCATGGTTCGGGCCAGTTCTTCATCGAATGTGATGGCCAGAAGATCATCGTACAGGATGATCACTGTCGCCACGACGGTCAGAAAAACGATGATGGCAAAAAAGATTTCCGTTAGGGTTACGGTCAGAATGTTGCCGAACAGATAGCTGAAAAGATCAAGGTTGTATCCGCCGGAGATACTGGTCAGGATAATGCCTGCAGCAATACCGAAGGAAGAAATGATTCCGATGGCCGCGTCGCCCTGAATCCGTTTTGAACCTGTCAGTTTCAGAATGGCCAGCGACGACAGCATCACCAGCGGGAGCGCCGCCAGCGTCATATGCGCGGGACTGATACCCAGCAGCATGACGACGGCGACACTTCCGAACGTGACGTGTGAAAGACCGTCGCCGATCAGGGAAAAGCGGCGCAGAACAAGAAATACGCCCAGGATGGAAGCTATCGCCGCAATGAGTATGCCTCCCAGAAAGGCTCTCTGAACGAATGCATACTGAAAAATGCCGCTCAGTTCCATGGCGTTGCGGGTCCTTTCTGATCGTGTTGATGGCAAATCATGTGCTGGCTGTTCGGTCCGAAAAATCCCGTCATATCCGGCGATGCGCAAAAGTCCCTGAAGGTTCCGAAAAAGATTATTTTCTTGTCGAGGTAGAGAAGATTGCGCGCATATTTTCCAATCGTCCCTGTGTCATGAGTAACAAGAACAACCGTCGTTCCATGCTCATTGGCCTTCGCGGTCAGGGCGTAGAAAACATCTCTCGTTTCCGGATCCAAAGCGGTTGTCGGTTCATCAAAAATCAGCAAATCCGGTTTTCTGATCAAAGCCCGGGCGAGCATGACCCGTTGCTGTTCACCGTAGGATAGTTCTCCAATGAGGCAGGAGGAAAGATGCGCGATACCCATCAGATCAAGGGTTCTTTTAAGATCATCCGGATTCCTTTTTTTGATGCCGAGTTGTACGATTTCCGCGACCGTGCAGGGGAAATGGTAATGCAGCGCGTTGATTCTTTGCGGCAGGTAACCGATTCTGTGCCACTGATCAAAGGATGCAACGGGCTGATCAAAGATTGTTATATGTCCCTGGTGAGGTTCAAGGATGCCCAGTATATTTTTGATCAGAGTGCTTTTGCCGGATCCGTTGGAACCGGCGATGCCCAGATAGTCTCCTCTCTGGACGGTAAAGGAAATATCGTTGATTACTTTTGTCCCGTTGTAACAGAACGAGAGATGATCGACCTTGATTATTTCTCCGGACATTGTAATCCTTTTTGAAAATTCACGAGATTTTTTTCCATTAAAGCAAGAAAGGTTTCTCCTTTTTCCAGATCCGTTCTGGTGACATCGTGTCCGTTATTGAGTTTCAGCAGACCGGTGCCCGTTTCTCGGGCAATGGTTTTTGCCAGACGCGGATTCATCATGTCTTCATAATAGACGTGGGATACGTTTTCATTTTTGATCTGATCGATTAAGGCAAAGATTTTCTGCGGTGCCGGTTCTGCATCAGCGAAAACATTATAGGCCGCAATGTATTTCAGATGATATCGTGACGTCAGATAGGCAAATGCCCAGTGACCCGCATGCAGAACCGTTCTCGTTTTACAGGCGGCCAGTGTTGTCCGGTATTTTTGATCCATGTCCGCCAACTGGCGTTTGTAGTCACCGGCATTTTTCAAGTAATAGTCACTGTTGCGAGGATCTTTTTTAATAAACGCACTCGTTATATTGTCCACCATTTTTTGAGCGTTATCCATATCCAGCCAGATATGCGGATCAAAACCGGCAGGATGTGCCTCATGATCGTCTTCTTCCTTGTTCAGCCTCAGCATCATGGCGCCGTTCCCGGTTTCCACCGCCTGCAGACGGGTGTTTTTATCGGAGGCGCCGATGATTTTATAGGCCCACTGCTCCAATTCAAAATTCGTAAAGAGAAAAACATCCGCGTTGGTGACTTTGATGATATCATCCGGCTTCAGTTCGTAATGATGCGCGTCTGTTCCCGGAGGCAAGAGCATGGCGAGGGTGATTTTATCACCGCCGATATGGCGCGCAAAATCGTAAACGGGAAAAATTGTGGCAATAACATTGAGTTTCTTGTCATTCCGGCCGGGGTCTTTGGCCTGCTGGCAGGAAAAGATTAAAACCAAACAAAGCAGGATCAACAGCGGGGTTCTTTTTAAAAGCATCATCAATCTTCTTTCTCAGGGCAGGGTTGATCATAGCAAATAAATTATGTCGTGTCCTTTCATCAAACACGCGACGAATGAAATCTGACGTTTTTATATGCGGTTTTTTGCCGGGACGTCAAATTCTTTCGTATCCAGCCTGGTTTTTGAAAATTATCAGAAATGCAATGGTGATGCAACATATATTGCCCCATGAATAAGAAGGCAATGAAAAAAATCCTCCTCTATGGTATATAGAAACATATCATGTTCAAAAAAAGGAGGCAGACCTATGAAACCCATCGGACCTTTGATGTGGGAACACCGGTTAATCGAAAAAATGCTGACTGCAATGATGCGCCATATGGATCAGGTGGAAAAGACCCGGAAGGTGAATCCGCTGGTTATTGATATGGCCGTTGATTTTATCCGTGTCTATGCCGACCGAACGCATCACGGCAAGGAAGAAGAGATTCTTTTCCGGGATCTGGCAAAAAAAGATCTTCCTGCCGATTTGAAGAACATCATGCAGGAACTGCTTGACGAACATGTCTGGGGCAGAAAGACAACGGCTGCGCTGGTGGAGGCAAAAAATAAATATTTGCAGGGCAATCAGGCCGAATTATTCCGCCTGATTGATACGGCAAGACAACTGGGCAATTTTTATCCCAAGCATATCGAAAAGGAAGACAAACACTTCTTTTATCCCTGTCAGGAATACTTCAACAAGGAAGAGCAAACCAAGATGCTTGACGAATTCTGGGAATTCGACCGCAAAATGATTCACGAAAAATATAATAAAATTTATGACGACTATTCCGGGCTTTAGCGGCTAATAATTCCACCCCCAGAATCCAAATGCCAGTACGTTCATAATAATCGGCGCGGCGTAGATGATGCCAACGGTCGTCAGTTTGGCCTTTATGGATTTCAGGCTGATGACCAGAATGGCAAAGCAGAAAAAGTGGAAATAGCCGATCAGAAAAATGAGCCAGACGCCTTTAAAGGACAGATACCAGAAAGGATATTCCCAGACCAGATGGCCTCCGATGTTGAGCAGGCATTCGACAAAAACGCAAAAGATGCTGTAGCTGATTGCCCAGAACCATTTTTCAGGCAGCCCCAGGATTTTATCTTTTTTGCTTTCGGATAACGTATGATAGAAAATAATTCCGATGATTAAGAACATGAACATAATTTCGATGTTCCATCCGACCAGTGTCCGCAAGGCGGTATCGCCGGGGGTTGTCCAGAAAGCGGAGCGCTGCGTCAGGTACATGACCCAGCCGTTCCATGTTTCGTTGAAGAAATCCACGCCGAAAATAGTCAGGCCGGCGAGAACCGCATTCCAGTCTCCGTTTTGTCGTGCATCTTTGATTTCCTTGGTGTAAATGTAAAAGACGATAGCCAAAAGAGGAATTACATACCATTTGATCATGGAAAGATCTCTCAGGCCGGTTAAAGCTTGCTGGGTTGCTTCTGTCATAATGCCCTCCTTAAATTTTTTGAGTTAAAAAATCGGTTAAGGTTGTCAATGCTTCCCATCTTTTACTTTGCTAAACTTTTATAATTATATTATATATCTTTCAAAAATAAAAAGAAAAAAGTCAGGGTTTATGATCCTGATTGATCATAATGAAGGGAGTGTTTATGAATCTTAAGCCGATATATCGTCTTTTCGCCGTCGTAATGATTTTTTCTGTTTTTTGTCTATCCGGCTGCGCCGGACCCAGACTCTACAGTGTCGGTATGTATTATGACGCAGAGCAATCGGTGATCCCCGCGTATGTGAAAAATGACGGGCAGACATCCGACGCTGTTGTGGCCGTTTCCGAATTTGCCGATACACGTCAGATTGACGACCCGCTGGTCATCGGCCGCGTGATTCAAAACAGCGGCGAAAAAACCCTGGTGTTCCCCCGCAATGTCAGAGCAACGAGGGCTGTTGCGAACGGGATAAAGCAATATTTGAAAAAAGCCGGGTATAAAATTACCGAAATCAATGAACCGTGGAATTTGAAAGAAGATAAAATGCCGATGGGCAAGGCCAAAATTCTGATCGGTGGTAATATAGAAGAACTGGAAATCATCTGCCGGAAAGGAAAACTGACGAATTCCTACGATACGACGATGACGCTGGCCGTCGTTATCGCGGATATGGGCCAAGGCAGGATACTGTACAAAACGCGGGTGAAGAGTTCTTACAGCCGGGAACATATTTTGTTTTCCGAAAATATTCTCGGACAGCAGGCGGACAAGGTTCTGTCCGATACCATTGAAAAGCTTTTTGAGGACCAAAAGGTAGCGCAGACCATTAAGGATGTCATGGTCCGTTAATGGACATTAAAGGGCCGCCTGCTCCTGCGGTTTAATGATGACTTTGATGGATTCCCTGCCGTCGGCAACCAGTTGAAAGCCCTTTACGATCTCCGTCAGCGGCAACCGGTGCGTGATCAGATCATCGATGGCGACATGATGCCACTCTATCAGTTTCATTGCTTCAATAATGTCAGAAGGACCGCAGTAATACGACGTCAGGATGGCAATTTCCTTCATCCAGAAGTCGTTGACCGGTACAACCACTTTTTTATCCGGTGCGGGGACGGCGAACAAAACGATGACGCCGCCTTTGTCAACGCATTGCCATGCCTGTTCCACCGCCGCATCGGCGGAAGCACACAGAAAAACAATATCGGCCTTTCTGCCGGTCTGATCTACCAACCGTTTTGAAATATCATCGGCTGCGTTGATAGCAATATGGGCTCCCATTTCCAGGGCGATATCGAGTTTCTTGCGGTTAATGTCGGAGGCGATGATCCGGCAGCCTTTGGTGACGGCCAGTTTTACGTTGAGCAGGCCGGACATGCCGCAGCCGATTACCAGAACCGTCTGTCCTTTTTTTACGCGGGCCAGCCGTTGCGCTCTGACAACGCAGGCCAGCGGCTCAATGAAGGTGCTTTGGTCATAATCAATGCTGTCGGGCAGCAGATATGTTCCATTTTTTATTAAAATCTCCGGAACAAGGATGTATTCGGCAAAACCGCCGGGCAGCCTTTCTTTGATCTCGGCACACTGCGGGTAGTGCCCGTTGCGGCAGTAATGACAGGTCATGCAGGGTACTTTCGGGGCGATAAAAACGCGGTCGCCGGGTTTATATTTTGTAATGGACTTACCGGTGCTGACAACTTGCGCGCCTATTTCGTGTCCCTGAATGAGCGGCGCTCGCGGCAGCCGGTACCATTCGACAATGTCGCTGCCACAAATGCCGCAGGACATGACCTTCACCAGCATTTCCTTCGCCCCCGGTTTAGGCGTCGGAATGTCTTCAATGCGGATATCTTGATTGTTGTACCAGTACGCGACTTTCATGTTCTTTATGATCATCGTTTTTGTTGGTTGTCGTGAAACTCAAACTTTAAAAGTGCAACGACTGAAAGTTTGCGGGTCGAATTATCCCACCCCGATAATATCGGGATGGGACATTAGCCCGCGAGCATCAAGCTCGCGGGAGTTTGCTTAATGTTTTATTTTTTTATCTTTTCAAACTCTTGTAGAGATCGAAAGCTTTTTTTGGCGTTTCGTTGTCATGGACAACGGCGCGCACCGCCTGGATCATGGCAATCGGCGCATCCGACTGGAAGATATTGCGTCCCATGTCCACACCGGCGGCTCCTTTTTGCACGGCGTTGTAAGCCATGGTCAGGGCTTCCAGTTCCGGAATCTTTTTGCCTCCGGCCATGACAATCGGCACCGGGCAGGAAGACGTTACGGTTTCAAAATCTTTTTCCACGTAATAGGTTTTGATATAGTGCGCACCGAGTTCCGCGCAGATCCGGCAGGCCAGCCGGAAGTATTTGGCGTCGCGGGCCATATCCTTGCCGACGGCCGTCACTGCGAGCGTCGGAATGCCGTACCGGTTGCCGATATCGACCATCTTGGTCATGTTGATGATGGACTGCCTTTCGAATTCGCCGCCGATGAAAACCTGCACTGCCATAGCGCAGACATTCAGACGGATGGAATCTTCGATATCCACAGCGATTTCTTCATTAGAGAGCTCCTTGAGAATGCTGGCGCCGCCGGAAACCCGCAGAACCACGGCCTGGGTTAACGACGGCGGGATAATACTGCGCAGGATGCCCCGGGTCAGCATGAGCGTGTCCGCGTAAGGCGCCAGGGGAAGAATGTTGATATCCACCCGTTCCAGTCCGGTGGTCGGTCCCTGGAAATAACCGTGGTCAATGGCCAGCATGACTGTGCGGCCTGATTTCGGATTGAATATCCGGGAAAGTCTGTTTTTCATTCCCCAATCCAGCGAGCTCGATCCCTTGAGAAAAAAACCCTGTGTTTCCTGAGGCATGTCGCAATGAAACATTTTGGCTTCTTTGATTCCGTCCGCATCCGGCATATTTGCTTTCTCCTTTCCCGTGATGAATCGTTGTCCAGAAATTCGTGAAGACGTTTTTGTTAGACGCAATCTTGCACATTTTTTTTAATTCGTCAATTTGACACTGGCGGCAGACAATCCATGTCCGGCAGTGAGTCGGAGGATGCTTCTGAATAAAACGGCGATTGTCCGCCCTGGGTGGGCACAGCAGGACTTAAACGCACTCCTCCTCCAGTGGAAAAGTAAACGCCCTCAAACCGGCGCGCGGATGCTCAACCTTCAGGTTTCTGACGAGTTCACAAAGCGGTTTTATTTTGTCGTCACTGACGGCCAGCATCAGGGCGTTATTATTCCCGGGCCAGTAATGCGTGCCCAGTTTCGGTTCGGTTTCTTCTCCTTCGCCCATCAATCCACTGATCTTGGTGTATGCCCTGAATCCTGTTTTTTTAAAGGCGGCAATAATATCGTCATCCGCCGCTTCCGCATAAATCACGTAGAACATTTTCATGATCGTCACCTCTTGGTGGAAAAGGTATTTGGAAACATTGATCAATCAATCGTTTTTTTTGCTCGTCGTTTCTTAAAATACTCCTGCCAGTCATCGAATATGTCGTAGGCAGCGGGCACGACAACCAGCGTCAGAATCAGAGACGTCAAAAGGCCGCCGATAACCGCGATGCCCATCGGAGCGCGGGTTTCCGCGCCTTCCCCAACAGCAAACGCGATCGGCAGCATGCCGAAAATCATGGCAAAGGTGGTCATGAGAATCGGCCGCATTCGTACCGGTCCGGCCTGCAAGATGGCGTCGCGGCGCGACATGCCCCGTTCCCGCAGAACATTGGTGTAATCCACCAGCAAAATGGCATTTTTCTTCACCAGTCCCATCAGAAGAATCAGACCGATGAGGCTGAAGATATTGAGCGTTTTTCCCGTGAGAAACAAAGCGCCGAATGCTCCGATGAATGACAGCGGCATGGAAAGCAAAACCGTTGCCGGATGAATGAAGCTTTCAAATTGTGAAGCCAGAATCATGTACGCCATGATAATACCCAGAATCAGGGCAAAGAGCAGGAAGATGAAAGATTCCTGCATAACCTCGGCCATGCCGTAATACTTCGGCACGTAATCCGCCGGCAGAATCCGTCCGGCGATTTCATCCAGCTCGTTTCGGGCTTCGCCCAGTGGTTTTCCTTCCAGAGAGGCAAAAATGGTGATTGCCCGCTGACGGTCCGCGCGGTTAATGACGCTGGGGCCCGTGCCTTCGGCGATTCTCACCACATTGCTCAGTTCCACCAGCTTTCCGTCGCGGGCGCGCACATAAATCTTCTGCATGGCTTCGGAACTTTCCCGATCCTCGGCGTTGAGCCTTACCCGGATATCATAGCGTTTGCCCTTCTTCTCGTCCTTATACCTGGCGATGTCCAGTTCTCCGCCCACCAGCAAATTGATGGCTTCAGCGATCGTGGCCACATCCACACCCAGATCCGCCGCCTTGTCGCGGTCGATATAAACCTTGAATTCCGGTTTCCCCGCTTCCAGGGAGGTATCCACGTCCACAATTCCCGGTCGTTTGGCGAATTCCGTGGTGATCTGCCGGGCGTACTTCTGCAATTCGTTTAAATCCTGTCCGCGGATGCTGTACTGAATCGGCACCTGTCTGATGCCGCCGCCGACCAGCGAAACATCTTCCGCCGACACCTTCAGTCCGGGAATTTGTTTGAGGTTCATGCGGACAATTTTTTTGATATCTTCCTGGCTTTTTTCACGGTCCGCCTTGGGAATTAACCCGACGATCATAATGCCGCGGTTGGCGTATCCCTGATAGCCCTGAACGTAGAAGACCGATTTAATCTCCGGAATGTCGCGGACCATTTTTTCAGCCGGCCTGAAGTACTTTTCCACCTGTTCCACGGAATAATCGATGGGCGCCTCCAGGCGAATGATAAAATTGCCCTGGTCTTCGGGCGGCAGAAATTCCTTGCCGAGGCCGAATATCATAATGAAAATGCTGAACATGAAAACCATCAGCGTTGCAAAAAGCATTGCCGCCCTGTGCCGGAGCGAAAATTTCAGCACGCGGCCGTAGAACGTTTCCAGTCGCTTATAATTTTTTTCCAGAAAATCGCCGGCTTTTTTCCAAAAGGACCAGCGGGTGATGACGTTGCCTTTCGGGGGCGGGGCATTGTGCGGTTTGAGAAAAATCGAGGCCATCATCGGCGTCAGGGTAAAGGAAACGAGCAGGGATACCAGAACGGCAAAGACGATAGTCAGGGCGAATTGCAGGAAAAACCGGCCGATCAGGCCTTTCATGAAGGCCACCGGCAGGAAAATGGCGACAATCGCCAGGGTCGTGGCCATGACGGCCAGACCGATTTCCGATGTGGCGAATTTGGCTGCTTCCACGGGACCCATTCCTTCTTCCACATGCCGGTAAATATTTTCGATGACAATAATGGCGTCATCGATCAGAAGACCCACTGAAAGCGACAGCGCCAGCATCGTCATATTGTTGAAGGTAAAGCCGAATGCGTTGATTAACGCAAAAGTGGAAATCACGGAGACCGGCAGGGCAACGGCGCTAATCAGGGTTGTGCGTATGTTCTTGAGAAAAAGAAAAACGGCCAGAACGGCAAAGAGACTGCCGAGAATTAAATGCTTCTGCACTTCATCGATGGATCGGACGATAAAAACGGATTGATCCATGGCAATGTTGATCTTCATGCCGGGCGGCAATGTTTGATTGATCCTTTCCACTTCTTTCTTGACCCGCGCAGCGACGGCCACCGTATTGGTTCCCGATTGTTTCTGGATTCCGATTCCCACGGCCGGGATGCCGTTAAAACGCGCCAGCGATCTTTTTTCCTCCGTACCGTCTTCCGCTCTGCCGATATCTTTTATTTTCACCGGCGCGCCTTTGTAATAACTGACGATCAGATCGTTAAAGTCCGGAATGCTGGGAAACTCGCCTTTGATCCGGACGGTATATTCCTTGGTCTGTGTCTCGATCCGGCCGCCCGGCAGTTCGACATTTTCACGTTTCAGGGCGACAACGACGTCGGAGGGCGAAACTTCGTACGCCCGCATTTTTGCGGCATCCAGCCAGATGCGCACCTGTCTGAGCCGCAACCCGTTAAAAGTCACGTCACCGACCTCATTGATCCGCTGCAGTTGTTCCTTCAATACTTCATCGACGTAGGTGGAAAGATCGCGTATTGACTTCTCGCCCGTCAGGTTCATGTATAAAATCGGCTGGGAGTCGGGATCGACTTTGGCAATGCGCGGTTCTTCGATGTCGTCCGGTAATTTGCTGCGGATGGTGGATACTTTTTCACGGACGTCCTGGACTGCCTGATCGATATCTCTTTCCAGCACAAATTCCACGATGGTGCGCGAAACGCTTTCCGTGCTGGTGGACGTTATGGTCTTAACGCCGTTGATGGTGTTGACGGCCCCTTCAATTCTGTCGGCCACATCAACATCCATGACATCGGGACTGGCACCTTTGAGCGTAGTGGTAATGGTGACAATGGGGAAATCCACTTTGGGGAATAAATCGACGCCGATGCTGGGGTAACTCACAATGCCCAGCACCACCAGAGCCATGATGACCATGGTGGCAAAAACAGGACGTTTGACGGATGTATCAGCGAGCCACATGAACCTTTACTCCGTCCGACAAATTGTTCTGACCGACCACCACAACCTGTTCTTTTTCATTCAGGCCTTCGATGATTTCAATATCTTCTCCGTATTTCCGGCCTGTTTTAACCGTTCGGGATCGTGCCGTGTTGCCTTCCACGACGAAAAGACTGACGGTGGCGTCGTCATACAGCAAGGATGTCAGAGGAGCGACAACAACCTCGCGCAACGCTCCCGTGTAAATGGTGGCTCTGGCGAACAACCCCGGTTTCAGTAAATTCTCGGCATTGACAACAACCGCTTCCGCCTGCAGCGTTCTGGTTCGTTCTTCCAGATGGGGGTAAAGCAGATGTACCGTGCCCTTGAATTTTCTGCCGGGAAACGAATCAACGGTAAAATCAACTTCCTGGCTGGTCTTTAAATCGGCCAGTTCTTTCTCGCCGACGGTGAAATTCAATTTCAGCCGGTCGACCTTGATTAACTGAAATAACGGCATACTGGTACGCACATAGTCTCCGACAGAGACTCTTTTTTCCTTCACCATTGCACGCAGAGGCGAGTATATCTTTGTTCGGGCCAGCCTTTCCCGGGCCGTATCCAGAGTCGCTTTTGCTTTGGCCAGGTCAGCCTCCGCCAGCGCAACCCGGGTGGAGATGTCATCAAATTGCTGCTGGGTAATGAGTTCTTCCTTAAAGAGAGCTTCCTTTCTCTGAAATTCGGCTTTGACATTGGTCAGATTGGCCTGGGCCTGTTTCAGAGCCGCCTGCGCTCTTTTTTCATCCAGCGCATAATCAATATCGTTGACTTCAGCCAGCAGAGTGCCTTTGCCCACGGCAGACCCTTCTTCCACCCTGACGCTTCTGACAATGCCGTCCACTTCCGAACTGACCGTGACTTCTTCGTCCGCCGTCAAGGTTCCTGTTGTCTCAATATAAGGCCGGATGTTTTTCTTGACCGACGTCGAAACACGGACGTTGGTTAAGACCTCTTTCTCCACGATCTTTTCTTTCTTGCAGGACATCAATGAAAAAGCGATGATCGCTGTAAGTGAAATCAGGAATATAAACTTGACTGTGTTGCGTCGGGATTCTTTTTTTTCAATGAAGCTGACAAGATTCTTCAAATGCATAACCTTTTCCCTCCTGGCCCTAAGTCTTTTTTTCTACGATTCATCAATGCTGAAAAACAGCAATAACCTGCCGCCCGATTTTTTTGCCCTCAAATCGCCGACGTCGGTCAACTGCCATAATGCGCCGCTGGATCCTTTGACCGCCGGATCGCCGTCTCTGACAAACTGCAGTAGCGTTCCGCTTGATTTTTTCACGGTCAGAGAGGCAAGCTGGTAGTTATATAAAGCATCGACCACATTCTTATCTGCTGTCAGAAGCAGTGTGTTGGCATCCATGACATCGAGACTGGTTGCCAGACCGTTTTCGAATTGTTTCATCACCGCGTTGTAATTATCCCGGGCAAAAATCTGTTGATCTTCCAGAAATTTCAGGGAACCTTTCAATGTGTCCAGGTCGAGACAGGCAGCCTCCACTTCAATATCCACGCTCTTCTTTAAATCGTCGTAAGCCAGGCGGGCCTGGCGCTCTTTAGCCCTGGCTTCCCGGAATTCAGCCATTCTCAAGCCGCCTTCAAAAAACGGGAAGGTAAGCGAAATGCCGCCGTAAATGTTTTCGTCATTAAATGTCGAGCCGGCAGGATCCTGGTCCGCCCGGTTATAAATAGCAAACAACCCCACACTGGGCCAGAAGGCGCCGCGGGCGTATTTGACCTGCTGCCCGGCCATTTTCGTCTGCATATCGTAACTTTTCAGATCTGTGCGCAAATCCGATGCCGATTTGCGCAGGCCCTGGATGTCACACGCTTCCGACAGGGATACGGTTTCTTCCTTCAGCCGGAAATCCGGTTCCACCCCCGTCAGACGCGTCAGGGCGGCGCGCGCCAGTTTCAGGGCATTGGAGGCCTTGAGATAGTCCGATTTGGCGCCGGATAATTCTCCCTGGGCACGCAGAAGCGCGGTTTTGGTCAGTTCGCCGACCTTCATCCGCGTTTCGACCAGATGGTAATATTTGGTGAGTCTTTCCAGATTGGCCACCGTAATATCCAGAGCTTTTTGGGCTTTGAGTACGTCATAAAAAGAGGAGGCGACCGCCAGAAGAAAATCCGATTTGGCCCAATCCAGATCATATTCACTCTTGGAAATGGACTGGCCCGCTATTCTCAACGCATCCAGTTCGCGGGCGCTCAGCGAGAAAGTCTGATCGGCGCGCACCCCCCATGCTGCCGAGTCTTCCGGCTGGATCATGATATTCGCCGTGTTGTACTTGTCTTCGGTAAACCGGTTGTAGGTTCCGTAGGCCGTCAGCCGGGGGATTAAAAGCGACAGGGCCTTGTCTTTGCTCATCTGCGCGACATAGACGTTTTCGCGGGCGATTTCCATTTTTTCGGACGTATTCAGCGCCTTCTGATAAATTTCACGGAGAGTGTATTCCTGCGCTACGGCGTTTGCGGCAGACAGCAGCGCCGTCGCCAGCACAGTCATCATACAGAGCAAACTTTTTTTCATCATGAATTCCTTTCGCAAAAAATTTATGGCCAGATATTGCCCATCGCCCGTTGCAGATGCGCCAAACGGATGTTGTAATCGCCCAGGGCACTGGCGTATTCTGATTTGGCACGGGTTAAAAGCGTTTGCGCATCAAGTACTTCCGTGGACGTGGCGACTCTTTCCTTGTATCGTTCTTCAGATATCCGGAAATTTTCCTCAGCTTGTTTGATCAACGTTTCCGAGACGGAGATCTGATTTTGCGCCTCCTGCAGCAACAAATAAGCGTTTTTGATTTCCAGAGCGATCTGGTCGATCAATTCTTTGGAGGATTCCGAAGCCTGGTTTTCTCTGGCTTTGCTGGCATCGACCCTGAATTTTGTTCTGCCCCATTCCCAGAAATTCCAGTTGGCGACCGCCATAATGTACCAGCTCTCCGCATCTTTAAAATCGCTGCCGTGAACGGACGCCTCGTCGCCGAATCGCGTATAATTACCGACCAGACTTAAAGCGGGATAATATTCGCTTTGCGACATGCGCACCAGTTTGCCGGCCTGCTGAACTTTGAGCGAGGATATTTTCATTTCCGGTCTCAGCCGGCGGGCCGTTTCGAGGCATTCTTCAAACGTCTGCTTCAGCGGTTGGTAAGCCAGAATATCCATGACGTCCACGGGGGCGGAAATATCGCGTTTCAGCAGCGTATTCAAACGCGATTTGGCCAGCTCCACCGCATTTTGCGTCCGGACCAGGGCCTGTCTTCCGTTGGCCAGTTCCACGTCGGCGAAAAGCAGGTCATTTTTGGGAATCAGTCCTACCTTGAAATAGTTTTCGGCGACATCGCGATGCGCTTTGAGCATTTCCACCGATTGAGCGGTTGCCTCGTTGATTTTCTGCGCGCGCAGAATATTAAAGTAAGCCGCTTCAACGTCCCGGACCACGTCCTGAATCCGCGCCGTTTCCTCCAGGCGGGCAACCTCTTCGCCGATGCTGCTGGCCTGATAATTGGCCAGAATTCCGCCGCCGGCAAAAAGCGGTTGTCTGGCTTCGATGATCCAGTTGTAATTGTCTTTCGTTCCCACGGGAGTTTCCATGCCGTTTAAGTCATACATCGGTCCCGGAGGCAGTCCCTGGAATCTGGAAAAAGGCGCTTCGTTTAAACGGGAGTAACTGTAGGCCGTGCTGAACTTGGGTAGAAAGCCGGTCAAGGCCTCCCGTTTCTGAGCCGTGGCGCTGTTCAATCCTTCTTTCGCGATATTCAGGATGTTGCTGTTTTTTAAAGCCAGGTCAATACTGGCTTCCAGTGACAGAACCTCCTGGGCGAAGCTCAAACGTGACGAAAAAACAATCATCACGACTATGGTCAAAATCCGGATTTTTTTACCGATCATGATTTTTAACCCCATTAAAAAAAATGTCCAGAATGAACCCCTTTTTGGAATAGGGGGACTCGTTTTTCAATGATAACATCCATTCCATGGATACCGCCCTGATCAAATAAACCAGGGATTGAGCCATGTCGCCGGCCGGCAGGTTTTTTAACCGTTTTTGCTGAATCCCTTCTTTCAGCAAGTTTTCAATAAAACCGATATATTTAAAATAATCCTTGATGATTTTTTCCCGCATGGATGTCATGGCTTCCGACAGAGCGGTGCTCTCGCCCTTGATGAATAAACGGCAGAAATCGGCATTCTCTTCCAAAAACCGCAGCTGAGCATCAACCAGCATCTCGATTTTATCGAGTACGTTATCCGCCCGATCGGTTGCCTTTTTTGTTTTTTCATACATCAAATTGAGTTTTTCGCTGATCATGGATGAGTAAAGATTTTCCTTGCCCTCAAAAAATTGGTAGAGAGATCCCGTGGAAAATCCGGAGGCGCTGGCGATTTCCGCCATGGTGACATTATGGTACCCCTTGACGGAAAATATTTTTTCCGCTTTTTCCAGAATCTCAGCCCGGCGCATGTTGAATTCGCGTTCTTTTCTTTCCAGTCTTTCCATCGCAAAAACTCACGCTGTGAATAATCGTTCAAATTTTGAATTGCGGTTCACTTTTTTTATAGCATATTGACGATTTGTCAAGCCAAATATTTCGGATAATGCAATTAATTCATCGGGAAAATATTAAAAACTTCTTTCTATTATTTTCTGAAATTTAACGTTTCTTTAAACATCATAGCTATTCCAGGAAATTTTTTTCCCCTAGCGAAAAAAATTATTATTCTTATATTTTAATAGTTTATAAAATAATAACGCCTTTTATGCATTTTGGCATACTTATTTCATTAAAAATGACCAAGAGTTTTCAAGATCATCGAATTAAGGAGAAAAAGAGCTATGAGAAAATTAATGCAAACCACCCTCTTGACCGCTTTTGTAGTTCTGGTAACCACCTCTTTCAGTTATGCTCAGTACAGCGTTACCGGTGATGCCAATTTTCCGTTCTTTCACCTTGGTTGTTTAATCGTTGGCGGTTTGATCATCATTTCCCTGAAAAGAAAGTACACCAAGTTGTATATGAGCGAAGCCATCGGTTCTTTTGCGCTTTACGCTTTACTGGTGTCCATTTTTACGGCGCCGGTGGTTGATGCCCTTAAAAACTTGATCAACTAACCCCTTTTCCCCTTCAAAGATATACCCTTCAGGAACCCCGCGCAGTTCGGCGGGGTTCGCCTGTTTGTGCCACGCGTTTTAAAGAAGTTCATCCAGCCGGGCGGAGAGCTGTCGGGACAGTTTTTTCAGGAGACTTGTCTCCATATCCGGAGAGTAACGGTTCTGAATGGCATCGCCGTTGTTCCAGCTGCCGGCAACTTCTCCGTTGATTTTGAACGGAACCATCGCCAGCGATTTTATGAAATACTTCTGATTTGGCGGAAATAACCTATAGTAGGGCCTTAAGTTTTTATTGACCAGAATCGGTTGCAGGCCGGAAAAGAAGATTTCACGAAATTGATCGGCTTTGATGACATTGAGCCTGTCCTTTAAAATACGGGATGATTTGAAGGCGTCGATGACCCGGCCCGTTTTTATGGTATCGGCCACGCTGATCCAGATGAATGGCACCTGAAATTCCGCTTCGATCTGCGTAAGCAGCATTTCAAAAAGTTCGGCAGTGCTTCCGGCTCCGGACAATTTTTTTTCGACTTTGTCAAAACGGTCGGCAATGTTTGTGTTGATGCGTTCAATATTTTCTTTTTTATCCATTGCGGCCCCTTACCACTGCGCGTAAAGAATCAGGTGATCGGATGGTTTTTCCGCCAGTCGTGAGTCCAGATCGATGGCGCTGCTCTTTGACCTTTCGGCCAGTGCTTTTGTTGCCAGGATGTGATCAACCCGCCAGCCGAGTCCGCGTTTGACCGAATCCCTTATACGGTAATCGAAAAAAGTATATTGACCCGCGATTCCCGGATGGTGTTTGCGAAACACATCCGTCAATCCCCATGATTTGATGTCCTCGAGAGCTTTCCAGACGTCCGGATTGAAACAGACATGGCCCAGCAGTCTTTTCGGATCATGAACGTCGATCCGTTCAGGCGCGATATTGAGATCGCCGCACCAGATCAGTTGATTTTGCGGCCGGAAATTTTTATGCAGATATTTTTTAAAACGGGCAAGCCATTCCAGCTTGTATGTAAATTGGGAACTTTCTATCTCCTGACCCTGGGGAACGTAAGTATTGATGATCGTCAGATCGTTGAATGCGGCAATGATCATACGGTCGGGGTCGGACGGCTCGCTGTCAAAACCGTAAATCACCTTCTGCGGTTTTTGTTTTGAGACAATCGCGACGCCTTTGTACTGCTTGTCGCCTTTGAAAACAACATGATACCCCAGGGCTTCAAACTCTGCCGCGGGGAAAACCGTGTCGGCGACTTTCGTTTCCTGCATGCAGAAAAAGTCCGGACTGTGAGCTTTCAGCCACGGAACAATGATGTGCATACGGGAGCGAATGGAATTGACATTATAAGTCGCAAGCTTCAATGGAATGTCCCTTTGTTGATTTTTTTAATTAATATCATGACCGGGCATTGCACTCAAGTTTTTTTGCTTAAAGCTACCGTAGCTTTTTTATAAATTTGTCGTAAAAAAAGATGTTCAGAAACACATCCATTTCATCGGGGCAGCATGCCCGAGCATAAAAATTTTTTCTGTTCTTTCCTGTAGAAGATGCCCCGCAACGTTGCCAGATGTTCTTTCTCCCGATTCATCAAGGTGAAATTATGCTTTATGACGGAATCCGTCAACTATTTGCGGTTGGTTTTAGCATGAAAATAATTTTCTTTTCCGTTGACAGCGCACCCACCCTTCTTTTATAAACAATGGAAAAAAACAGGTTTCCCGAATGCGGTTTCGTGAAACATCATCTCCCCTTATCATCCTTTTGGTCATTTCTTGTCGGATATGTTTGATGGCGGCGATGAAGCATCGAAAATCAAAAGTTGATGGTTCATACTCAACAGACTGTTCAAAAATATTTATGGAGACATTATGCAACTCATAGAATCTGTTCTGCAGCAAATAAGCGATATCCTCTGGGGCTGGCCTCTGATTGTGCTTCTGGTCGGAACGCATATCTTTCTGACGTTCCGTCTCAAATTCATTCAACGCTATATGTTCAAAGCCATCAAAATGTCCATTTCACGAAAGCGCGAAGGGGAGGGGGACATCAGCCAGTTCGGCGCGCTGACCACGGCCCTGGCGGCCACGATCGGCACCGGCAATATCGTCGGTGTAGCGACGGCGATTGCCGCCGGAGGCCCCGGCGCCGTGCTGTGGATGTGGCTGACCGGCGTCTTCGGCATTGCCACAAAATACGGCGAGGCGGTTTTATCGCTGAAATACCGCATCACCAACAAAGAGGGCTTAATGGCCGGCGGCCCCATGTATGTTCTGGAGCGCGGTATGAACGCCCGGTGGCTGGGATTGATTTTCGCTGCGCTGACCGCAGTGGCGGCATTCGGGATTGGCAACATGGTACAGGCCAATTCGATTGCGTCGCTGGTGCAGGAAACCTTCAATATTTCACCGTGGATAACCGGACTGACGATGACTGTGCTGACGGCGGTTGTTATCCTCGGCGGCATTAAATCCATCGCGAGGGTCTGCGAAAAACTGGTGCCTATTATGGCGGTGTTTTATGTCTTCGGCTGCTTGATTTTATTGGGCATGCATTATGAAACGATACCGGAAACGTTCAAACTGATTTTTCAAAGCGCTTTTTCCGGACATGCCGTCATCGGCGGATTTCTCGGTGCGGGCATGAAAGAGGCAATCCGCTACGGCGTCGCGCGCGGCCTGTTTTCCAATGAATCCGGCATGGGCAGCGCGCCGATTGTAGCGGCGGCGGCGCAGACCAAAAATGCAATTCGTCAGGCGCTGGTTTCGTCAACGGCAACTTTCTGGGACACGGTAGTTGTATGCGCGATAACCGGTCTGGTTCTGGTCAATTCCGGCGAATGGATTCACGGCTACAAAGGCGCCGCGCTCACCAAGGCGGCCTTTTCGGCTTTGCCGGTTGTCGGGCCGTTTGTGCTTTCCATCGGCCTGCTGACGTTTGTTTTTTCAACCATTCTGGGCTGGTCCTACTACGGTGAAAAAGCCGCGGAGTATCTTCTGGGAACCAAAGCCATTCGGCCTTACAGGTATCTGTGGGTAGGCGCTGTGATGCTCGGTTCCGTCCTGAGTCTTCCCATTGTATGGACCTTCGCAGATATCGCCAACGGATTGATGGCAGTACCGAATCTCATCTCACTGCTTGTTCTGAATAAGGTGATTATCAGCGAAACAAAACATTTTCTCTGGGAGGGTAAGCTGGATGAACCCCGCTGATTTGAAAACGAACCGGTAACGTTTTGTTTGAAATCAGTCCAACGAACAATAAACCCTTTCCGCCGGATTGCTTCCTCAACGGAAGGATCCGGTTTATGGTCGCACTGAACGGATTCGTCAAACTGTTACAGTGACGATTCCTCTGTTGAAGTCCCGGATGTGCCATGGGATTGTCATTTGACCACGCCCGGTGTGCCATATATCAATGCTGTCCATCTCAAGCGGCATTGTCTTCCAACACGATTCACAATAATACCAGGGTGCGAAAACCTTATCCACACAAGGAGGCACCCGTCACCGAGGCGGCAACGATTCTGCTTGATTTGATCCGAATATGGCGCCAGCGATTAAACGGAACATGGATAGCGATCCCGCTGATCCGTCAGGAAGGAGAACCGGTCGGCTTCTGACTGACAAGGGATTCAATGGCTTTGCGCTTGATGCCGTCCGTTTTCTCGATAACATCGACGAATTCGGTTTTGATCGAGACGGAATCGTCAAGCAGACGACGCAAATCGGCCAGCAGTTCTTCGAGATGGGCGCTGTCATACTGATTTCCTTTGACGATTTTGATGACGATTAGATCGCTATGCACCTGTGTCACCTTGAACTCCTCCAGCAGATGAAGGTACTTCTTGATATACATGGTGAAGGTGTTCAGAAGTTTCAGCGAGGAGACGAATTTTCCGCTCGGAAGAATAAAGCAATCGTCGGCCCTGCCTTCGAAGGATTGGAGTAGCGGGAACCCCATGCCGCAGGGACATTCAGCGGTGCTGAATCTTCCCATGTCGCCGATACGGTAGCGAATGAACGGCATGGCAGGGCTGCGGGTAGTCGTCAGCACGATTTCTCCCATGTCTCCCGGGGCAACCTCCTGACCTTTCGCGTCGATGAATTCCACCCATACATTGTCCGTAAAGATATGGTAGTTGTTGCACCGGCACTGGGAGGCGATCATCCAGGTCTCTTCCGTCGAGTATTCATCGTAGACGGGACAGCCGAAGGTTTCGGAGATGAAGGTCCGCTGGGCCTCAGTCGAAAGCTCCGAGTTGATTCCGATGAACTTGGGCCGGATATCCTTCAGGTCATCAGGGGTGGCGTTTCTCGCGATCTCGTACACCAGAGAGGCATAACCGATGATGAGGTCGGCCCCCGCCTTCCTGAGCTGCGCGATCTGTTCTTCGACGGGGATCGTCGATTTGATATGGACGGCCCGGAAGAAAGGGCCCAGACGGGTATAGTTCAGGTCGGTATATTTGATGTAGGCCATTTTGTGCCATGGGCGGTATCCGATCATTGTGTACATGCGGACCCCCAGGGCGACGTAGAAGGCATAGGTCGCCTGAGTGAAGATGAACGGCAGGGACCTGCCTGTGGATCCGGTGGTGGCCGAATAGCGGCACGCCTCTCTGTTGACGCCGCGTGCCACGATCCCGTCGGGAAAATTCTGCCGGATTTCTTCCTTGGTGACGAAAGGGAGCCGTTTGATGTCATCGGCGGACCGGATAGATGTAATGTCCACTCCCGCCGCATCGTATTTCTGGCGATAGAAGGGGACATGGTCATAAGCATGCCGGATGGAGCGAATCAAGCGTCTTTCGCATAGTTTCCTCTGGAGTCCATAGGGGAGACGGGCGCTGAGGTGGATTTCAATTAAGGATTTGAAAAAGTGATACAGCAATATGGCCGTCTTCATCATAACGGATACCTCCTAGTTATTGTTATTCTCTTTTTTATTCTTTCCGAAAGGCCGGATCCAGGGACTGGCTCCCCGGCTGCCTAACCGGCGGATCATATTTTCTTTCCAGTCGTCGAATATGTCATAGGCCGCCGGGACAACGGCCAGGGTTAAGAACAGAGAAGTGAGAAGCCCTCCGATCAGCGTAATGCCCATGGGCGCTCGCAGATCGGCTCCTTCTCCGATACCGAGGGCGACAGGCAGCATACCGAACACCATGGCAAACGTGGTCATCAGGATGGGGCGCAGTCGGACCGGTCCTGCCTGAAGGATGGCCTCCCGCCGTGACAGGCCCCGCTCACGCAGTGTGTTCGTAAAATCGACCAGCAGGATAGCATTCTTCTTGACAAGACCCATGAGAAGCACCAGGCCGATGAAGCTCACGATGCTCAGCGATTTACCGAAGATCAGGAGAGCCGCAAAAGCGCCGATAAACGACAGGGGCATGGACAGGAGAATGGTCACGGGATGAAGAAGACTTTCAAACTGCGAGGCCAGCACCATATAGGCCAGCAAAATTCCCAGCAGCAGGGCAAACATAAGGTACTTGAAGGACTTGCCCATTTCTTCGGCCTCTCCGGAGTAACCGGCAACGTATCCAGCCGGCAGAATCCTGGCGGATATGGCGTCAATTTCCTGCATGGCCTCGCCCAGCGGCTTGTCCTGGAGATTGGCGAATATCCAGATCGTGCGCTGCCGGTCTTTGCGCGAAATGCTGCTCGGACCGCCCCCTTCCTCGACGGTGACGATGTCACTTAATCTGACCAGCTCACCATTCACGGCCCGGACATAGAGTCTGCCGATATCGGACGGGCTCATCCTGTCTTTGGCGTCCAGCCTCATCCGGACATCGTATCGTCTCCCCTTTGCTGTATCTTTGAATTTTGTGACCTCGACCTCGCCGGACATGAGAAGATTCACCGCTTCGGTGACGGCTGCCACGCTGACTCCCATATTCGTTGCCTTTTCCCGGTCAATGTAGACACTCAACTCCGGTTTCCCTGCCTCGATGGAGGTGTCGATATCCACGAGCCCCTTTATTTTGGAAAGTTCACCGACGATTTGCTTGGCATATTTTCTGAGCTCGTCGATGGATCCGCCGCTGATGGAATATTGAACGGGGACATTCCGGATCCCGCCTCCGAGAATGGCAACCTCTTCGATGGTGGTTTTCAGCCCGGGGATCGCGGTAAATTCCTTCCGCAATTCCGCCATAATCTCTGACTGGGATTTGTCTCTATCAGACCGCGGTTTCAGGCTGGTTTGGATGAATGCCTGATTGATTTGTGACAGTCGCCCCTGACCCGCTCCCTGACCATAGAAGACCGATGTCACCTCGGTTCTGTTCCGGACAATCTTCTCGGCTTGACTGAACATCGCCCCGGCGTGTTCCACGGAATAATCGATGGGCGATTCCATCCGGATCATAAACTGGCTCTGGTCTTCTCCCGGTTTGAATTCCTTGCCGATGAACCGGGTAATCCAGAGGCTGAAAATAAAGAGGATGAGGGCGCTCATCAGCACAGCCCGGCGATGGTCAAGACTGAATGTCAGGATGGGGCGGTAGGCCTCTTCAATTTTTTTATATCCGCGCTCCAGCGTCTGCCCGATCCGCGCCATCACCGTGCCCGGGCGTTCACTGTCCAAGGATTCTTTTTTCCGCGGGTGGAGAAGAAGGGACGAGAGCATGGGCGTGAGGGTGAGCGACACGAGCAGGGAAACGAGGATGGAAAAGACGACGGTCAGCGAAAACTGCATGAAGAAACGTCCGATGATGCCTTTCATGAAAGCGACAGGCAGGAATATGACCACAATGGCGAGCGTGGTGGCCATGACCGCGGGACCGATCTCGTCCGTGGCAAAGGACGCGGCCTCTCTCGGAGACATCCCGTCTTCGATGTGGCGGTAGATATTCTCGATGACGATAATGGCATCATCAATAAGGATACCGACAGACAGGGTCAGGGCCAGCATCGTCAGATTGTTAAAGGTGAAATCGAATATCCTCATGATCGCAAAGGTTGAAATGATCGAAACAGGCAGGGCGACCGCGCTGATCAGGGTCGTGCGGAAGTTTCTCAGGAAGATGAACACAGCGATAATGGCCAGGATCGATCCCAGAATCAGGTGTTCTTGAACCTGATCCATGGATTGTTTGATGAACACGGACTGGTCGAAGGCGATCCGGATATCCATGCCCGGCGGCAGACTTTTCTTGATGCGCTCGACTTCCTCTTTGACACGGTCCACAACCTGAACGGTGTTGGTACCGGTCTGCTTCTGGATACCGATACCGACGGCGGAGATGCCGTTGAACCGTGCGTAGGAACGTCTTTCCTGGGTTCCGTCCTCCACTCTGCCGATATCTCTCAATCTCACGGGAACGCCGGCATAGGAGGCGATGATCAGATCATTAAAGGCGGAGACATCTTTGAGAGACCCCTTGACTTTGATGGAGAATTCCTTCGTCAAGCTCTCGATACGCCCGCCCGGCAATTCGATGTTTTCCCTTTTCAAGGCAGCCGCGACATCGCCTGGTGAAACCCCGTAGGCCGCCAGTTTGTTGCTGTCAAGCCAGACCCGGATCTGGCGTTTCTGCATGCCGGCCAGGGAGAGGGCGCCGACACCCTGGATTTTTTGTAACTTCTCCTTGAGGCTTTCATCCACATAGGTTGAGAGTTCGCGTTGAGACTTGTCCCCGGTCAGGGCCAGCCACAGGACAGGGCTAGCATCGATGTTGACCTTCTGGATGACCGGCTCGATGATGTCATCCGGAAGCTGTGAACGGACGGCGGAGATCTGCTCCCGAACATCCTGGACGGCAAGATCGATGTCCCGCTCCAATTCGAACTCCACGATGACACTGGACACCCCGTCAATACTCAGCGAGTGGATCGTCTTTACCCCGTTAATCGAACTGACCGCCTCTTCGATTTTGTCCGTCACATCGACATCCATAATCTCGGGGCTTGCGCCGGCCAGACCGGTCGTGATGTTGACGAGGGGAAATTCCACCTTGGGAAAGAGGTCGACGCCGATTGACGGGTAGCTGACCAGGCCCAGAACGACGAGAGCGAGAATGAACATGGTGGCGAGAACAGGCCGCTTGATTGAGGTATCAGAAATCCACATGATGTCGTATCATCCTTTCTTCCGGTCCGCCTTCGAGGCAACCAGTCCCTGTTGAATATGGTCCATCAGTGTTTCCAGACGGCCGCCGCCGGCCAGAACGTTCGGCATGGAATAGATCATCGTCATATCATCATCACTGTTGCACATGCCGATAAAAATGGGGGAGTATTCCTGGCCCGGGGGAATGCCCCAGGTATATTTTCCTTCAAAGCCCCCTCCGCTGAAAACCGGAATCCGTCCCATATTGGTGAGGACCCCGGAGTTGGGGTAGCGGCCCGTGCGGTTCTTGGTGGCGATATTGCTTTTAATCAGTTTTTTGAGCAACCAGAGGGGTAGAAAGCGAATCGGCCGGTCGCCCCAGTAAATCATGCCGTCATGCCGCGCTTCCAGCTGACGCTTGATGTCCTGACTCACGTCAGCCGGTGTTGTGGAGGGATTGATTTCCACGTAAATCAGATTGGTCAAATTCCCTGTCGAACGCAGGCCCTCAACCCTGGCGCGCATATCCACCGGAATAGCCAGGCGCACCTTACCGTCCTGATACTGCCAGGCTTTTCCGGCCAGGAGAGTGGCCACCTGGCCCAGGACATTGTGGTAGCGTCCGGGGTAGCGCCGTCGGCGCCAGATTACGCCGGGCTGATCTCCTTGAGGCATACCGGTGGGAGCGATGTATTCCGGAACCGGCCCTTTGCGTCCTTGCTTCTGAAAGGTTGCCGCAATCTCAAATTCAGTGATGCGCGAATCCGATCCCAAGGGAGCTTCGCCGCGCAGACCGCGGAAAATATCTTCCACCCAGGTCACGGTGCCCCGGCCGTCCATGGTGGCATGCATCGTGCGAAAGACAACGCGCAGGGGGTTGCCGTGGATCAGAACAACTTCGGATGTCGGGCCTTCAAAAGGATTCAGGGTTTCTGAGAGCTTGGCCGGAGCGCCTTCCGGACCAAGACCGTCCCAATGGGTTCCATCCACCTCGATCACCGGCGGGGTTTTTCCGGTATCGACGAGACGGGCAAAGGCCGTGATACCCTTGACAACGACGCGACTACCCGGGTTGGCCTCGGATGCGATTTTTACGGCTTCCCGCCATTTGGGCAGGTCGAAATATCCGGTTCCTTCCCAAAATAACTGGTTGAGAAACGGCGGACAGCATTCATTGTACACCACATATGCCCGCTCGGTGGAACTCAGTTGCCGCGAGTAAGTCATATCGTATCCTCCCTTTGGTTTGTCCCTTCCAGTCCATGAACGATTCTCTTCAGGGTGTTTTCAAGCCGGCCTTCACTGGCCAGAACTTTGGGCATGGAAATCGTCAGATCTGACCCCCCTTCATAGCCCGTCATGACCATAAAAAACGGATAGTATTCAGCAGCCGGCGGAATAATCCAGAATGCCCGTGCTGTGAACCCCCCGCCGCAAAACCGGTTAAGATTAATCCGGCCCAGGTTGGACAGGATGCCCGAAAGACTGTAAAGTCCTTGCCGGTGCCGCTCGCGAATGATATTTTTTGCCTTGTATCGCATCATCCACAGGGGCATGTATTCCAGACGCTCGTCTCCCTTGGTCAGTCTGCATTCATCGCATCGACTGATTTGCAAAGCGATGTCCCGGGCGATGTCGTCCGGGCTCGTTTCCTTTTTGACCTCCGTATACAGGGCAAAAGATAGATTGGCTGTACTGCGCAGTTCCGGTCTGCGATGTCGCAAATCCACGGGGATACCGAAACGGACAACCCCTTCGCCATGTCGCCAGGCTTCTTCCGCTGCCAGACGGGCGCATTGTGCCAGCAGATGGGGCATCTTGCCCTTGAGGGAACAGCGTCTCCAGGTCACGCCGGTATCATTGCCTTTTGCCCGTCCGGTGGGGGCGATATGCTCCGCGGGGAAAGGCGTCCGGTACTGATTCTGAAAACTCTTACAAAGCTCCACATCCGTGATGTTTGAGGTTGAACCGACGACAGCTTCGCCGCGCAGGGTCCGGAAAACATCCTCGGCCCAGAACAGCGTGCCCCGTCCGTCACACACGGCGTGATGGGAGCGGAATGCGACTCTCGGGGTCGGACCCTGGATCAGAACAATCTCGCAGGTGGGGTTTCCCCGATAGGGGAGAGACTCTTCGAGTAATGGTTCATTCTCCGGGCCCCGTCCGTCCCAGTTCCTGCCGTCCACTTCGCGGACGCGCATGTTTATTCCCGAGTCGACCCATCGGCTCCAGCTCAGGTGACCCCTGAGGACCAGACGGGTACCGGGATTGGCCTCGGAAGCCGCATCCGCCGCCCTGCGCCATTTTTCCGGATCGAGCGTCCCTTCACCGTCGAAAATAAATTGGTTGACCGTGGGGGGGCTGATTTGATTGAGCACCACAAATGCCCGGTCATTAAACGTCATTTTCCGAGTATACCGTTTCGTCATCGCGCCGGTCCCCCTGACGATTTCTTGTCTGCATCGGAAGTTGCCCTCTTGGGTCCCGGACCGGAGGCTGATTCTGAAATGGTCATGGTGGCGCGCACAATGGAACTGACAAGCGCGGCGGTGGCTTTCAACGCCTCAGGAGTTCGCGCCGGGCGGGGGATCTCCATGTGAAGCGCACGTTCCATGTTCCGTGTGGAGAGATATCCGGTCGTTTTGTTGCAGCGTGCTCCGAAGTAGATCTTATCCAGGGGCTCTATGCGCAGCTCCAGATCGGGGTAGGCCGGATAGGCTGCCTTTGCCTGCGCAAGGAAAGCGGGAAAGCGGTCTTTCAGGCGCCGGGCTTCTTCCGTTGTGATTCCTGTGGTGGCGATTTCAAGCCGGTTGAGAAAAGGGATGCTGGTGTGTCCGTGAATTTCGACATAAAGCCGCAACGGCTTGCCGTCACGGATCTTGTCAATCAAACGAGCGTATTGGTCGTAAACATCCCTCGCCCTTTCGGTACGCCGTTCTTTTTCGCACGTATGTCCTGCACCCTCCGAGGGGCGGTTGACGTTGATGCGCGGAGATGGCGACGCAAAACCTCCGGCGATGACATAGCCTGCACCGAGCGTCCGGGCCACATCTTTGGCCAGGACATCCGTGCGGATGTCATAGGTTCCATGCGGTGCCGCAATGAGAATGCCCTGCGTCGTCGATAGTGTTTCAAAATGACCGAGAGCATGTAAAAAATGCTCTTGTGCGACAGCGGTTTGAATACTGAAGGCGGTGACCAGCATCACAACCGCCAGATGCAATGCCCGGGACATCGTTTGGTCGCGGCCATTCTTTCTTTTACGGAGGGCGCTGATGAGATACAGGTTTCCTCTAGGTTCCTTTTGAAGACGGGGCACTGATTGATCAAGGGGATATGGTGCAGGCCTGCCGATCATCCTCAATTCCTTTGTTCACTTGTGCTGTCCTCTCCCGCAGGAAGACCCTTGATATGTTTCGCATAGAGCAGGCCGATCAGGTAACGCAACACCAGGATGGAGGTGGTGTAGATCAGTCCGAAAGCCATGATATTCAGGGGCGTCCCGTAATCCTTGAAGAGAAGGAGCATCGTCGCCTGTGCCGTGCCGAATCCGCCCGGAGCGATGGGCAGACTGATGACCAGGAGAATGATCGGGACATAAGCGATGAGCGCAACCAGCGGGATTTGCATGTTGAATGCCCTGACCGCAATATAGAAGAAGGCGACAAAGCAGGCATAGTAGAGAATGCGCCAGAAGATGAGGACACCGTAGGTTCGCCAGGGAGCCTCGTGAAAGACCTTCAGAAGGTTCATGCTTTTAATTTTGAGGGCCAGACCGCGGGACGGCAGTTTTTTCAACACGATAATAAAAAGAATATCCAGCAGGGCAAAGCCGATGAAGAAGATCAGCAAATTACGCAGCAATCCCGAGGCCGGAGAAAGAATCACCAAGCCGATGATGGCCATGTAAACCAGAGCCTTCTGGGTGATGCCGTTGAAAAAGGTCATCAGTCCCGTTGATCGCATGACCGGGATGCCGAGATGGTTTTTCAGATAGTAGATCAGAACTCCCATGCCCACACTGTAGTCGATCGTCATGATGAGATAGGTGACGCCGCGCAGAGTGAAGGCATTTTTCCAGGAAAGGGGGTAATGAAAATGCTTCAGCGTCTCAGCCAGATTCTGTGTGTCCAGAAGAAAGGTGATCAGAATGAGGGCAATCAAAGAGGGAATATACAGGGACACATTCGCGGTCAGCATGGCATTGAAACACATGCGGATATCAATGTGCCGGAACAAATAAAGGAGGATTGCGCCGGAGACTGCCAGAGGGAGCAGCTGTTTCCATAGTTTGGTATTCATGAGGAAAGGGCGTGCCCTTTCCTCATGTGGAAAATCCATATCCCCCATCACCGCTTGAGAGTTTGATATCTTGGCTGTCTTGTCCATCTAATTCCGTCATCGAATACGTCTTCAGGGGACTCTTTCAAAAATATGACCACGGGAGGGATCTTCGCAGTGCCCCTCGTCCATCATCATATTAGTATTGCCAGGGAAAGGCATCCGCAGAGCCGGTCTCGAAGTTTTCATAAGCATAATCCGCGCAGTAATCCGCAAAATCCTTTAGATTGAAAGCGGTAATCTGTGCCGGGTTGCTTTGGAGAGAAGACAGGAACGATTCGGCATTATCAATGATCGTATCCTCGATCTGGAATGTCCACTGCTGAACCTTGGCCAGTTCGACCTTATTGATGTAGTTATCGTACATGCCCCAGATGACATCTCCTTCATTCGATGAATAAATGAGACTGCCGTAGGTTTCCCTCGCGCTGATGGCCTGATTGAGCAGACAGGAATCATCGTAATCTCTCCAGGCACCGTTGGCATACGTATCCACCCGGGCCAGTTCCGATGTTCCCCTGGCGGCGGCAAAAAACGGGACGAAAACACCTACAGAGGGCTCTCCGAGGTTGACCCACATGGTGGCCAGGCGCGGGTTGTCTCCGGATGCAACGCCCCTGACGACGATCGAGCTACGGGTGGCATTGCGGCTGAGGCAATAGGTTGTGCTGTAATTGGTCTCGCTGGAAAGATCCGTCTGGACCTGCTTGCCGACAACGTCCTTGGCCACCTCTCGCATAACGGTGCGGTAATTGATCCGCTTCTCTGTTGCCAACTGGGTCAGGAGGGCTTCGGCTCTATACTTGCGATCCTGTCCCACGTTCCAGGGAATGTAGTAATTGTAATTGGTCATAATGTGGAATCCGATGAAGTTGCTCTGAGCCCGTTTGAGCGTCCATCCATACTGATTGGTGATCTTGCCCGTGTTGGCATCGTTCTTTCTGAACTGCATCAGGTTGAGGCCGGTGTTTAGATGGCCGGTGAAGCATTCATACAGTGCGGCTCCGCCTTTGGCGTCGATGACAACGAAGTTGGCGCTGATAACGGTGCCCCAGTGATAGTAAGGCCATCTTTTGAGCAGTGATTCAAACTCCGCGAGCGTGGTACATGTCGCCAGGGCTTCCTCCATAAGAACGGTATTGATGTTCACCGGTTCCGCCATAAGATTATAATCCTGGTACACGGACGTGCCGGCAATGGCAAAACCTGATTCATTGACGCCGCCGGAAGGAGTGATCGCCGAGCCGTTGTTCAGCAGTTTCATCCCGTTTTCAAACCGGTAGACCATTAAATATCCGCCGGGACCGGACTTTTTGGCGGGGAAGTAGGCAACCTGCTGGCGGTCGCTTGACGAGTTGTCAAAGTTTTTCCAGATCAGCGGTTTGCCGTCTGTGGTGACCTTGCCGGAGACAACGGCCACATCACAGGCCCATGTCCGCGTCGCGAAGATAAGGGCCAATAGGCACATCAAGACGCAGGAAATTTTTAAATAACCCTTTTGTAACTTAATCATTGGAGCCTCCTCATTTACTGGTTGTTTCAAACGTTAATTCTCTTACGTTTAGTTTTGAATATCGTATATTCTTCTGCAAATCATTTTATCCGTGATCCGCAGTTTTGACTGAAAAAGGTTCTCCGGACAGACCCGGGACCCGCCGGTCGGTAAAAGACGGGATAAGGGGTCTTCTGCTGCTGAACAGTCCGACACCCCTGCTGGAAAAGTATTCCTTGCCGAAGCATTTGATCATCAGAACGAAGGTGACCAGTCGTACGATTTTCATGGGGATCATCAGCATAAAGGCAAATGCGTCGCCCCTGTCCATATGTTCGAAATCCGCCGGCATGTTTGCCCGGACATGGGGCGAGAATTGATACTTCGGATCATTGGGATCAAAACCGTTTGAGCCGGGAAACATGTTCTTCAGGCAGAAAGGATAGCTCTGATCCACAAGTCCGATCCCGTATTTACGGCAATACTCTTCCTTCAGAGCGATTAATGCGGGCGACGGGGAGAAAGAGGAGTCAAACAGTACCCGCAGCCATGATTTATTGAAATACCGGTTGACCACTGCGGGATTAGCCGAGATGGACGTAAAAATGAAATAATCTTTGTTCTTGATTGAAGCGGCTTTCGTGAGGTGCCATTCCACCGTCATAATGACCAGACGTTGAGCAAGGTCTCTTCCCCGGAATGCTTTGAGCACCATCGTTTCTTCATTATTGTACACGCAATGGGGACCGCTGTTGAGAATGGACACGGCATCAAAGGCGACGATCCGGCCGTTTTTTTCCACATAGCTAAGAACATCGCATTTCCGCAGATAGGTTGAGAATTCCTCCTGCGCCTTCCAGCAATCATTTTCAACCGCTTCACATCCCCGAATGATATCTCCGAGACGATTCCATTCGGCTGTATTCAAATCGATCAGGTAGTAATTGAATCCCTTGTGGCTCTGAATGAAAAAATCCTGAGCGTTTACCGGTAGGGGGTCCGTTGAATCGCTTTGATGCCCCCTCTGCTCACTTGCTGACGAAACAGACATGCTTTTCATGTGTATTCCTCCTCTTAATGATGCAGTTATTCTAAAGAGTTTGAATGCCAATAGATGACACCTATCGGCTGACACTTTTCGTCGTCAAATCCGATCCGTTATCCGGACAGATTTTCATGGACGAATCTGGTTTAGATTTTTACTAATCTCTGGTTGAATGCCGGGTCTCTTCAGATAGGAGGCAACGTACCGCTTGATCATGAACGCGAAACAACGTACTGCTTGGTATTATTGCATAACAACTTAGTAAATATATTCTATAAAGAGCACGCAAACGACCTCTTTATGAATAATCTTTCACAAAAAACGCGATATCCTCAAATTAATCATTTGAATTGAATGTTCGGTCAATAGTATGATTGATGGGTAAAGTCAATAAAAATTTTGTCATGGAATAAAAAAATATCATAATCAAGAGAGCATGGAGTGGAAATAACCTTCTGAAATTCTAGATTCGTCAATATCTTCGCACATTTAAGCGAAGGATGAAATGCCCTCAATAACATCCTGACAGGTCTGTCCAATTTCCACGGGGAACAAATTTCATAACCGGGCATCGAATTTGAGTCCAGGGGTATTCACGATAAGAAATACCCGGAAGGGAAACAGGCATTTTCATTGAGCTATCCCGACGCTAAAGGCTTCAGAAAAAGAAGCGTTTTCGGGTTTTTTACAATAGGTTTACATTAAGGACATTTCAAACGCCCGCTGTTTTTCAGAAACGAAGAAACCCGCAGGGATCGTGAAGTTTCTGGAAGGCAATGCGTCCGGTCTTGAAGACCAATTTGCCTTATTGCGGTTTTGCTGCGGGGGATCTGTCCATACGGATTTTGCATATCGATGTTCGAAAACAGCCTTTGATCATTCCAGACGACATATCCGTCAAAGCCATGCGCCGGAAAATCGTATAATTTTATTCATTTTTAATATTTTAAAGACGTGCTATAATGCAACTTAATCAGATATCTCAAACATTATGAATAAAAGAAAAAAGCTGGGTGAAATCTTAATCGAGGACAGCATTGTTTCCGAAGGCCAGTTGATGAGTGCGCTTGCCCTTCAGAAGAAAAGCGGCAAGATGATCGGTCAGACGCTTATTGAGCTCGGTTACATCACGGAAGCACAGCTTGTCGAGGCTTTCCGAAAGAAATTTTCTATTTCCTATATCGATTGTGATGGCGTGGTTGTGCCGGAAAAATTTCTTAAACTGGTCAGTATGACCATGGCCGTTAAGAAAAAGATCCTGCCGACCGATGTGTCGGGGAATACGCTTTTCCTGGCCATGGTCAATCCTCTTGATTATTCCACCATCGATGAAGTGAAATTTCTCACCGGAAAAAATATTACCCCCCTGCTGACCACAGAATCGTCGCTCATGAAAGCCATTGAGAAAAATTACGGCTATTGCTCCATCGAAAAAATATGGAAGCCGTTGAACGATATCCATCTGGACGGCGAAATGCAGTTCAATCTGGATAAAAGTATCGAGTTCCATAAAATGGAAGAGGAAGATGAAAGCGCGCTCAGAGCCGATGACCTCTATAAAATAGGAGAAGAACCGCCCATTGTCAAATTGGTGACCCTGATTCTGGTCAATGCCGTCAAATCAAGGGCAACGGACATCCACATAGAGCCCCATGAAAAATATGTCAGTGTCCGCTACAGAATAGACGGGGACCTGTCCACCGTTCTCAAAATATCCAAAACGTATCAGGAGGCGATGACCTCCCGGATCAAGATCATATCCACCATGAACATTACCATCCGCCGGATGCCGCAGGACGGCAGGAGTACCGTCAAATATGAAGGACGCATGATCGATCTGCGTGTTTCCACCATCCCGTCGGCTCACGGAGAAACCATTGTCATACGGATTCTGGATTCGGTCAAGGGACTCATCCCGCTGAGCAAGCTGGGGATGCCGGATAACATCATCAGAGATCTTCTGGAGATGCTCAACAAACCTCAGGGGATGCTGTTTGTAACCGGTCCCACAGGCAGCGGAAAAACCACCACGCTTTATTCCCTGCTGACACAGCTTTCGCTGGAATCGGAGAGCGTCGTGACGATCGAAGACCCGATCGAATACGAGCTGGAGAACATCAAGCAGGTGCCGGTCAATGAAAAAGTCGGGTTTACGTTCGCCGCGGCTCTGCGTTCGATTCTCAGGCAGGATCCCGACGTCATCATGGTCGGCGAAGTTCGGGATTCCGAGACCGCTCAAATTTCCACGAAGGCGGCGCTGACCGGCCATCTGGTACTCAGCTCGGTCCATACCAATGATACCATTGCAACCATCTCCCGTTTAAGGGATCTGGGCATAGAACCTTATCTGATCAGTTCCGCTCTGAATGCCATCCTTGCACAAAGGCTTGTGAAAAAAATATGTGAAAACTGCCGGGTGGAATTCGAAATACCGCAGTATCTTTTTGAGAACTACCCTTATCTGAAAAAGCTCAAAATCGGAATATCCTATAAGGGGAAAGGGTGCGAAGCATGCGGCTTTACGGGCTATAAGGGACGGATAGGGATTTTCGAATTCCTGCGGGTCGACGGCAATCTGAGACGGACCATCCCCCTGTATCATTCCGATCAGGACCTTTGCATCGTTGCCCGCGAAAACGGCATGAAAACCCTCATTGAAGACGCTTGTGAAAAGGTTGAACACGGTTTGACCACGATCAATGAAGTTCTGACAAAAATACACTACTACGAATAGAATTTTTTTCGGGAAACCTTCTGTTTCGTCTCAACGCTTAGGCTGTCGCAGCTCTTCAAAATAAGCATCCGTCACATTATCCAGCAGCTGCAGGGTGGTCGGCCGGACAACAATCATCCGGGTGTCGGGATGATTGAAAAAATCCCTCAGGTCGGGATGCTTCCGGAGAAGCGTTTCCCGGATTTCCTCAATACTTTTATCGTTATCCACAGCCTCAACGATGCCGGTGACCGTCAATGCCCGGGGAGTTCCTTCGGCATCGACAACACGCGTATCGATCAGCAGACTGACATTGGGATTGGCGATGAGATTGTGATATTTTTTTGTATCTTTGAAGGTGGCCATGTAGATTTCACGGCCATCCCGCCCTGATGCATACGACATCAGAGAACAATGCGGGGCATCCCGGCCGACCGTGGCCATCACGCACATCCTGTTTTCCTGAATGATTTTTTGAATGTCACTGCGCATATCCTCTCTCCTTTCTTCCGGCACTCGGAGTAATTTTAGCATAAAGGCGACGGAAAAGGGCAGAACTTTTAACGGCCAACGCCTGCAAAACATTTTTGACAGACGGATGAACCCTGTGTTAAAAACGATACGTGAAAAACAAAAAACCTTTCTTAACAGAAGTCAGGTCGCAGGACGTTTTATCCGTTTCCATTCCCGATACCCGGTCGTTTGCCGGAGCCCAAAGAAAATCGTTCCGTGTCTGGTGGATTGCGTTTCGCTATCATTTTGTTCCCGCCAGTTTTCTTCCGGCTATCCTGGGGTCTGTCGGCGCCTGGGTGCAGACCGGTCTCATGAACCGATGGTTTTTCTTTCTCACGGTGCTGGGCGTTACGCTCAATCACATCGCCCTGAACATGACCGACGACTATTTTGATTATCACGCCGCCGTCGATCAAGGCGGTGAACGCCGGGAAAATCCTTATACCGGCGGCAGCGGGACCCTGACCGGCGGCCTGATCAAACACGGGCACATGCGCCTGATGTTCACGTTATTTTACCTGATCACCATCGGGATCGGCCTCTATCTGTGCGCGGCGCAGACCTGGTGGATCATCGTTTTCGGCCTGTTCGGCGTGGGGTGTTCGTATTTTTACACGGCACCGCCCATCCGGTACGGATATCGCGGCCTGGGAGAATTCTCCCAGTTGATCAATTTCAGCTTTACCATCGGCATGGGCGCCTATGTCGTGCAGACTGTTTCTTTTTCGTGGGAGATTTTCTGGATCCTGTTGCCCCTGGGGTTCATGATGTTTGCTATGATCGTCATCAATGAAATCCCGGACAGATTCGACGATGCCGCGGCCGGTAAAAACACGCTGGTGGTGCGATTCGGCCTAAAGGCGGCAGCCCGGTTTTACGGCGTGGCAATGATGCTGGCCTACGCGGTCATTCTGCTTGCACCTCCTCTGAACATGGCAGGCTACTGGATTTATCTGGGCTTGCTGACCCTGCCGTGGTCCGTTCGCGCATTTTTAATCATGAAAGCATACGGCAACGAACCGGACAAACTGGCGCCTGCGAATTTACTGACCATTCGCGTTCATAATTTCACCGGAATCTTGTTGATCATTGCCTGCCTGATTCAGGGGCTCCAGGATCGTCAAGTGTTTCAACCGGTTGTTTTTGCCGCGGTCATCCTGTCCGCTTTTTATCTGCCGGCGGCGATCAGTATTTTCTTTAAAAAAATGCCGGATGGCCGCCGCACTGAAGCATGATAATATCCAGTCGCATTCGGTCTTGAAAGCCGGGCGGGAAAACATTACAATCATTATAATTAATACGGGGAGGGTATGCTATGAAGATGGACAAGGAGACCTTGTCGAAACATGACGGCAGGGAAGGCCACAAAGCGTATGTTGCCGTCGAAGGCAGGGTCTATGATGTTACGGGAAACCGCCTTTGGAAAAACGGCGTGCATATGAACCGTCATCAGGCCGGGACCGATCTGACGGAAGCCATTGCAGCCTCGCCGCATGGAAAGGACGTTTTGTCCAAACTTCAGGACATGGGGCAGATGAGCCCTGAAAAAGTGGCCAAGCCGCCGTTCATTCCCCTGTGGATGCATCATTGGCTTGAGGCCTATCCATTTTTTAAACGGCATCCGCATCCGATGGTTGTTCATTTCCCCATGGCCATTTTTATCATCGCTCCTCTTTTTCTTGCCTGGTATTACCTGATCAATCCGGTACCCGGACTGCCGGCTGCTGTTTTTTATCTCTACATTCTGGGTACGCTGTCGCTGCCGGCAGCCATTGCGACAGGCCTGCTGGCCTGGCTGGTTAATTATTCGGGACAGCCGAACCCTCTGATTATACGCAAAACGATATTTTCCCTGTTGCTGCTGCTTTGCGACGGAATCGTGATGGCGGCGCTCATCATCAGCCCCGCAATCCTGCAGGATCCGTCCGGAAGCGAGTGGATGATACCGGTTCTGATCTTTCTGGGGCTCCCGCTGGCATCCATTATCGGCGAGCACGGCGGCAGGCTGGTTTTCCCGGTGTTGAAGAACAAATAGCGGCGGACGTCGGAAGATGCCATTGCGGGGCGGTTTATAACGTATCGTTTCGTCTCTTTGATGGTGACCGATCAAACCATGAACGAATGATTTTTTCACCGCAACCTGCCGGCGGTTTGCCGGGAACAGCCCTTTTCTTTTTATTGTGTTATTGACTGATAAGGTTTAATATAGCGGTGTCCCTGTTACAACTCCTTCGGATATTTGCGCCCCTGGTTTTCCGGCAAGGTACGTTAGTGAAGTCCATAACAAACCCACATGCACAAGGATAATAAGGAGGCCTGCCATGCCATCAAAAAAACTCAAAGAGTTTCTGAACAGCCAATCGGTGAAATACGTCATCATTGCCCATTCCACGGCATACACGGCACAGGAAATTGCGCAGTCTGCGCACATTCCGGGAACGGAGCTGGCCAAGACCGTTATCGTTTACATAGACGGCAAGATGGCCATGGCGGTTCTGCCGGCCAGCTATTCCATCGATTTTGATGATCTCCGGAAGGAAACGGGCGCAAAGAAAGTGGAACTTGCGTCTGAAGCGCAATTTAAGGATATGTTTCCGGATTGTGAAATCGGTTTCGTACCGCCCTTCGGTAATCTTTACGGAATGGACGTTTATGTGGATGAGCATCTTACCCGCAATAAGGAAATTGCCTTCAATGCCGGCGGTCATCTGGAACTGTACAGAATGTCTTATCGGGACTTCGAAGAGCTCGTAAAACCGAAAGTGCTGAAATTCACCTGAACGGACATGATGCCATTCGCCGTCTCTTCCAAACCTCCGTTTATTAAATAATGAGAGAAAGTGTTATGGAGTTGAACATCATCCGCAAGGCCATGGCGCATAAAACAATAAGTCTTCACGTCCTCCTGACGGTTTTTTTAGTGACGAATTACAGCGCAATCACCGGCGCGGCAGAGACAGGAAAAAAGAGTCTCCTGCCGGATCGGTCTGTCATCACGCTTCCCGCTCCCGTGTATCAAGGCAGGATGTCGGTGGAAGAAGCTTTGAGAAAACGTGAATCGGTAAGACAATTTTCACAAAGCCCATTAACGGAGCAGGAATTGGCCCAACTTCTCTGGGCGGCGCAGGGAAAGACGCGTGACTGGGCAGCTAGGACCGCACCGTCGGCGGGCGCCCTGTTTCCCCTGGAGGTTTATGTTGTCATCCGGGAAGGCGTCTTCCGTTATTCATCCGGAGACCATCGGATTTTGCGTGTCGTCAAGACAGACGTTCGCCGGCAGTTGGCTGCGGCGGCGCTCGGTCAGGACATCATCCGGCAGGCGCCTGCGGTTTTTGTTATTGCCGGTGTCTATAAACGAACCGCAGAAAAATACTCAAACCGCGCCAAAAGATATGTGGAGATCGAAGCGGGTCATGCCGGTCAGAATCTTCTGCTGCAGGCCGTGTCGCTGGGATTGGGCGCTGTTCCGGTTGGCGCTTTTCAGGACGCACACGTCAAACAGGCGCTACATCTGCCCGTCAATCATGAGCCGTTGTATCTGATCCCCGTGGGCAGAAAACGTTTTGTCCCCCCGTAGAAAAAAAAGTTTCCCGGAATTTTATATCGAAGATTTTCTTGACAGAAAAACGCGGCTGCCTTAAACTTTTATGACATAAAAAGGTTTCGCTGAAATTTTCCCAAAATCAAATTTGTCGTTACAATGCTTTTGAACTGTAAATAGTCAGGAAGGTGTATTTTATGGGCGATTTCGACAAGAGAAAATACATCCGGTATCCCGCGGAGCCGAACGAACTGGTTACGGTCTACTATATGGACGAGAAAACCACAAAGACCGGACAACGCGTGGGGCTAGGCGAGAATGAAAGTTTTAAGGGGTGCTGTGTCGTTTTTGTCGGCGACGTGGATTTCAAACAGGGACAGGAAGTGTTTTGCGAATGTGGAACGCTTCCCAAAACAAAAGCCCAAATCGTCTGGGTTAAAAAGCTGGAAAACCAGATTACCAAAGTCGGAATCGCTTTCCGGGAATAACCCCCGCCTCTAAAGGTCAACGATTTCATCTTCATAACGGAACGGTTTTTTTATGATCCGCGCTGAAAAACGGACGCAGCGCGAAAATGAAAGCGACGTTTCAAAAACAAAACGTGTTGAAACCCATGGATTGAGCCGTCTCCCTTGCCGACATGAAAAATGACATAAATCGGCAGCCGCGACAAGCGTTGCTGCTGGAGAAATAAAATAACCTGAACGTTATGGCTGAATTCTTTGAGACCTTTATCCCGGCTCCTGTCTTCGACGCAAAGAAAAAGGGAGGAAAGTCAGTTAGCGGTTTTTTTTCGGCAGAAACGCATGGAACCCGTTTTTGATGATTTCACTGAAGTGCAGAGTTAGATCATCGAGCGACATTTTTATCCGGTTGTTAAACCAGTCCTGATACAGACCGACAAATCCGGAAGCATACAAATTGACGCAAACCATGAACTGTTCTTTGTTTTTAATGGCAGACATTTTTTTTTCATCGCTTACTATTTTATCTAAAAAAATTCCCTTCAATTTATTC
>JAGOMJ010000095.1 GCA_017993615.1 Smithella sp. | reverse complement strand
ATCATGAATGTATTGTCGTTCAGAAAAAAATATTTCTACCTGCCGGTATTGGTTTTTTTGATTTCGGGATTTATCCCCGGTGTTTTTGCCGCGGGCAAAGAACGGCAGGCAAATCAATGCAAAACGGTCATTCTGGCCAATGAGGAATTTCTGCCCGCACTGTTGAACGCCATCGATGGAGCGCAGGATGAGATTATCATGTCCATTTTTTCTTTTAAGGTGGGCGTACACAAGAACAGTTATCCTGACCGTATCGCCGGCCATCTGGCCAAAGCGGTAAAACGGGGGGTGAAGGTTTTTGTGGTTCTGGAAAATACGGGAGATTCATCGGATGCGCTGAATATTCAAAACAGAAAGGCGGGAAAATTTCTGGCAGGAAAGGGGATCCGGGTTTATTTTGATTCGCCGCGCAAAACCACGCATACGAAACTGACGGTGATTGATCAGCGGCTGATTTTCCTGGGCAGCCATAATCTCACGCAATCCGCGCTGAAATATAATAATGAAATTTCCGTCCTGCTGGAAGGACGCGATCTGGCGCTAAACGCCCGTAATTATATCCTGGGAATTATTAAAGAAGGAACATGAACGTGCAGGCAGTCTGTTTCCGTTGCCGGCCGAAAAAAACAAGATCGGAGAAGATGAAAAATAATGCGTTTTTTGTTGACCAATGATGATGGAATCTACGCCAAGGGATTGAGCGCTCTTTATAAGGAACTTTCCAAAGAAGCCGATTGTCTGATTGTCGCACCGGAAACGGAGCAAAGCGCGGTTGGACACGCCATTACGATTTCCCGTCCCCTGATGGTGCGCCGGGCGACCAAAAACAATCAATTTTTGGGGTATGCCGTTTGCGGAACGCCGGCAGACTGTGTGAAACTGGGCATTAAAGAGTTATCGGATCACCCCGTCGATCTCGTCGTTTCAGGAATCAATCGCGGCGGCAATGCCGGGATCAACGTGCTGTATTCGGGAACGGTTTCCGCGGCAACCGAAGCGGCGATTATGGGTTTCCCGTCCATGGCGGTTTCTCTGGACACGCACAAAGAAGCGGATTTTACGTTTGCCGCCAAATTTGCGCGTAAAATGACCCGCATGATTCTCAATCACCGGGAACAACTTCTGGGCAGCGCGATTAATGTCAACGTGCCCTGCCTTCCCCAGGGAAAGATCAAGGGCGTTGTGGTTGTCCGTCAGGCGCAGACCAATATCGTGGAGTATTTCGAAAAACGGACGGACCCGCGGGAAAATACCTATTACTGGTTTGCCGGGGAGTCGTCTTCCGCCACCCGGCAGAAAGATACCGACGTCGGCGCGCTGACGTCCGGATTCATTACAGTCACACCGATCCATTTTGATTTGACCAGACATGACCTGCTCGATCAGTTAAAAGATGCCCTGGAGAAAAACAGGTTTTAAGACATTGGCTGATTGCCGAGCCAGCGATGACGGACATCGCGTCACCGCCCGTAAAGGTTATCGGCATCAGGTTAATGGATGCCTGCCGGTTATCTGAGCAAAGATCCGCCCGCTCTTTTCTTTCAGCATGGTAAATCCGGTTTGGACTGCCAGGCCGATATGCAACAGGCTTCCGGTTTCTGGTCCCACAAACATGGATTCAAGATCGTTCAGATGCGTCAGGTTGCTGGAGACGACATTCGTTCCCACGCTGTAGGGAGGGCGGTTTCTTCTGAAGACATCCATATTGATTTCAATTCCGTACGGGGATAAATGTGCTATTTCCCGCGCATAACTTTCATTGCGCACATCAGCGATTGATTTTTTAATACGAGACGCGATTTGAGATATCGAAAGCCTGTCGATTTCTTCTTTGGTGAACTGTATGAAGTTGTTGAAATTTGAACTGCCGATATACATCGGATCAATATCCGGATGGATGTCTCTGAGATTGATGGGATTTTTTAAAACGATCCGGTCGGTGTCCGGCAGGATTTTACGGTGATATTTTTTTAATAAAAAAGTCGTCATAATCTGATGGTTGGAAATTTCACATCGTTCTTTTTTTGCTTCGGCTTTTATGTCATTGAGAAAGTCATCGGTAAAATACTCTGTGGCGGTGAAGATCTCGGCGACGTTATCGATTTCCACTTTTTTTCGTATTTTCTCGTCCAACGCGGATAAGGGGGGGACAAGCGCTCTGTCTGTTGGATCGAAATGGACGGGCGGACCTTGAAACAATCTCTGGGGCGACGGTGGAAGAAAATTTTTTCCGTCCGTTATGCACATCCAGGCGTAAAGAAAAAGCACCAGGGAAATACCATCCGCCACCGCGTGAGAGCAACTGATGCCGGCCAGTATCCCGTTTTTGAAAGGAATACCGGTTACAGCAAAGAGAGGTTCGCCCGGCAAGGTTTGAACATGCACCATTTCTTTCCTGATCTCCTCAATGCGGCTGTCATCAAAGCAGGCATCGACAGGCCGCAGATCATTGGCAACGGCTCCATCCGTGCAATACAGAAGCGCAAATTTATGATCGCCGATCATGATCAGTCGACTGGAAAAAAGATTGTAATAATGAATCGTCTTTAACAGACTTTCTTTGAGCTTTAATATGGGAAGATCTTTTTTGTAAAAAAATAATATTTCCAGAGGGGATGATCCGATGAAAGTTTCATTATCGAATGTCGACAGCGGAAGAATATTTTTGCCGTAATGATGTTCCATTTTTTTCTGTGTTACGTGCTGTTATTGTCGACTCGGGCGTTGAAAAATCCTTCAGGTTACCGGATCAACAACACGGGAATCGGACTTTTGTGGATAACGTGAGATGTGGTACTGCCGAGCAGCAATTCGCGCAGACGATTGTGACCGAAAGCTCCCATGACGATTAATTCCACAGAGCCTTCCCGGATGAATTTGACGATTTCATCCTGTTCTTTCCCGGACAGAATGATCGTTTCGCAGTCAATCGAGGCCTCGTCCGGATCCTGCTGAATCATTTTATCCACCTTCCCGGATAACGCCTCGGCTTTTTTCTCATCCGGGCTGACAATAACCACCGTCAGCGGCCAAGAGGTTTTTTTGGATAAGTTCAAAGAGAGACGCAGGGCTTTTGTTGCCGACTCGCTGCCGTCAAAGGCCAGCGCCATGCTTTCTATCTCGACAAAATTTTCCGGAGTAACCAGTACCGGTTTTCCGGAATTGCGGGTGACCGACTCGGCAACCGACCCCAGCAGACCGCCTTCCTTCAGGTGGAAATGTTCTCCCTTTTTTGCCATTAGAATCAGATCGGCATTCTGAGCTTCTTCGATAATAATCGGGCTGATTTTACCGGTTTTCCTGTTCGTGGCGGCCTTGACACCGGATTTCCGGCAGCGTTCTTCAAATTCCTTTAGAATGAAACCGGCTTTTTCATGAAGCGATTTTTCAATCGATTCGAAGAATCCTTCATAGGGCGGCATGCCGATCGAACCGGAAATATCCGTCACCATAGGCCCCTGAATCAGATTGACATCGATGACATAAAGGCCTGTCAGAGAGGCGGC
>JAGOMJ010000048.1 GCA_017993615.1 Smithella sp. | reverse complement strand
TTGGTGCCCCTGGCGCGAGTCGAACGCGCGGCACACGGATTAGGAATCCGTTGCTCTATCCTTCTGAGCTACAGGGGCAACCTTGTTTCGCAGAATTTTCCGCGCTTTAACATGATTTGACCGGTTCTGTCAATTACCCGGGCATGTACAAATATCGTCGGTCAGGAAATGATAATGCCGGGAATGACAGGGTGCCACTCTTTTATGGTATAAAAAATTTCTCAATGCATGATGTGCGGGAAGCTCAAGGAGAGCGGCCTAGCGCAGGATGAACGGATCAATCCGAACAATAAAATAATGCCTGCTGAGAGGCGATCTCGAGCAGGCATTAAACTGGATGGCTTTTGAGCCGTTAATGATTAAGCACACTAACGCATAAAACGGTGTTGCTTGTCAAGACCTTTACGGTATTTTCTTAAAAAAGGATGTTTGTTTAAACGAATCCATATATGATTTTCAGGGAAACCGGAAAAAAGGAGGATCGTTCATGAAAAAGCCTTTTTATTTTTGACTCTTGACAAAACTTTTAAATAGAGTATAGCGTATCTCCCATACAAAAACTTGGTCCATAAACCAGGTCCCTAAAATCTTTGAAAGGAGGTTCACGGTTGATGAAAAAAATATTTGCTATTTTTGTTGCTATGCTGTTTGTTGCCTCACTGTCATTGGCAGTCGTTGGTTGCAAAAAAGCTGAGGAGACAGCACCTGCAGAGGCTCCGGCAGTTGAAGCACCTGCACCTGAAGCCGCTCCGGCACCTGCACCTGAAGCCGCTCCGGCACCTGCACCTGAAGCTGCTCCGGCTCCTGAAGCCGCTCCTGCTGCCAAATAATTGCTTTGATACAAAGCAACCTTTATCAATAAATCGGGCATTCATTCTGTGAATGTCCGATTTATTATTTTTACCTGTTTTTAAAAGGCGTGACGTGTCTGCAAACGTAATCATGACTGCCGCAGATGATTTTTGTGACGGTCAATGTTTCCTTGACAGTCCGGGACAGATTGCCTATATTTCATCGACTTGCAAAAAAAATTACAGTCATAAAGTTCTTGCTGAATGAGGATCGTTTCCGATGGGAAAAAGAAAAACCCTGCTTTGGGTTTTTTCCATGATGGTTATATCTGCACTGGTTGTCGTTTTTCAAACGGAGCTGTCCGTTTGTAAAGAGGCTGTCAACAAAGAAACGGGTCAGGAAACTAAAGTCCGGAGAGGCCCTTATGCTGATGCAAAAATAACCTTCAGGATTATTCCTTCGGCCAGTAATACGTATGGATATGATATTTTGATGAACGGCAAAACTTTTATCCATCAGCCGAATATACCGGCTTTGCCGGGAAACAAAGGATTTGCAACCCCGGACAAAGCCGCAAAAGTGGCTTCATTGGTGGTGGCTAAAATCAGAAACAACGATATGCCGCCCGTCGTGACGATGGATGATTTAAACAGGATGGGGGTACTGAAATAACATCCATCAAGAGATGATGGGTGAAGATACCAGCAGGAGAGATTCCGTATGAAAAAATATGTTCTGGTCATCGTGGTCTTATTCTTAAGTTTTCTTCATGTCGGTATGCTTTACGCGGAAAAGAAGGCGGATTTCGGCGGAGCAGGCCGGTATGCAGCTGTCGGTTTTGCCATCGACGGCAAAGGGTATGTCGGCACGGGATATGATGGTTCAACGGCCTATAAAGATTTTTGGGAATATGATCCGGTTGCCAATGTCTGGACCCAGAAGGCGGATTTCGGCGGTGGAAAGCGGTATGCGGCTGCGGGGTTTGTTATCGACGGCAAGGGATATGTCGGTACAGGGTATGACGATTCAATAAACTACAAGGATTTTTGGGCATACGATCCGGTTGCTAATGTCTGGACCCGGAAAACGGATTTCGGCGGCGTAATCAGAAATGGTGCCGTCGGGTTTGCCGTTGGCGATATTGGATATATCGGTACCGGAGGTGACGGTTCGACAAATTACAAGGATTTTTGGGCATACGATCCGATGGCCGATGCCTGGACGCAAAAGACTGAATTTGGAGGAGAAGAGAGAATTTTTGCCGTCGGTTTTTCCATCGGCAGCAAAGGGTACGTCGGTACAGGATTGAATGGTGCGACAAAATTTAAAGATTTTTGGGTATACGATCCGGCGACCGATGCCTGGGTGCAAAAGATAAATGCTGGCGAAACAGCCCGGTATGGTGCGGTCGGTTTTCCCATGGACGATAAGGGGTATGTCGGTATGGGAGGTGACGGCGCGACAGCCTATAAAGATTTTGGAGAGTACAATCCGGCCACCGACACCTGGACTCCAAAAGTTGATTTCGAAGGAGCGGCAAGAGGTTTAGCCGTCGGTTTTTCCATCGGCAGCAAAGGCTACATCGGGTTAGGATTGAGCGAAACGGCGAAGCACAAAGACTTTTGGCAGTACGATCCCAACCTTGATAAAACCCCTGATCCGTTTACGTTTGTCGATCAAACGGAGGTTGACTGGAACCGCACGATTACATCCAACACCATTACCGTATCCGGCGTTGATGCAAGCGTTGTCATCTCCATTACAGGAGGCACATACTCCATCAACGGCGGCGATTACACCAGTGAAGATGGGACTGTCAATAACGGGGATACCGTGACGGTCAGGCAGACATCGTCTTCCGTTTTTCATACGACCACCGATGCCGAACTGACTATCGGTGACATCTCCGATACTTTCAGTGTGACCACGAAATACCTGTATGATGCAGGCGACAACGGGCCCTGTTTTATTGCGACAGCGGCATTCGGATCGCCCATGGCCGGCCAGGTTGAAATCCTTCGCTGGTTCAGAGACAATTATCTGCTGACCAATGATGCCGGACGAAAGTTTGTTGCCTGGTATTACCGCTACGGTTCTCTGGCAGCCAATTTTATCAAAGATAAACCTCTGATCAGGGCGACAGTGCGGTGGGCACTTTACCCCTTAATCGGATTTGCCCTTCTGCTGATGTCCGGCACGTGGCCTTTTGTGATGATCGGGATACTTTTGTCGACTTTCATTTGTCTGCGGGTACGATCAGGCAAATCAAAACCGGTTTAAAAGATCGATTTGGATCAACATGACAGCTCCTGAACATTTCAAAGTTGGGGAGCTGTTTTCTTTAATCCGTCAACAACCCTGCCTGTCAACCGGTCGTGGATTTTTGATAGAACCATTTTCTGGAATGATCAAAAAACGGCTGCACGAAAACGGAAGATATGCTAGAAAAACCGATATTATAAAATGGAGATCGTAAGTGAAAAAGATTGATAAAACACTGCTGGATATTCGCAGTTTTGAAGGTGAGGGCTACCAGCCGCTGATTGATTGCGATCAATGGCGTGTGGCGATTCTGCGTTATTGTGATGAACTGCTGCCTGAACGCATTTTCGCCGTGCAGCGGCACAATGAAACCGATGAGGTGTTTGTGCTTTTGGAAGGGCGCTGCATCCTTTTTCTGGGAGAAGGAAAAGATACGGTCACGTCGATTACAGCCGTCGATATGCAGCCTCGGAAAATTTACAACGTTAAGCGCGGCGTCTGGCACAGTCATACGCTGGATAGGGATACCTCCGTGCTGATTGTGGAAAATCGCGACACAACAGTTACAAACTCGCCGAAAATCATTCTAAATGATGACCATCGCCGGAAAATTGTGGATATCACACGCGAGTTGTGGCTTGAAGAAAATCAATAATCGTTTGAGCAATGAAAAAAGGACGATGTGGAGAAAGTCCGATCTAACCTGCCGGTAAATTTTTAAGCGGTTTGCAAACCGTCCGTTACCGCGATGCTTTCATCGCCGCGAGGTTCGTTATTTTCTGAACGGTTTTAAAACGATCACGCAGAATGGGCGCTGCTGTGGTCAGATTCATTTCTCAATGCGCATCAACGCAGGCAGGGATTTCTCAACCAATGGATCTTCTCTTGCCGTTCGATTAATTTGAGGTCTTCCCTCTTTCGGCCAGATCTTCCAACTCGGCTCGGTTGAGCAATCGGATACCGGCATCTTCTTCCTCGATAAGCTTTTTCGCCTTCATATTGCTCAAGGCTCTGGAAAGTGATTCCGGCACCGTCCCCAGAATGTTGGAAAGTTGTAATTTGGAAATGTTAAGTTTGACGAAATGCTTGTTGCCCTGTTCCTGCGCAAGATAAAGCAGATAGGAGGCGAGGCGGCCGGGTATTTCCTTGAGGGACAGATTTTCCACCTGGACGGTGAATTCACGCAAGCGCATGGAAAGCAGCGCCAGAATATTCATGGTGAGATCCGGCTTGCCGGAAATGAGCTCAATGAATTTTATCCGGTCGAAAAATAAAAGATGCGTTTTGGAAAGCGCCCGGGCATTGGCGGGAAAAGACTTGCCGGAAAAAACGGGTACCGCGCCGATGGTTTCGCCCTCCTTTACAATATGGAAAATCTGTTCTTTGCCGTCGGGAGAGAGTTTGTAAACATTGACGCTACCGGCGGCAACTAGATAAAATCCGACACCGTTGTCTCCATCATAAAAAATAATATCGCCTTTATTGTAATGTTTATCGACTGCAATTTTTTCGATTTCTGTGATATACTCTTGAGGCAATCCACCGAAAAGCTGGCTTCTGATTAGAATATCCCGCGCTTTTTTCATAGGTTACGTCCTTCGGAGAAAAAATATATCGTTTTCTTAACATAAGTCAAGGAAACGCGTTAGTTTTTTAACTATACTCACCAACAAAAAGACAAATAATCTTTTACAGGGAGGTTTCATATGTTTTGCTATCAATGTCAGGAAACGGTTAAAAATCAGGGATGCACGGTCAAAGGTGTTTGCGGCAAGCCCGATGCAACAGCGGCCCTTCAGGATCTTCTCATTTATGTGTGCAAGGGTATTGCGGTCGCCGCTGAAAAATTAAATGCGGTGGATAAAAAAGCAAGTCGTTATGTTTGCGAGGCGCTTTTCACCACCATTACCAACGTAGCCTGGGACGATGGTCGCATAATTGATAAAATTGAAGAAGGACTGAAGATCCGTGACGAGGTCAACGCAAAGGCGGCTTCCTCCCTGTCGGGCGCACAGCCTGACTGTGTCACATGGACACCGAAAAGTAGAGAAGAGATTATGGCTAAGGCCATGTCGGAGGAAGTGCGCATCAATGCCGCGTCGAATGAGGACGTAACCTCCCTGCGATCCCTGCTCATTTTCGGACTCAAGGGCATTGCTGCCTACGCGGAACATGCCGCCGTTTTGGGCTATGAGAAAGATGATGTCTATGCCTTCATCATGGAAGCGCTGGCATCCACCACAAAAGATCTTTCCGTGGAGGCAATGATTGCCATGGTCATGAAAGCCGGTGAGTCGGCTGTGAACACCATGGCGCTTCTGGATGAGGCCAATACCAAAACCTACGGGAATCCCGAAATTACGGAAGTCAACATTGGCGTTCGCAATAATCCCGGCATTCTGATTTCAGGCCACGACCTGAAGGATATGGAAGAGTTGCTCAGGCAAACGGAAGGTGCCGGCGTGGATGTGTATACGCACGGCGAGATGCTGCCGGCCAACTATTATCCGGCGTTTAAAAAATACAGTCATTTCGTGGGCAACTACGGCTCGTCGTGGTGGCATCAGAACGAGGAGTTTGAAACCTTCAACGGTCCGATTATTCTGACCACCAATTGTTTGATTCCGATAAAAAAAGACAATACGTATTTGAACCGTCTGTTTACGACCAGCGTTGTCAACTATCCCGGAGCCAAACATATCGCGGATAGGCCCGCAGGCGGCGCAAAGGATTTCTCGGATGTCATCGCTATGGCGAAGACCTGCCCCCCGCCCAAGGAAATTGAAACCGGCAAGATTGTCGGTGGATTTGCGCATAACCAGGTGCTGGCGCTCGCCGACAAGGTCGTCACCGCCGTGAAATCGGGTGCGATCAAACGCTTTGTCGTTATGGCTGGTTGCGATGGAAGACAAAAAGCTCGCGGCTACTTTACCGAAGTCGCCGAAGCGCTGCCCAAAGACACCGTGATTCTGACCGCAGGCTGCGCCAAGTATCGCTACAACAAATTGCCGCTGGGCGATATCGGCGGCATTCCCAGAGTGCTCGATGCAGGACAGTGCAATGACTCCTACTCGCTGGCGGTGATCGCGTTGAAGCTGAAGGAAGTTTTCGGCCTCAAAGACATCAACGAATTGCCGATTTCCTTTGATATCGCCTGGTACGAGCAGAAGGCGGTGGCCGTGCTGTTGGCCCTGCTGTATCTCAACGTCAAGGGAATCCGCCTGGGCCCGACGCTGCCGGCCTTCTTGTCACCCACGGTTGCGAAGGTGCTGGTGGAAAAATTCGATATCAAACCGATCGGCACAGTCGCGGATGATGTTGCCGCTATGATGGCCGGCAAATAATCGATGGCCGATCATTAAACTCGGTGATTCTCCCGGATGAAAAATTCGGGAGAGTCACCAGCAGAAAGAGAGAATCGTGAAAAAAGAGAGGAATTCCCCTGTGTCGTCAGAAAGAAACGAACAGAATATAGTGATCGTGTCCCGCGGCAATGAAGTGATTGAAACCATAACCCTCGGCGGTCATATGATCATCGGACGCGCCGCGGGTGCGGATATTCAGCTTGAAGATACCGCCCTGTCGCGCATTCACGCCATGTTTCAGAAGGACGCGGGCCGCTGGTTTCTGGTGGATCTCAACAGCCTCAACGGCACGTTGCTGAACGGCCGGAAGATCGCCCCTATGCAGCCGACAGCGGTTAATTCAGGAGATATTGCCGAATTGGGTGAGTATATATTGAGATTTCAAATTGAATCTCAACCGGTCGCGCCTGACCAGACGCGTCCGCGTTTTGTGACGCCCGACATTGAACCGCCTCCGTCAGCCAGTCCGCTCCTGGAAAATTTGGTCGAAAGACATCACGAAATTCCTCTGTGGACGCAAGGAGATATTCAACTGAAGATCGCCGATATCATCGACGAAACGGATGATGTCAAGACATTTCGACTGGTCGGCTTGTCGCCGGTTCTGTTTTCCTTCAAACCCGGTCAGTTCGTCACCATCAAGGTGAACATCAACGGCACGGACGTGCGCCGTTCTTACACGATCTCATCGAGCCCTTCGCGTCCACACTGCCTGGAAATGACGATCAAGCGCACACCGCAGGGCCTGGTCTCGAACTGGATGCACGACCATGTGAAGCTCGGCGACCATCTTGCCGTGCACGGTCCGTCGGGATTGTTTTCGTGCTTTAACTACCCGTCGCAAAAGATTCTGTTTATCGGTGCGGGCAGCGGGATCACACCGGTCATGTCCATGCTCCGCTGGATCGTGGACACGGCGGCCGATGTGGACGCGCGCCTGCTGGTATCTGCCAAGTCTCCGCGCGAGATCATCTTCAAAAACGAGCTTGACTGGATGTCGTCGCGCCACAGCGGCATCCGCGTGGGTATAACCTGCACCAGCCGCGTCACCGGCGCGGATGCATGGACTGGTCTGACCGGCCGCTGTGACGAGAAAATGCTGAAACTGTTCACGCCGGATATTCTGGAGCGGCATATTTTCATGTGCGGTCCTTCGCCGTTCATGGAAGCGGTTAAGGAAAATTTAAAATTACTCGGTTTTAATCTTGCCCATCTGCACACGGAAAGTTTTGGCGAAGGGCGGGTGGCCAAAGGGGAGAAGGTTGATGCGCGCGACGTTCCAAAGCCGCCTATCTCGGCAGTTCAGCCGGTTGAAAGCGCACCGGCGGAGACGCCGAAAGCGGCAAGCTTTCAGGTGAACTTCATCAAGTCGGGAAAATCCATATCGACCGCGGGAGATGCGACGTTGCTTGAACTGGCGGAAGCGAACGGTGTGGAGATTGAATACGCGTGCCGGTCCGGCGTCTGCGGGACATGCAAATCTAAACTGAACAAGGGCAAGGTAGAAATGAGTGAAAACGAACTGTCCGATGAGGAAAAAGCGGACGGATACATCTACCCCTGTGTGGCACATCCGGTGTCGGATGTAGAAATAGAGGCATAAATTATGAAAATATTACGCAAGATTATCGAGATTGAAGAAGAATTGTGTAACGGTTGCGGCAATTGCGTGACCGGCTGCGCCGAGGGCGCTCTGCAAATCATCGACGGCAAGGCCAAGGTGGTATCGGAGACGTTCTGCGACGGCCTGGGTGCCTGTATCGGCGAATGCCCTACGGGTGCGCTGAAAATTGTCGAGCGCGAAGCGTCTCCGTTTGATGAAGAAGCCGTCAAAAAACATCTGGCAAAAAAGGAAAAAGAACCGGAGACGATGCCTTGCGGTTGTCCGTCAACTCACATTCAGATTTTTGACAAACCCTCCGCCTGCGCAGAGGCCAATAAGCCGAAACACTTCGACAATGTGGAACAAGAATCCGTTCTCACCCACTGGCCGATTCAGATCAAATTAATTCCGGCCAGTGCCCCCTTCCTGAAAGGCGGCGACCTGCTGATCCTTGCGGACTGCACGGCCGTCGCCTTTCCCACCCTTCATCGCGATTTAATGAAGGGAAAAGTGGTGATGATGGGATGTCCGAAATTTGACGATGTCCCGGAGTATGTGCAAAAATTTGCCGACATCTTCAAAACCGCCGGAATCAGGAGCGTCACCGTGGTGGTGATGGAGGTGCCCTGCTGTTCGGGAATGCCGATGATTGTCAAAAAAGGCATGGAGGCGGCAGGCAAGGAGATTCCCATGAAAGAAATCGTGCTGAGCTTGAGGGGAAAGATCTTAAAGTCTTCATGAAGGACAATGGAACAGGAATTTAAAACCGTCAGTGTGATGATTGATCTTTACTGCCGCGGTCATCATGACAGTCGGGATCATCGTTGCGTTGACTGCGAAGCGTTGCTGACCTACGTCGGACAACGCCTGGAAAAATGTCCACTCAAGACGAATAAGCCCAAATGCTCAAAATGTCCCGTCCACTGCTATAAACCGGACATGCGGGAAAAAATCAAAGCGGTGATGCGGTATGCCGGTCCGCGCATGATTTATCGCCATCCCATTCTGGCGGGAAAACATTTTCTGAATAAAAATTGATACAGGACTCAGACCACCGTCAGCAGAACATAGGCGACGGAAAACCGGCCGCTTTCCGGTATAAAGCAGAGAAGTTTCTGTCCGCTCTTCAATTGACCCGACTGGAACAATTCTTCCATGATCACGTAAATGGAAGCAGACCCCGTGTTGCCCTTGTAGGCCAGGTTGGTAAACCACTTTTCAAAGGGAATTCTGAAACCGATTCCTTCCATGGCGTTAAAGATTTTTTCCCGGAAGAAATCCGATGAATAATGAGGAAGGTACCAGTCTATGTCATCCGGTTTTATTTTTCTTCGTTCAACGGTATGGGAAAGGCCCAGATCGATCATCACGCGGACGATTTCCCGGTTGAGCAGTTCGGTGTCCTGCTTGAGAGCGAAATAATTACTGCTCAGCGCCTCTTCCAGCGAATGAAGCTGACGCCAGCCGATCACTGTGCCGTCTTCTTTTTTGTGCGCGCCGGCGTACATGCAGGTTTTCATCTGTCCCGCATAAGCAATGTTTTCGATCCAGTCCACGCGCAACGAAAGACCGTTTCGGTTTTTTTTGCCGGACATAAAAACGGCGCCGGCCGCGTCGGAGAGCATCCAGCGCAGGAAATCCGACTCAAAGGGCAGGACGGGATGATTCTTGAAATCGCGATCGCCATGGAGATGCTCAAAAAAATTCGACTTGATCAAGGATGATGCCAGTTCCGAGCCGGTAGACACGGCGTTGTCGCTCAGCCCCAGAGCGACGTTGGCATAAGCGGTCTTGAATGACGTGATGCCGCACAGGCAGATGCCCGCGGTTGTGATGACTTCGCACGACGGGATGCCCAGTTCGCCCTGCACCATCAGACCGTGACCGGGGAGAAGCACGTCGGGAGTGGAGGTTCCGCAACAGAGCATCTGGATGTCGTTGACCGAAAAGCCTTCATAGGGTTTCAATCTGCGTACGGCTTCGGCGGTCAGCCGGGCATTGGTGTAGTTGAGTTCGCCCGTTTTGCGGTCAATGGCGTAATAGCGTTTTTCGATGCCGTTATTTTTCAAAATTCTGTTTTTTATCCGGGAGGGAATATTGTGCACGGCGCCCAGCACCGTTTCCATTTCGTCGTTAGTCACCGGATCGTTGGGCAGAAACGCGGCAATGTCGTTGATGTAAACGTCCATAAAGTCCTTTCTTTAAGTGGTTTTGTGCGGCTGACGATGCAGTCTTTTGACCATATCGGCAAATGTTTTATAGAACCGGGCTTCCGGCATTTTTGTTTTCGTTACGGCGTTCGTAAACGTATAGTAATCCAGATCGTCAGTGACAATATCTTTTTTCATCTTTTCATAAAGCGGCGTGCCCGGAATGGGCGTTAAAACCGAAATCACCGGAATCTGGATTTTATGGGCGACAATAAACGCCTCCAGTTTTTCGAAATCGCTTTCGTCATAATCGGGCGAGGCGATGAAATCGCCGACCATGATGATGCCCAGGTCATGCAGAATTTCAATGGCCTCATGGATGACGCGTCCCTGATATTTTTTGTTATAGCCGTCAAGGCGAGCGTCCTGAAAATCCTCAAAACCGATCACCACCGCGTAAAGTCCGGCCTCTTTCCATTTTTTCATCAGATCCGGATTTTTGACGATTGTGTCGGCCCGGACATCGGCAAAAAACTTTTTCCGGATACCGGATTGCATGATTTTTGCGTAAAGGTCAAGCGATAAAGACAGATTACCGAACGTGTTGGCGTCCACCATTCTGATGAAGGGAATATCGCCGAGCAATTGAATATCGCGAAGGACGGCCCCGGCGGAGTGGTTCAAATATTTTCCTCCCGTCATTTCCGGAATGGTGCAGAAAGAACACCGGTGCGTGCAGCCGTAGGCGGTAATAACAAAACCCATCGTCAGACCGAGATGTTCCAGGAAATAGCGATCTCTGTATTGGGCGACCAGATCGTAGCGGGGTGGGATATCATCCATTAAATCCTTTTCATCGAACGATCGTTTTGTATAGGCCAGCGGCGCGCCGGGCGCGCATCTGGCAATGCCGGCCAGACCCGTTGGTTCACGGCCGAAAGCCAGATGATCAATCAGGTCGCGGAAACTCTTCTTGGCCAGCCCGACGGCAATGTAATCGAAGTCAGCACGGTTAAAATATTCCGGGTTGTAGGTGGCGTGATTTCCGCCGATCACGACGATGGCATTGCTTTTTTCTTTTACTCCGCGGGCAATGCCGATAACCGTATTGGCTTCGCAGGTGAGCGACGTCAGGCCGACTACATCGGGCTGAAAATCATCGAAGGCCTTCCAGAGGGCGCCGTCCGGTTCGCATTTCAAATCCATAATCATCACGTCATGATCGATCAGCGGACCGGCCAGCACTTCCAGATTAAAAGGTTCTCCCTTAAAAATCTGTTTCAGCGATGTGATTCCGTATTCTTCTTCGGGGATGCTCCTCCCGCAGTTGGGAGGATTGATCAGCATAATTTTCAGTTTTTTTTTAGTCATCAAAGCCGGTTGTTTGCCGCGAAAATTCTGGATTAAACAACACCGCCGCAAGCAGCGAAGTATCCAAAGAAACTTGCGCCCCAAGGGTCGGGGAATTAGACCCACAATTATCCCGCTCGGCCTATAGTGACCTTTAGGTTATTCGCCTCGGGGATAATTCGACCATCAAATTTCAGTACACTTCCACCGCTTTGCGGGATAGTTCGACCTATGCTTCAATCTTCGCTTCGCTCGATTTTAGCAAGTCTCACTACGTTTCTGAAATTTGGGTCTCATTAAAAAAGCTCTCTTTTCAGGGAGAGCTTTAAGTGCTTATCATAAATTGAACACTCTGGCAAACAGGGAATCGCGCTGCCGTCCAATGTACCAGTCCTTTGGGGGGCTTCCATCTAATTGCGCGACTCGATGCGTACCAGATAACCTTCGGATACCGGCGGCAGTTCCGCCGCGTTGGCCTCGTCCGTATCAATATGCATTTCCAGTTTATAATTGGGTTTGACGCGTACCAGCACATCGCCGAAAATAAGTTCGCGGTCGCCTTCGATGCGCACCATGACGATATCTTTGTCCTTGACGCCGTATAGTTCGGCGTCTTCCGGTGTCATGTGGATGTGCCGCATCGCGCAGATGACGCCTTCGGGAATTTCGATCCGTCCCGCCGGTCCCTCCAGAATGATGCCGGGCGTACCGTCCAGATCGCCCGACTCACGCACGGGAGCATCGATGCCGAGCTGAAATTCCTCCGTACGGGATATTTCCACCTGCGTTTTGAGTCGTTCCGGCCCGATGATGCGGACGTTGTTGACCCGGCCGCGGGGCCCGACGAGATCGACGGTTTCGTTGGCGGCAAATTCGCTGTCAATGTAGAGGGGCGATTTGGATGTCAGAACATATCCCGGTCCGAACAGCGCTTCCACATCCGATTTGCTTAAATGCGCGTGGCGCACGGAGACCGAAACGCGGATGGGACGCCGGTCCGTGGCCAGCAGGTGATGTTTGATGGAACTTGTATAATCCAGCGCGCGGGCGCACTGCCTGGCGATCATCAGTTCCTCGTCCGTCGCGATGACCAGAATCTGGGTATTCGCGTAGCGCGCGCTGATATCGCAGACCGGTTTTTCCGCATGGACTTCGCAACGATCGTTGCGGACTTTATCGATGGCAAATCCCAGTTTCTCCAGGCCCTGCACACAGCGGGAACGGATGCTGCGGTTGTTCTCGCCGATACCGCCGGTGAAAATCAACGCATCGGCTCCGCCCAGAACGCCGTGATACGCTCCGATGTATTTCTTGATGCGGTAACAGAACGCTTTAATGGCCAGAAGCGCGCGGGCGTTGTCGGCATCTGCTGCGGCGATAATTTCCCGCATATCGGAACTCACGCCGGAAATACCCAGAAGCCCGCTTTTGTTGTTCAGCATTTTGTCCAATGCATCGATGTCCAGATGATGCTGACGCATCAGATAGGGGATGATCCCCGGATCAAGATCGCCGATGCGCGTGCCCATGATCAGCCCCTCCAGCGGGCTGAAGCCCATGGAGGTGTCGATGGAATGTCCCCGCTGAATAGCGCACACGCTGGCCCCGTTGCCCAGGTGGCAGGAAATGAGATTCAGGCGTCTCATCGGAGTCTCCAGATACTCGGCAGCCTTTGAGGCGACATATTCATGCGAGTTTCCGTGAAAGCCGAATTTCCTTACGCCGGCGGTGAAAAATTCATGAGGCAGGCCGTAAATGGCGGCTTCGTCCGGAATGGCGCTGTGAAACGAGGTGTCGAAAACGGCCACATGCGGGATATCCGGCAGCGCTTTTTGGCAGGCATCGATACCAGCCAGCATGGCGGGATGATGCAGCGGCATCAGGGGAATAAGCCGCCGGATTTCGTCAATCACGCTCTGATCAATGACCACGGGGCCGCGGTACAGCGAGCCGCCGTGACCGATGCGGTGCGCCACGGCGTCGATTTCCTCCAGGTTCTTAATCGGCGTTCCTTCCATGCCGGTTATTGCCTGAAGGACAAAGTCCAACGCGGCGCGATGATCCGGCGCCTCAATTTTCGTCAACTGTTTTTTGTCACCGCAGGCGCACGCATGATCTGCCTCTTTCGTGCCGATGCGCGAGACCGCGCCGCTCATGAGCGATTGCTCGGCGTTGAGGTCAAAAACCTCATATTTTAATGATGAACTGCCGCTGTTGATGACGAGAACTTTCATGTTGGATCCTCTTGCCGGGGTTGGGTTAAGAGTCCTTTGCTCAAAAGACCGGGGACGCGGCTTGCCTTGCTTCCCGTATGAAAATGACTTTCAGAAAGTATAGGAAAAGCGAAAAGGCCTGTCAATGAAAAATCCGGACCTTCCGGTTACGGATGTCCCGAACGGTTTGGGGAATAAAAAAAATAACTGAACTCCGATAAAACATGTGCTACAACCAGCAGGCGATTTCCCGCTTTTTTGAAAATTCAAACCCGGGATGGCTGGGATTCCCTGATGAAAAGAATGGAGGCATAGACTTTTGCTGCCCGATATCAAAACCGTCGAATTATTCCGTATCGGTGTTTTGCACATCAGTCCTTTCGGTGTGCTGGCCGCTACAGGCATTCTGACCGGTCGCGCGCTGGCGTTGCATCGGGCGAAGCAGGCGGGTATTCCCGAAGAAGACATGGATGATGCCCTGCTCTATACGTTGCTGTCGGCATTCTTTTTTGCACACATTGCCGAAGCCGTTTTTTATCATCCCGATCAGATTATGCGGCAGGGGCCTGTTTACCTGCTGAAGTTCTGGAAAGGGCTCAGTTCTTTCGGAGGCTTTTTCGGCGGACTCTTCGGGTTCATGTTTTTCGTTTATCGAAGAAAAATCCGCTCGCCTCTGCTTTTTGCCGAATGCATCCTTCAGGGACTGGTTCTGGGATGGATTTTCGGCAGACTCGGCTGCACGATTATTTTTGATCATCCCGGCCAATTAAGCGATTTTTTCCTGGCCTTTCAACAGCCGGGCGGCGCACGGCATAATCTCGGGTTTTATGAATTCCTGCTGACCTTGCTTGTCCTTTTCCCCGTGACGCTTGTTCTGCACCGCCTGCAGGCCAGACCGGGAAGTTATACCGCCGCGGTTTTGATTCTCTATACGCCGGTGAGATTTTTTCTGGATTTTCTCCGTCTCGACGCTGCACAAAACGGGGATATACGGTATGGGGCGCTCACGCCCGGACAATATGGAAGCATGATCCTGTTTGTGCTGGGAGTGGCTATTGCGTATCGACTGATGACCTCTCTGCCGCTGCCTTCCGGCATCGTTCAACCGGTCAAGAAGAAAAAAAAGAAAAATAAAGAGCGATAGAAAGAAACTCCACGTCAAAAAACATCGCATCAGACAGAATATTTTTGCAGATATCTTTATTGGCGTGATCGTCTGGCGGCGAGTTTGATAATCAAATCAGAAGGTGTTCGCGTAAGCCATCCGTTGCTGATACGGTGCCAGAACAGAAGAGACCTGGCCATCAAGCCGGGTACGAAGAGAAACTTCCTTCCTTGGATGCCGCGGACAATTGCCTTTGCCGCCTGTTCCGGTGTCAGCAGACCGGCAAGATTCTTTACGATCCGCGCCTCGGGCGGGAGTGTCTTTGCTTCTTCTTCGATAAAAGGAGTCTTAACTTCCGGCGGACAAATGAGCGTCACGTTAATATTAAACCGCTTGAGTTCGCTGCGCAGGCATTCCGAAAATCCCACGATGGCATATTTACTTGTACAGTACAGAGAATAACCGTACATGCCGATCAATCCGGCAACGGATGCAATATTAACGATGTGACCCCCGCCCTTTTGTTTCATGAAAGGCAGAATGGCGCTTACGGTATTCCGGGTGCCGTACACATTGATTTTGAGTAACCTGTCGAATTGTTCGTAGGAAATATTTTCAAAATAATCCCCGGAACCGACACCGGCGCTGTTGATTAAAATATCGGGAACGCCGAATTTTTCGACGGCCAGTTTGATTTTCTGCTGAACATCATCATTGTCCGCGACGTCCATGGAGACGGCGTTGACCTTCTGAGAAGAGCTTTTCATTTTTGTTTTGACCGTCTTGCATGCTTCATCCAGCATCTTCTGCCCTCGGGCAAATAAAACAAGGTTGCATCCCTGCGCCGCGAGTAAATTGGCCGTTGCCAGACCGATGCCGCTGGACCCTCCGGTCATAAAGGCGAGTTTATTGGAAAAGCCGCTCATCATTGTCCTCCCGACATGTCATAATCTGATCTGAAAGAAGCCTGATCCGGAATGGTTCTTGCGCGCCCGGATTGTTTCAATCGCTGCACACGATTCTGCGAAAGAAAGCATCTTCATGGCGGCGGTTTTTGTGCGATTGGACTTTCTTTATATCCTAAAATTCATTTTTCTGCAGAAGAATTTTAACAAGTTGGATTGATCAGGCTGGGGCATTCTTTTCCGGTCGGAGTTTCTCTCAGGGCATTTTTCGGTCGATTCGCAGCTTTCTGTAGTACAATTGCGTGCGATGAGTGCGGATTTTGCGAAATGTCCGCAGGTCAAAGATATTCCGGATAAAGGCTTGAAAAAAACGTCTTTTCTGGAGTATAGGAAACATCACAACCGGTGAGTCCGGCGTCCGTTGAAAAGGGGGTAATGTTTCCCGGCGAAACGTGCATGGATATAAGCTAAACGGAGATAGTTGTACGGGCAGGGATTTGCACGCCGGCAGATCACGACCGGTGTCCGGAAGATCGAGGAAAACAAATGACCGGAATACACTATTTTAAACAGAGGGGCTGATACGATTATGAAAAAAACGAAACAAACCACCGCGGCAGAAAGACAATATCTGATCGAAAAGGAAAAGTTTGTTCCCGTATCGCAGTATTTCGGGGAGGACACCTTTAACCGAAAGGCCATGAGGGAAAGACTTCCCAAAGAGGCTTTCAAGAAGCTGATGGACGCGATCGAAGCGCGCAAAACCATCGACGCAAAGACAGCCGATGTCGTGGCTGAGGCCATGAAGAAATGGGCTCTGGAAAAAGGGGCCACCCACTTTGCCCACTGGTTCCAGCCCATGACCGGGATGACCGCGGAAAAACACGACGCATTTATCGAA